>NZ_SOFC01000014.1:0-433199 GCF_004402825.1 Cryobacterium sp. Hz9
GCCGAGTGCGAGCAGCGCACGAATGAGCACGATCGGCACGCCGACCAGGCCGAATCCACCGACGGCGAGCGAGGCGCCATCGGGAATGTCGGCGACGGCAGCCGCGGCGGATGGGTAGGTCTTGTCCATGGTGCGGAGTCCTTTGGCTGGGCCGAACGGTGGTGTCGTCGGGTCCTGAGCGGCTGCATCGAGCCCGGCGCCAGTCGCGCGGCTGCGGAGAGCGCGGAGTTGACCGGACAACGCGAATGCCGACCGTGCAACCCTCCCACAGGTTCCCGGCACAGTCGTCCCCAGAGGGCGAGAACAACGCCCCATCGCGGGCCGGTTGTCGGCACGTGCGGCGGGTATAGCGCCGGCAAGTCCGTCGCGCCTTGGCGGGAACGGTCGACGCGTCTGCGTGCGACCGTCGTGACGACAATCGGCCCGCCGCCCGGCGCTTCTTGTGCCCTGCCTCCGTCGCAGCGGAGACTGCGCGTCCCGGCATCCGCCTGGCGGACGCCTAGGTACGGTCTGCGGCGGTCTCCACGCGCGGCGTCATTGCAGAAATGAGCTCGTAGGCAACGTGGGAGGCAGCGATTGCGGTAATCTGCGCGTGATCGTAAGCGGGCGACACCTCGACGACATCCGCTCCAACGAGGTTCATCCCGCTCAAGGCACGAATGATCGCGAGCAGTTCACGGCTGGTCAGGCCGCCGGCCTCGGGCGTGCCTGTTCCGGGGGCGTGCGCCGGGTCGAGCACGTCTATATCGACCGACACGTACACCGGACGGTCGCCGATGCGGTCGAGCATGCGTGCGATCACCGCGGCCACACCTTCGGTCTCCACCTCGTGCCCGGCGATAATCGCAAACCCGAGCCGAGCATCATCTTTCAGGTCTTGTCTGCTGTAGAGCGGGCCACGGATGCCGATGTGCAGGCTCGACTCGAGGTCGATCAGGCCTTCCTCGGAGGCGCGTCGAAACGGGGTCCCATGGGTGACCGGCGCCCCGAAGTAGGTGTCCCAGGTGTCGAGGTGCGCGTCGAAGTGCAGCACGGCAACCGGGCCGTGCTTGGCGGCGACCGCCCGCAGTAGCGGAAGCGCGATGGTGTGATCGCCGCCGATCGTTACCAGCCGTGTGCCGTTCTGCCCCAGATGCCGCGCCGCGGCCTCGATCTGCGTTACCGCTTCATCGATACTGAACGGGTTCGCCACGATGTCACCGGCGTCGACGACCTGCTGCGCATTGAACGGCTCCACGTCCTGTACCGGGTTGTAGGGACGCAGCAGACGACTTGCCTCGCGCACGTGGGCCGGGCCGAAACGGGCGCCCGGGCGGTAGCTCACGCCGCTGTCGAAGGGAACACCGACCACGACGATGTCGGCATGGTCGACCTCGTCCAGACGGGGCAGACGGGCGAAGGTGGCGATGCCGGCGAAGCGCGGCGATTGGCTCGCGTCAGAGGGACCAATTGGTGCGGCGGGGGTAGTGGGCGACATGATGATCCTTCTCAATGAGCGAGCGACAGGTGGGCTTGTGGCGTTTGGGCGAACCGAGGGACGTGCGGATGCTCGGGGCGGCGACTACGTGCGACGGATCGCTACGGGGCGGGAGTCATCACCCAGAGTGCCACGCACTCCGTGGTGAGCGAGGCGTTGCGCCAGGTGTGCGGGTCCCGACCGCGAAAGGTCATCGCGTCGCCGTTGTCGAGGGAGAACTCCTCGTTGCCAATGGTCAAGGTCAGGGAGCCACTCACCACGAAGACGAACTCCACGTCACAATCCAGCGAGTACAGGTCAGCCCCAGCCGATCCGGCCGGCTCGATCACCGACTGGATGACCTGGAGCTGGTTTTGCGTGCCCGGCGTCACTAGGTATTCGGCCGCACCGCGACCGCCGAAGTTGATCGGAGAGCCCGCACCCGCGCGCACGATCTGTGCGGCTGGCGGCTCGAATAGATCGCCGACTCGTAAACCCACGGCGTCACAGATCGACACGAGCGTGGCAACGGATGGCGAGACCTGGTCACGCTCCAGCTTGCTGACGAACCCCTGGCTGATTCCTGCCGCGGTCGCTACTGCGTCGAGGGTGAGGCCTCGGTTCAATCGGGCCGCGCGGAGGCTGGATCCGATCGGAACTTGTCGCGCCATCCCTGACCCTACGCCTCGAGCTGCAGGGCGACGGCTCGCACTGGCGCCCCGTCGGCTGCCTCAAAGGCTATCGGCAGAAGTGAGATGAGCGGGTCGGCGAAGTCGATGGCCGCCAGATTAGTCAGATTCTCCGCTATCACACCGGCCTGCGCGGCGATGAGGTGGTGCACCGGAAACCCCTCCCCCGGGTGCTCATCATCGGGTGTCTCGTCAATGTTGATGGCATCAATGCCAAAGGTGCGCACCCCGAGCGCAATCATGCGGCGACAGGCTTCCGCATCGAGGAACGGGTTCTCGAAGTAGACGTCGGTGCCGTAATGCGCGCTCCAGCCGGTGTGCAGTAGCACGATGACGCCCGGTTCGAGCTGCTCCAGCACCGGGGCCACATGCTCCCAGGTGATCCGGCCGCGCGGGCCGAGGTTGCGCGCGTCCACGATCACACCGCGACCGGCGAACCGATCCAGCGGCAGTTCGTCGAGTTTCGGGGCGGATTCATCGAAGTGGTAGGGGGCGTCGACGTGGGTTCCGGTCTGCGATCCCATACTCACGCTCAGCAGGTTGAATCCGTCGCGTTCAATCGTGCTGTGCACAGCAAAGCGCGGCTCGGGGTCTCCGGGATACGTCTGGGTGGCGGCGTTCACGACGAGTGACAGATCGACCACCTTGTTTATCCTCATAGTAAAAAACTATTGCACATTAGTCAAGTGCACCGCTAGTGTCGACTCCAGCTTGTTTCTATCCCCATCCATGAGTCATTCCGAAGGCAGTCCACATGATCGACAACAATGACGTTGCCCCCGGCACGGGAGCAGTCGGTCTGAACGCCCGTCCGAAGGTCACCGAGGTCGAACAGTATGGGATCGACACCATCCCCGACGCCGACCGCACTTCGACCTGGGTCGACCTGCTGCGCATCCAGTTTGGCGGGGCCAACACCTTCGCCACGGTTCTGCTCGGCACCTTTCCGATCGTTCTCGGCCTCTCGTTCTGGCACGCCGTGCTGGCCACCGTCGCCGGGGTGCTGGTTGGCGCTCTCTTCCTCATGCCCATGGGACTTTTCGGGCCGAAAACCGGCACCAACAATGCCGTCTCGTCGGGGGCTTTCTTCGGCGTACGCGGCCGAGTGGTCGGATCCTTCCTGTCGCTGCTGACAGCAATCGCGTTCTACTCGATCTCGGTCTGGGTCAGCGGGGACGCCCTCGTGGGTGCTCTCACCCGGCTGGCCGGCGTGAACGACTCGATCGGCCTGCGCACGATCGTGTACGGCGTGATCGGCATCATCGTAATCATCGTGGTCGTGTACGGATTTCAGTTCATGCTCCTGGTCAACAAGACCGCCGTCATCGCGAACACGACGCTCATTCTGTTGGCCATTGTCGCCTTCTCCGGAACGTTCGATGCCGGCTACAACCCCGGTCCCTCGGCTTTCGCGCTCGGCGGATTCTGGCCGACATTCGTCGCCTCCGCGCTCATCGTCATGAGCAACCCCATTTCGTTCGGAGCTTTCCTCGGGGACTGGGCGCGGTACATTCCAAAAAGCACCCCGCCGCGCAAGCTGTTTCTCGCCACATTCCTCGGGCAGTTACTGACCCTGATTCCGTTCCTGTTCGGCGTTGCAACGGCCACGATCGTTGCCGGTCAAGGCGACTACGTGTTCGCCTTGATCCAAGCCAGTCCGATCTGGTACGCGGTGCTGCTCATGGTCGTCGCTTTCATCGGCGGCCTGTCGACCGGCAGCACCTCGCTCTACGGCACCGGCCTCGACTTCTCGTCGGTGTTTCCCCGATTCAGTCGGGTGCAGGCAACCATCGCCATCGGCGCTGTCGCGTTCCTCTTCATTCTCACCGGGAGGCTGTTCTTCGACCTGCTCGGAGCCGTCAACGCTTTCGTCGGTGCCATCATCGTGACAACCACGCCGTGGATCGTCATCATGGCGATCGGCTATTTCGTGCGCCGCGGCCACTTCGATCCCCGAAACCTGCAGGTTTTCAATAAGGGCGAGACCGGCGGCGTGTATTGGTTTCACTCCGGGGTCAACTGGCGCGGAATGGTCGCCTGGATCGGCGCTGCTACGATCGGGCTTCTCTTTGCCAACTATCCGCCGGTAATTGTCGGCCCGTTCATCAACGTCGGTGGCGGTATCGACCTCAGCCTGCTCATTGCGGTAGTCGCTGCAGCAGCGCTCTATCTCGGAGCGTTATGGCTCTTTCCTGAACCCCGCTTCGTGTTCGGCGCCGACGGCTCACGTATCGTACCCAGCAAGCCCGGCGACCCCGAACCCATCGTGACCGACCACGCATCGACCGCTGCCAGGGTCGCGGTCGCACGGGCGCGCGCGTGAGCAAGGACGAGATCGACGCGCTGGCCGCCATTGACGCCATCATCGATGATTTCTCCCGACACCGGCGTGAGGCGTATTTTTCCGGCTTCGCGTCTGATGCGACTTTCCTCTTCCCTACTGCGCCACACCGCCTCGACAGCCGGGCAGCCTACGAATCGCTCTGGGCCGACTGGGAAAGGGATTTCGGCTTCCAGGTCCTGGGCTGCTCCTCCAGCAATCGACGGATACAGATCTTCGGCGGTACCGCGGTTTTCAGCCATGATGTCGAAACGACGCTCCGCGAGGGCGATACCGAGCGCACAGTACTCGAGCGTGAATCGATCATCATGGAGCGCCGGGATGGCACCTGGTTGTGTGTTCACGAACATTTGTCAGCGCGGCCCCTCGAAGGCGCGTCCTAGGTGGGCGGGGTAGCCATCGTGACCGGCGCGGCCAGCGGGCTCGGGGCATCCGTCTGTCAGGCATTGCATCGTGACGGCTGGACCGTCGCCGGCCTCGACCTGCGACCGTCGAACACCGACCTGAGCCTGCAAGCCGATGTGACGGACGCTGCAGCTGTGGCCGCCGCCGTGCAGCGAGCGACAGCCGATCTCGGCCCGATCGATGCCCTCGTGACCGTCGCGGGCATCTACGAAGAGCTACCGGTCGAGTCGATCACTGACGAACGTTGGAATCGCATGCTCGCCGTCAACATCGGCGGCACCGTCAACGCCTGCGCCGCCGTCGTGCCCATCATGCTCGCACAGAATGCCGGCACGATCGTCACCATTTCATCGGATCTTGGCGTGGGTGGCAGCCAGGGCGACGCTCATTACGCTGCGACGAAAGGGGCGATCGTCGGCTTCAGCCGCAGTCTCGGTGTCGAACTCCAAGGCAGCGGGGTGACCGTGAATTCTGTGGCGCCCGGTGCGGCCGATACGCCCATGCTCGCCGCCGACTCTCCCTGGCGCGCAGAGAGCTTTCTCGGCACGTTGCCGGTCGGTCGCCTCGTTCGTCCCGAGGAGATCGCCGCCGCCGTGTTGTTTTTACTGGAGGTCGGGCCAGCGCTCGTCGGCCAGATCATCTCACCGAATGCAGGCGCGACAATCTGATGACAAGAACGAGTAATCCAGTGAGGATCGCCCTGGTCGCACTCCAGGATCCGGCGCAACGGAGGGTCGTCGTCGCGCGGCTCACCGCCGACGGTGTGCGGGTCGCAGTACTGGGCGAGCCGGTCGACGGCGCCGTCTTGGCGGTCGATCCCGGTGAGGCTGTTGCGTCGGTGCAGCGGGTTGAAGCCGAACTGGGGGCGCTCAGTGTGCTGGTCTGCGATGCTGCGCCGCCGGCATCCGCTCGATTCGTTGACACCGACCCGGCCGAATGGTTTGCCGGTGTGCAGAGGTCGATGTTTGTTCCGTTCGCGCTGATCCGGGCGGCCGTTCCGGCGTTGCGACGCGCCGGTGACAGTCGAATACTGCTTATCGGTAACGGCTGGGGCGCCGCGCAGCTAGAGGATTCCACCGCCCGCGCCGCCGTGCAGGGAGGCCTGGTCGCCCTGATGAAGACACTGGCCCGCGACCTCGGCCCCGATGGGATCATCGTCAACGAGATCGCCCTCCCAGCCCGGTCACTGGATCAGCCCGCACTCGCATCCGCTCTCGCTGCGGCCATAAGCTACCTCGCCGGGCCCAATGGAGCCGCCATGGCGGGTCAGATACTCACCCTCGGGCGCGGCGGTGAACTGCGCCCGTAGCGTCGAACCGATCCAATACGTGTGGCCCAAACATCGCCGCGTTCCTGCGGACTGGATCACGATCGGTGCGCCCCAGCGCCGCATGTCGCGGCAGTGACGCGTTGAGCCAATTTGCCCGGAACAGTTGCGAGGATTGTTGAACAATCATAAGCTTTCTGACATTCAGTGACCGCCGGTGCTGACTCGTATCCCAGAGAAGTGAGCAGCACCATGGCCACGATCGTTTCACGCAGCATGGGCAAGCCCAAGAAGCTCAAGAACAAACACCGCAGCGCACTGCTCGGAGCCATGTTCCTCATGGCGACCAGCGCGGTCGGCCCCGGTTTCATCGTGCAGACGACCACCTTCACCGTGCAGCTTGGCGCAGCCTTCGCCTTCGCCATTCTCGTGTCCATCCTCGTGGACATCGCCGTGCAGCTGAACGTGTGGCGCGTGATCGGGGTAAGCGGCAAGCGCGCCCAGGAACTCGCCAACACCGTTCTGCCGGGCGCTGGCTGGTTTCTGGCCGCGCTCATCGGCATCGGCGGGCTGGTCTTCAACGTCGGCAACATCGCCGGCACCGGCCTCGGCATCAACGTTCTGTTCGGCATCGACCCGAAGATCGGCGGTCTCATCTCCGCCGCGGTGGCCATCGGCATCTTCCTGAGCAAGCGCGCCGGGGTGGCCCTCGACAAGATCGTGGTCGTGCTCGGCGCCGTCATGATCCTGCTCATCGGCTACGTGGCGGTCGTGTCGCAGCCGCCCCTCGGCGAAGCGCTCACGAACGCCGTCATTCCCGACAACATCGACTTTCTGATCATCACGACCCTCATCGGCGGCACCATCGGCGGATACATCACCTACGCCGGGGCGCACCGCATGATCGACGCGGGCGTCTCCGGGCGTGAAAACGTGGGCGAGATCACCAAGAGCTCCATTCTCGGCATCATCATCACCGGCATCATTCGGGTACTGCTGTTTCTCGCGGTTCTCGGCGTCGTCGCCGGCGGCGTCGCCCTCACGAGCGACAACCTCGCGGCCGAAGCGTTCCAATCCGCGGCCGGCACCATCGGTCTCAAGTTGTTCGGCGTGATCCTCTGGGCGGCCTCGATCACCTCGGTGATCGGCGCCGCCTACACCTCCATCTCGTTCGTCACCACAGCCAAGACCTCGCCGCGCAAACGCAGCATCGCGACCTGCGTGTTCATCGCGGTGTCGGCCACCGTCTTCACCCTGCTCGGCCAGGCGCCCGCCACCCTGCTGATCATGGCCGGTGCCGTGAACGGGCTGATCCTGCCGGTCGGCTTCGCGGTGATTCTCTGGGTGGCCTGGCGTCGCCGCGACTTGCTCGGCGGCTATATGTACCCCAAATGGCTGCTCGTGATCGGCGTCGTCGCCTGGCTGCTGACCCTGTATCTCGGCTACCGCTCGCTCGGCGGTCTCGCGCAGCTGTGGACGTAGCAACTATCCGCAGCGTTGACGGATGCTGCGCCCCGGCCACTACGAGCGGGCGTAGGCCTCGAGCAACTGCTCTTCGGCACGGCGCAGGTAGTCGACCATGAGCTCGGCCGCCGCAGATCGCTCCCCTGCCTCGAATCGTTCGAGAATACCGGCGTTGTCGTCGATGTAGGGCGAGTGGAAGAGCGGATTGGCGACCATGGAGTGGAACACCAGACGCATCTCCGCAAGCACCTGCGTCATCTGCAGGTCGAGGCGGTCGCTTCCGGTGAGGGCCACGACGCCCGCGTGAAAGTCCTGGTTGGCGCTGGCCATGCCCGGCACAGAACCGGCGCTGCGAGCGTCGCGGCCGCGAGCGATGGCGGCGTGGAGGGCATCCGTTTTCGCGCTGGTCGACCAGGTGAGCGCTGCCGGTTCGAGAAAGCGCCGCACCCGGTAGATCTCGCGAATGTCATCGGCGGTCGGCCGGGTCACGAAGACTCCGCGGTTGGGGATGCGCGTCACAACGTGCTCACCGGCCAACGTCGCGAAGGCCTCGCGCAGGGTGTTGCGTGAGACGCCGAGCACCTCGCAGAGCGGTTCCTCCGACAGTTTCGCGCCGGGCGCGAGCTGGCCGGCCGAAATACGCTCGCGCAACATCGATGCGGCCCACAGGCCGGTTTCGGCGTGGCGCACGTCGACGCTCTGGCGACGCAGGTCGGGGAGGATCTCGTACAGGGTCATAGCCCCAGCGTATCCATTCCGGCGGGGTCGATTCCCGGTGCCGGTCAGTCCTCGATATTGGCGACGACCGAGTGCACGGTCACGGTGTCGCCGGGAGTCACGAGCAGTCCGCCCACCGTCCCGGAGCGGTGCGCGACGACGGTCGACTCCATTTTCATGGCCTCGAGCACCAGCAACGCCTCGCCTTCAGCCACCGTGGCACCGATTTCGACCAGCCATTTCACGACGGTGCCGCCCATGGTGGAGCGCAGCTCGGTCGGATCCGGCTCGTCGGCGGGAGCCGGGGTGACCGGGGCAGAACCGCCGCCCTGAGCGAGGCCGGCCAGGAGGTTCTCTGGCAGGCCCAGCGCCATTCGTCGCCCGTCCAGTTCGATCGTGATGGTTCGCCGACCGCGCAAAGGGGCGACCGGGGTGAACGCGGGGTCAGCGGCAAGCTGCTCAGCGAACTCGGTTTCGATCCAGCCGGTGTGCACGCCGAGTCGGTCGGGCCCGGTGAACGCGGGCAGGTCCACGATCGCGCGATGGAACGACAGCACCGTCGGCAGGCCCTCGATCTCAAACTCGGCGAGCGCCCGGCGGGCGCGCCGCAACGCCTGTGGCCGGTCGGCGCCGGTGACGATGAGCTTGGCGAGCAGGGAATCAAATTGCGGGGCAACCTCATCGCCAGAGCGGATGCCCGCATCCACCCGAATCCCCGGTCCGGTCGGCACGGTGAACGTCGTCACGGTGCCGGGCGACGGCAGGAAGCCTCGGCCCGGGTCTTCCGCGTTGATACGGAATTCGAAGGAGTGGCCGCGCGACACCGGGTCTTCCGACACCGGCAGCGGCCCACCGGCGGCAATGGTGAGCTGGGCGAGCACGAGGTCGACTCCCGAGGTCTCCTCGGTAATGGGATGCTCCACCTGCAGGCGTGTGTTGACCTCGAGAAAGGAGATGCTGCCGTCGTCGGCGAGCAGGTATTCCACGGTGCCGGCGCCGGCATAGCCGGCCTCCCGGCAGATGGCTTTCGCCGAGGTGTAGATGAGCTCGCGCTGTTCGTCGGTGAGAAACGGGGCGGGTGCCTCCTCGACGAGCTTCTGGTTGCGGCGCTGCAGCGAGCAGTCACGGGTACCGACGACGATCACGGCGCCGTGTCCGTCGGCGAGGATCTGCGCCTCGACGTGCCGGGGCTTGTTCAGAAACCGTTCCACGTAGCATTCGCCGCGACCGAAGGCGGCTATGCTCTCCCGCACCGCCGAGTCGAACGATTCCTCGATCGCGTCGAGTTCCCAGACCACCTTCATGCCGCGGCCGCCGCCGCCGAACGCCGCCTTGATCGCGACCGGCAGTCCATGCTCAGCGGCGAACGAGCGCACCTCGGCGGCGGTCTCGACGGTGCCGCTCGAGCCGGCCACCAGCGGTGCGCCCACGCGCACGGCAATCTCGCGCGCTGACACCTTGTTACCGAGCACGCGAATGCTCTCCGGGCTCGGCCCGATCCAGATCAGGCCGGCGTCGCGCACGGCTTGGGCGAAGTCGGCGTTCTCGGAGAGAAACCCGTAGCCGGGGTGCACGGCGTCGGCGCCGGCCCGGCGGGCGATAGCCAACAGTTTCGGCACATTGAGGTAGGTGTCGGCGGGACTGTTGCCGTCCAGCGCGTAGGCCTCGGTGGCCAGGCCCACGTGCAGCGCGTCAGCATCGACGTCGGCGTAGACGGCGACCGAGTCGAGCCCGGCGTCGGAACAGCCACGAATGATGCGCACGGCAATTTCGCCGCGGTTGGCAATGAGTACTTTCTGCACGGGTCAGCTCTCGTTCGGGGTGTCGGAGGCGCTTACACGCCCGGTATCACGGGTCAGAGTATTTTCACGCGGCACAGCGTTCTCGAGTGGCACAGCGTGCTCAAGCGGCATAGCGTTCTCAAGCGGCACAGCGTGCTCAAGCGGCATAGCGTTCTCAAGCGGCACAGCGTGCTCGAACGGCACAGCGTTCTCGAAATGCACAGCGTTCTCAAGCGGCACAGCGGCAAAGCGGATGCGTGCCCCCGTGCCGAGCTGCGCGGCCCGGTCAAGGTCGGCGTGCAGCACCACGCCGAGCACCGGATAGCCGCCGGTGACCGGGTGGTCGGCGAGAAACAACACCGGAAGGCCCGAGGCGGGCATCTGAATGGCCCCGGAGACGGTGCCCTCGCTCGGCAGTTCGCCGTTTCGTGAGCGGACCAGGGCTGGTCCGTCGAGGCGCAGGCCAATGCGGTTCGACTGGGCACTGACGCGCCAGTCGGTGTGGTCGAAGTCGGCGAGCGTGTCGGCGCTGAACCAGTCGGCGCGGGGGCCGGGCAGGTAGCGCAAGACCGTCACGTCGTCGGGCGCCGCCGCGGGGATTTCAGCCGCCCCCACAACGCTCGACGGCGAGGCTGGCAGCACCTGCAGCGCGGTGCCGACGACGAGAGGAGCCGGACCGAGTCCCGACATCGAGTCGGTGGAGCGGCTGCCGAGCACGAGCGGCACGTCCAAGCCGCCGCGCACGGCGACATAGCTGCGCACGCCCCACAGCGGGGCATCGAGGCTCAGCTGTTCGCCGGCGTGCAGGGCGAACGGCGCATCGGTGGTTACGACGCGGGTGGCGGCATCCGTTCTGCTGATCGTGATGACAACGGATGCCCCGGTCACCGCGAGCACCTGCTCGGTGCGTGCCTTCAGCACGAGGCCGCCGAGGGCGTTTTCGAGGACGGCGGCCGAGGCTGGGTTACCGACCAGCCGGTTGGCGCGGCGTAGGGAACCACGGTCGAGGGCGCCGGCGCCGGCCACCCCGAGGTGGGCGAGGCCGGTGCGGCCGAGGTCCTGCACGGTGGTCTGCAGCCCGGGCTGCACGACGAGGAGGTCCGCGGCTGCCGCTTTGGTCGCGACGGTGTCAGCATCCGCTGCCTCGACCGGCGGCGCGGCCCGGACGAACTCGCGCACGGCACGGAACTGCACCCGATTTCCGGGTTGCACGAGGGCGGGCTGGTCGCGGTCGAGGCTCCACAGGGTGGCCTCGGTGCGACCGATCAGTTGCCAGCCGCCGGGCGTGACCCGTGGGTACACGGCCGAATAGCTGTCGGCGAGCGCCACAGAGCCGGCCGGAACGGCCCGGCGCGGGCTGTTGCGCCGGGCAACCGTGAGGCGGCCGTCGCCGACGAGGTATGCGAAGCCGGGGGCGAAGCCACCGAACGCTGCGGTCCACGGCTGCCCGGTATGTGCGGCGATGACGCCGTCGCGCCCGAGGCCGGTGAGGTCACCAACCTCGTCGAGGTCGTCTCCGTCGTAGATCACGTCGATCTCGACCAGGGTGTCGGCGCCGGTGGCGTCGGCATCACCGGGATCGAGGGCGTGCAGCCGGGCAGCGAAGCCGCGGGCGGCTCCGGCGGAGTCGGCCGTCACGAGTATGGTTTCGGCGGCGGCGACCAGGTCTACCTGACCGGGCAGCGGATGCTCGCGGAGCGCCTCATACAGGCCGAGCACCTCGTTGAGACCGCCGAGCTGCACGAGCACGGCCCGGTCGCCGACGGGACGAATAGACGTGATGGGGGTGGTCATCGGCTAGACGAAACTCGCCACGGAGACGCCGGCGGCGTGCAGGGCCGCGCGCACCGCAGCGGCGAGCCGCACCGCATCGGGAGTGTCGCCGTGCAGGCAGATGCTCACCGCCGGCACCGCGATGACCGATCCGTCGATCGCGACCACGGTGCCGTCGACGGCGAGGCGAACAACCTGCGCGGTCACCGCCTCGACCGAGTGCAATACTGCGCCCGGCAACGACCGCGACACGAGGCTGCCGTCGGGGTTGTAGGCACGGTCGGCGAAAGCTTCGGCCACGGTACGCAGCCCGGCGGCCTGGGCGAGGCGTTCGATGTCACTGTTCGGCAGCACCATCAGCGGCAGGCGATAGTCGACGGCGAGTACGGCATCGACCACGGCCTGCGCCTGCACCGGGTGGTGAGCGATGGTGTTGTAGAGGGCACCGTGCGGCTTCACGTAGCGCACTGCGGTTCCGGCTGCGCGGGCGAGGGCCTGCACGGCGCCGATCTGGTAGATCACATCGTTGCTGAGTTCGGCCGGATCCATCTCGATGAACCGACGTCCGAAGCCGGCCAGGTCCCGATAACCGGGGTGCGCGCCCACTGTCACGCCCGCAGCAGCCGCAGCCGCGCAGGTGGCGCGGATAGTCGTGGGGTCGCCGGCGTGAAACCCGCCGGCGACGTTGACGCTGGTCACCGAGGTGATGATGGCGGCGTCGTCGCCGAAGGTCCAGTTGCCGAAGGACTCTCCGACGTCGCTGTTTAAATCGATGGTTGGCATGGTTCCCGCCTGTCGTTCACCCTAGACTGCCGCATTTCAACAAGTTGTTCAACAATCGAGCCGAAATTAAATGCCTGGGGAAACGGATCCCGCCAGAAACGCTCGGACCTCTGCCCCATTATGGGTGCCGCCCATAATGGGTAGACAGCGAGTGCACTGCCGCATACTGTATTAGTACTTGCGGCAATACAGTCCGCTCGATGCGATCGATAACTGGAGTGAAGCAATGATGCGAAGCAAAGTTAGATCTGGCGCCCTCTCGGCGCTTCTGATTGGCACCTTAGTCGGGACCGGCGGTTTCCTGTCCGCCGGCGCAGCCTCCGCCGCCATCGCGCCGGAGTCGCGAGTTTCTTCTGCGTCCTCGGATGTCGAACGCTGGGTCGTTCCGCAGACCCAACAGGGCGGTGACTATTGGACGTCCGAGCGCATGCAGTCCGCCATCCCCGGCGAGGTCCTGGTGCAAGACAATGTGGCAGCCGGAGTAGTTGGCGCGGTCACGGCCGGAACCACGTCTCTCGTGTCCCCACAGGCACCCAGCCCCGACAAGTCGACTGCGGCCACCCGCGTCTCCCCCATCTCCCACATCGGTAAGATCTTCTTCACCCTCGGTGGCACTGACTACGTCTGTTCAGGCAACGCTATCTCCGCGGCCAACAAGAACACGGTCGTCACCGCCGGACACTGCGTCAACGAAGGCCCGGGCGCTTTCGCGTCACGCCTCATCTTCGTGCCGGCCTATGAGAACGGCTCGGCACCGTTCGGCCAGTGGAATGCCACCGAGCTGTACGCTCCCACCCAGTGGAGCAACAGTGGTGACATCAGCTATGACACCGGCTTCGCCATCGTGTCCTCACCCACCGGCACGTCACTGAGCGACAGCGTCGGCGCGTCGGGCGTCACGTTCAACCAGAGCCGCGGCCTCACGTACACCGCCTACGGCTATCCGGCAGCCGCACCGTTCAACGGTGAGACCCTGCAGTCCTGCTACGGCACCGCCACCCCTGACCCCTACGGCCAGAGCCAGTCGCAGGGCATCCCCTGCAACATGACCGGCGGATCGTCGGGCGGCCCGTGGATGATCGGCAGCGGTTCCAACGGCCTGCAGAACTCGGTCAACAGTTTCGGCTACAACAACATCGCGAACACCATGTTCGGACCCTACTGGGGGTCGGTCATCAAGAACACCTATGTCGCCGCATCCGCGTAACCCGAGCGACGCACACCCGGTTGCCCGGCAGCGCCTCGATTCCGATGCCGCTGACTGGACTGACGAACGGATGCGCGCGGCCCGGCCGCGCATAATCCGCCTGAACCCCGACGGGTCGCGCGAGCTCGACGACGCAACCGCCGTGCCGGAGGCCAAACGGACGGCCGACGCGGATACCCCGCCGACGGAATCCTGAATCAGTGAAAGCCCCGCCCGAGACTTGGACGGGGCTTTCCCTGATTGATCCGACGATTAGACCGGAGCAGTTTTCCCGACCGTGAACGCTGCCGCTGAGGCGCTGTCCAGAACCTGCCAAATTGTCGAACAATCCCACACGTGTTTAGACGCGACGTCTGTCACGGCGCAGGCGCGGCCGTCCCAAATCTAAGAGAATTCTCACTCAGATCTTGCTCCGCACTCACCCGCGGAGCCCACACTGAAAGGATGGACCGCAAGGCATCATGAACGTGCGCAGCAACTGGGGACGACCGCTGCTCGGGGTCGTCGGCGTCGGAGTCGCGGTAGTTCTGCTCGTCACCCTTTCGGCGGCGCTGGCCGATTCGCTCGCCATTGCCGAACAGCCGGGGACATCCATTGGCGTTCCGGCCGTGGCGGTGCAGCCGACCGGGACATCCACTGGCGCTCCAGCCGTGGCGGTGCAGCCGACCGGGACATCCACTGGCGCTCCAGCCGTGGCGGTGCAGCCGACCAGGACGTCCACTGGGGCGGCGACACCGGCACCAACGCCGAGCGCTGACCCGACAGGCACCGACCCGACCAGCCCCAGCGCGACCCCCGAAGTCGTTCCCCCTCAAGATCCCGTCGTCGTCGACGATCATGGCGGTGACAACCCCGGTCACGACGACGATATCGGCACGGACGATTCCGGCGAAAGCTCCGGTTCTGGCAGCGGGTCGGGCAGCGGGTCGGGCAGCAGCAGCGGCTAATTCCTCTGCATGAGAGCGCTCTCATGCACTTCTCGTGCCGGTCTTATCGGCGTGCGGTTGATTGGGGTTGTGGAGATCGACACCACGAAATCCATCCGCCGCTTACTCGGCGCAGACGAAAGGCCCTCCCATGTTTCAGATGACGAAGAAGCGCACCCTCACCCTCGCAACCTTGGGCCTCGCCGGGTTGATGTCGGTCGGCGTGATCGCCGCCCAGGCGAACACCGTGCCGAACGTCGTGGCTCCGACCAGCACGTCGAGCAGCAGCCCCGCCTCTACCGATACGCCCGACGCCCCCGACGACAGTGACGGACGCGTCGGCTCGGGCAACGGCATCGACGATGGAGCCGACGCCCCCGACGACAGCGACGCACGTATCGGCTCGGGCAACGGCATCGACGATGGAGCCGACGCCCCCGACGCCCCCGACGACAGCGACGGACGCATGGGCAGTGGCATCGACGATCACGTCGATGACTCGATCAGTAACGATGTGAACGACGCCCCGGACGACAGCGACGGACGCATCGGCTCCGGTCATGGTGCCGACTACGTGAACGAAGCCCCCGACGACAGTGACGGCCGAGTCGACGGCAACTCCGGCTCCGGCAACGCGGTCACGGTCACGGTCGACGACTCGGGACACGATGAAAGCAGCGATGACTCCGGCAGTGATGACTCCGGCAGTGATGATTCCGGTAGCGATGATTCCGGCAGTGATGACAGCGCCGACGACTCGGGCCACGGCAGCGATCACGAGTAACCCGCTCAGCCGATGAATGGGCTGTCGACTCAGGTGAGTCGGTAGCCCATTCCGCGTACCGTCTCAATGCGTTCCGCACCGAACTTCGCGCGCAGGTACCCCACATAGACGTCGACGATGTTCGACCCGGGGTCCCAGGAGTAGCCCCAGACCCGGCTGAGCAGCTGTTCCCGGCTCAATACCTGGTCGGGGTGACGCAGAAATTCTTCGGCGAGCGCGAATTCTCGGGCAGAGAGGTCGACCTGTCGGTTCCCCAGTGTCGCCCGCCGGGTACGCAGGTCGAGTTGCAGCCCGTCGACGCTGAGCACGGAACTCGTCGCCCGCGGGGCTTCCGCCATGCGTAGTCGCGCCCGCGCCAGCAGCTCGTCGAACCGAAACGGTTTCGACATGTAGTCGTTGGCGCCGCCCTCGAGGCTCGCCAGGGTGTCTTCAGCCGAGTCGCGGGCGGTCAGCACGATTACCGGCAGCTTGGACCCGTCGGCCCGCAGCTGCCGTAGCACCTCGTAGCCGTCGAGCCCGGGCAACCCGATGTCCAGAATGAGCAGGTCGAAGCCGCCGGTGATGGCGTAGTCGAGGGCATCCGTTCCGGTGCGCACCACGACGGTGGCGAACCCGGCGGCGACGAGTCCCTTCTCGACGAAACTGGCGATGCGGTCTTCGTCTTCGTCTTCGGCGATCAGAATGCGACTCACGAGCGGATGTCCTTCAGGTCGGGTGACGCAGGCGCCTGGTCGGTGGGGAGGTCGATGGTGAACGTAGCGCCGCCGCCGGGGGTCGGGGCGACCAGGGCCGTGCCGCCGTGGGCCTGCGCGATGGCCGCCACGATGGCCAGGCCGAGGCCGGAGCCGGCCGGCCCACGTCCGGGAGTTCCTCACTGAAACCGGTCGAAGACACGTGGCAGCAGCTCGTCGCTGATGCCGGGCCCGTGATCGCTCACCCAGAGGTGCAGGTGGGGCCGGCCGGCGGCATCCAGTGTGAGGGCGCTGCCGAGCTCGATCACTCCGGTCGGCGCTCCGTGCGTGACCGCGTTGGCGGCCAGCTGCAGCAGCGCCTGGGTCAGTTTGTCGGCGTCTACTCGCACGACAACATCGGCCGTCGCCGTCACGACCCAGCTGTGTGCCGACAGTGCCGCCGCTTTGAGGCGCACCCGCTCCACGAGCGCAGTGATATCGGTGGGGTGGACGTTTGCAAGTGCGGAGCGTTCGACCTGGGCGAGGGCCGAGATGTCACGTACGAGGCCGCCCATGCGGTCGAGTTCGTCGATCGCGAGATCGCGGGTGGCTACGACGTCTGACGCATTGTCGGTGTTCATCAACTCGAGGTGCCCTCGCACGATGGTGATCGGCGTCTTCAGCTCGTGTCCGACATCGTCGAGCAGCTGGCGCTGCCCGGTGAGCGCGCCCTGCAGGCGGTCGAGCATATCGTTCACGGTGGAGGTCAGAGCCGACACGTCGTCATGACCGACCACCGGGATGCGTTCGCTCACATCCGACGCGGTAATACGCGCGGCAGCCTCACGCAGGCCGCGAATCGGTCGCAGCAGGCGACCCGCCACGACCCAGCCGACCAGCCCGACGACGATCAGGGTCACCAGGCCCACGATCAGATAGGTGCGGGAGGCATCGGAAACCGGCTTCAGTTCGGCGTTGAGATCGAAAGCGGCAATGAACGTGCCCCGCGCCGGGTCGCCGTCGACGGAGACCGGTACGAAGACATAGCGCAGCAGGCGGCCCGACGCCGTGACGGTGCCGAGAACGACCTCGCCCGAGCCCGTTTCGGCCTCGCTGCGCTGAACGAGCGCGTCGTCGGCGAGTCGAAAGTCGACGGCACGGGGTTCGAGCGCCGCGACCCCATCGATGACGGCAAGGGTGCTCTCATTGGTCGCCGGGCGAACCCCGGCGATAACCGCCCGCAAGGTGCCGCGCAGGTCGCGAGCTGCGGAGTCGGCCGCGACGATACGCACGTCGTCGACGGTGTCGGTGAGCACCGCGTCAATCTCGCCCAGGGTGCGTTCACTCTGCACCACGTACGCGGTCGTTCCGGCGATCGCCAGGCCGGCCGCGGTCACGAGCAGGATTGCGGCCAGAATGCGCACGCGCACCGACAGCGTCGGGCTCCGCCGCGCACGCACACCGATCGGGTCCGTCATGCACTCAGTATGGCGGGTGCCAACGAGAGGCCCGAACGCGCACCAGAGCGGATGCTGCCGCCCACAGCACGGGCCGGCTCGCGTGGGCTGCGCCACGGCATCCTCTGCACCGGGTCGGAGCGAGCTCCTCGCACTACCGGGGCGGAGCAGTTTCCGCGACCGTGAACGCTGCCTCTGTGGTGTCCTCCACGTCTTGCAGGCTCACGCCGGGGGCCCGCTGGCGAAGCACGAGACCGGCCGGAGTCACGTCGAAGACGGCGATGTCGCTGATGATGCGATCGACGACCCGCACGCCGGTCAGCGGCAGGGTGCATTCGGTGACGATCTTCGGCGTGCCGTCTTTGGCGACGTGCTCGGTGAGCACGACAACACGCGGGCTGCCGGCGACGAGGTCCATAGCGCCGCCCATACCCTTGACCATTTTGCCGGGAATGGTCCAGTTGGCGAGATCGCCCCGCCGGGACACCTGCATGGCGCCAAGGATGGCGACCTTCACGTGACCGCCGCGGATCATGCCGAACGAGGTCGCCGAATCGAAGATCGACGCCCCAGGGAGCACCGTGACGGTCTGCTTGCCGGCGTTGATGAGGTCGGCATCTTCCTCGCCTTCGAACGGGAACGGTCCCATGCCGAGCAGCCCATTCTCGCTCTGCAGGGTCACGTGGACACCCTCCGGCAGGTTGTTGGCGACGAGCGTGGGAATGCCGATGCCGAGGTTCACGTAATCGCCATCACTGAGTTCCTGCGCCGCGATCGCGGCCATTTCATCTCTGGTCCAAGCCATGGTTCTTCTCCTCGACTACAAGCTGGCCAGCACGGGCCGGCTGCGCACCGTGCGCTGTTCAATGTCTTTGACCCGCGCCGAGGCCTGAATCAAGCGCTGCACATAGACACCGGGGGTGATCACGTGGTTCGGATCGATACCGCCGGGCTCCACGATCACCTCGGCCTCAGCAATCGTCACGAGGCCGGCGGTGGCGACCACCGGGTTGAAGTTGCGGGCCGTGAATCGATACTCGAGGTTGCCGAGGGTGTCGGCGCGCCAGGCCCTGACCAAGGCGACGTCCGCGACGATTCCGCGCTCCTGCAGAAAGGTTTCACCGTCGAAGTCGGCGAGCGGCTTACCCTCGGCGATCAACGTGCCGACGCCGGTCTTGGTATAGAACGCCGGAATGCCCGCGCCGCCGGCCCGCAGCCGCTCGGCCAGGGTGCCCTGAGGGCTGAATTCGACCTCGAGCACGCCGGCCAGAAACTGCTCGGCGAACAGCTTGTTCTCACCGACATAGGAGGCGATCACCCGCCGCACCTGCCCCGCTTCGAGCAGCACGCCGAGGCCCTTGCCGTCGATACCCATATTGTTCGACACGACGGTGAGATCCTTGACACCGGAGGCCCGCACCGCGTCGATGAGATCGGCCGGAATACCGCTCAGCCCGAATCCACCGACCGCGAGCACCATCCCATCGCGCAGAACGTCGTGCAACGCCTCGCTCGCGCTGGCCTGAACCTTGGACATACTGTCTCCTCATTGAGTGGTGTCGAACGTGCCGTCCACCTCGTGGACACTACCTCGTTACGTCATGGTATTCAGCGCCGACAGACCCTGTCAATCGTTATCCTGTTGCCACTCCACCCCGTGAACAGTAGGCTGCAAATTATCCACATTATGGACAGAGGTATCGACATGGTCACTCAGCCACCTACACACGAGACGCAGAGGGCACGCGACGGACAGCCGCTGCTCCCGGCACAGCCGGTGCAGGGGGCACAGGTCGTCGGCCGCATCGCCCTGCTGCTGCGCCTGGTCGGTCGCAATCCCTCCGGCACCCCCCTGACCGAGATCGTGCGGGACTCCGGCCTGACCCGGCCCACCGTGCACCGCCTGCTCACATCGCTCGCCGCCGAGGGCCTGCTCGACCACGATGCCGTTCGCCATACCTGGCACTATGGCCCCGAGATCTTCGTCATGGGAACCGTCGCCGCCGCCCGCTACCCGATCGAAGAACTCGCCCGGCCGAGCCTCGTCCGCCTGGCCGAAGAGACCGGCGAGAGCGCGTTCCTGTCCATCCGGCGCGGCGCCGAAACCGTGTGCCTCCTCCGCGAAGAGGGCAGCTTCCCGATCCGTTCCTTCGTGCTGCACGAAGGGGTGCGTTTTCCGTTGGGCGTCGCATCCGCTGGACTGGCCATTCTGGCCTACCTGCCCGAGCCCGAAGTGGATGCCCTTCTCGTCGATACCGAGGCGTTCGCGGCTCGCTGGGGCGGTCAGCACTCCCCCGCCAGCATCCGCGCCAATCTCGAGCGCACCCGGGTCACCGGCTATGCGGTGAACCCCGGACTCATCCTGGAGGGCAGCTGGGGCATGGGCGCCGCCATCTTCGACCGCAGCGGCCGCCCCGGCTGGGCGCTTTCGCTGACCGGCATCGAGCCGCGATTCAACTCCGAGCGCCAGAGGGTCCTCGGCCAACTGCTGCTCGAGGAGGCCAGCCGCATCAGCCAGACCCTGCAGCGCCCGCCGATCGCCTAGGCCGTCAACACGGCCGCCGTCCGCGGCCGCGTCGCCCGCCCTCGCCTGGCCTACTGGCCGGGATCCGCCGCGAACTCCCGTCCGACCGGCAGCAGCCTGTCGCTGTAGTCGAAGATCGCCTGGTACTCCCAGCCGTTCCCGGAGCCCGGGTTGGTCGGGTCCCAACCGGAGCCCGCCACCGCGGTCCAGGTGGGCTCCCAGTAGAAGACTCCAAGGCCGCGGTTCGCCGGCAGTCCCGCGACAATGTTCTGCACCGCACGCAGATGTGACGCCTGCCCGGCCGGGGTCGCCGGGTAACCGGGGATCACCCGGGCTGCCGCAAATATCTGGGGCTCCGCGTCATCCTGTGCCAGGGTGAAGCCGTAGGCCGTCTCGACGACGGCGAGCGTCTTAGTCGGGAACGCGGCGAGCAGGGTGTTTGCTCCACTCTGCAGCGAGGCAAGACTGCCATGCCAGTAACCATAGAACGACAGCCCGATGACGTCGAACGAGACTTCCTGCGCGACCGCGCTGTTATACCAGGACTGTAGCGTCGCCACGCCGTTATTGAGGTTGGTGAGGTGCAGGATGATCTTCGTGCTCGGAAACACGGCGCGGGCCGCATTCGAGCCGGCTTTGAGTAGCGTGCCGAGGTTGGTCCAGTTCGACACCGCTCCGGATGCCGCACCACCGGTGATGAGCATCCCCGGGTTGATCTCGTTACCGATCTGCACCATGTCAGCGGTAACTCCAACAGACTTGAGCCCGTTGAGCACGTCGTCCGTGTGCGCTGTCACCGCGGAGGCGAGAGCGCTGAGGTCGTAGCTCGACCACGCCGCCGGGATCTTCTGCGCTCCCGGGTCGGCCCAGGTATCCGAGTAGTGGAAGTCGACGAGGATCTTCATTCCAGCCGCCTGCGCCTGCTGGGCAAGCGCGATAACCTTCGCCTTGTTGTTGTAGCCGTCGGCGGCGTTCACCCACACCTTGATGCGGGCATAGTTGACGCCGCTCGATGCCAAGAGGGTGAGCGGTGCGATGGTCGCTCCCGCTGCGTCTTTATAGAGTGCGCCGAAGGCCTGGTTCTTGGGAAGCGTTGAGACATCGGCGCCGCGGATCGTGCAGGATGCGTTCATTGGTCATCGTGACGTTGTCAAACTGCGCCCAGGCCCCGCCCACGGTTGCGGACGTCTTGAGCGCGATGGTGCAGCTGCCGCCACTGACATACGCCGAAACGGCAACTTGCACCCAGCCGTTGTCCTGCTCGGTGCTCGGTGCGGTCACGGACTTTGCGCTCGCCCCGCAATTTCGCAGCCCGACCGTGGTCACGTCGAGCGCCTGGCCCGGCGTCGCCGAACCCGATTTCACCCAGACCCGTACCGTGTACCAGGCAGCGGCGAGGTTCGTGACGGTCTGGGCGATTTCGGTCGTGTAGGCGCTGGCCGACCAGAGGTTCGCCCTGCGCGCACCGCTCTGCGGGGCGTCCGTGCCGATGGTCGCAGCCGACGTTGTACCGGTCACGGTCCAGCCCGTAAGTACACTCGCGCTGGATTCGAAACTCGGATTGGCAATGACCGGTGCCGCTATCGCTGGCGCTGAGATGGTCGTGGCGAGAACGAGTCCGGCGAGTATCGCGGCTCCCGCCTTCATTGTCGTGCCTCGTGAAACAACCCGCATGTCGTCCTCCTTGACGATTCAAAGTACTCTGCGCCTCCAGCCGATCAAACCCGCGAGCGGTTACAGCCAATTAAGCTCTAACAGGAACCTAAAAGGTGCATTCGTCCGAGGTCAATGGCGATTTTACTGTGTGCGGTCACAGTATTGTTCGGGCCAGGTCGCGACCGGCAGCGGGTCGCCGCAGGGAGTCGCGACGGCGAACGTCGGAATGCTCTACGTGGATACCGTTTCCACACTGGGCGTGAGCGTATGGCGCAAGGCGACCGGGGGAATGCAGCGGCGTGGACCATCGTTGAAGGTGCCACAGGGCTGCGGGCCATCACAAGCTGGACGGCTGCGGGTGTCATGAGCACTGGCTGACTCGACGGGTTCGCTCCACAATCCGCAGTAGCGGCAGGCCTAGTTATCCGTCGGAAAACTTTGAACCTGGCACTTCCGAACATAGGCGCAGTAGCTACGGTTAGCGGGCAGACCATTGATCTTCCTATGGCTTTGCACCGGCTAAAATTCCGTACTCTTGTGCAGCCTTTTTATCGACGGCAGGAGGCGCCCAGTCCGTGCACTTTGCTTCAGTCGGCGCGTCAGGTCTATACGGCGGGTTTGCTACTAAGTCAACGATCCCAGGCCCAGGTGGGTCTGACGGATTCATAGATAGCCGGAATTCTCAGCAATCTTGGCCCACCTCACTACCCGGTAACGCGGCATAACGATCAACCTCGAAATCCTCATCTATAGCGAACGCGACGCCGATTGCATTAAAGTGATCAAAGAGCAAAAGCGACGCGCGAACCTCGCCGCAATTCCCGTGACGGTTACCATGCTCGGCGAACAATTCACCACGGCAGGGGGCGCTCAGGCCAAACTTGACGCAGCGATTGTGCCGATCGCGTCGACAGTGTCCTAACCCACCCCCATAGGTAGTACGAGCACGACAATGCCCCGCCGCTCAGTCTTTACGGATTGGGTGGCGAGGTTTTTCGTGCGACCTGTCCAACGATCGGGGAGCACTTCTATTCCGCCACGTTGTCGAGCGTCTCGATGAACGGGCACCGCAGCAGTGATGAGACTCGATGGGACCTGAACGGTCATGCTCGCCCTATTTCAGTGTCGACGTGAGCGATGGCCAGTCCCCTGTCGCGCCGTATCGCTGCACTCTCTCAACTATGACTCGGTCAAACTGCCCTGCTTGCGCGAATTCATGGTGATCAGCGATGGTCACATCCTCAAAGAAATTCTGAAGCTGAGTGGGCATCTGCGTCAGCATGAACGAGTCCCCCAGGATGAGCGTCTTTCCCGGGACCAAAGCTCTTGTCGTGGACGTCGACGTGTAGTGGAGCTGCATCTGCCCGGTCGGTCCGACGACCGTCTCGCCGACAGTTGTAACCCCCGGCCGCAGGAATGAGGCAGTGCCTCGATAGTTCACGTCCGTCACGCCCATCACCGAGTTCAGGTCAGTGACATATGGCGTTGGCTCGCTGAAGACAGGTTCCTCCATGTCATCTAGGACAGACTCAGACACCTGCTGGTCGACAACCAACCGACGCATCAATGCTGAAGACATGGCCATCGACCCTGCCGCATTCCAATGCGTGTCGTTGAACATGTAGGCGTTCAACGGCCCCTCATCAAGTTTCGCCACGTCGTCCCAGAGAGTAATCAACGGAAGATCGCCGTCGGTCTCCCATGACTCGAAGTGCGAGCGGACAAAATCGCTGCACCGCAGCAAGTCTGGGGAGATTGAAGCGACGACATCGCGACGAATAGACGACTTATCCGGCGCGACCATGAAAAGCACGTACTTGCCTGCGGCGTTTAGCGATGCTTGGTCCTCTCGAAGCCCCGCCCTGACTACGTCCAGTGTCGCTTCTGTTTCACGGCACGGCCGGACGAAATCTTCGGCGAAAAACGGTTGACCGTCATCGGCAATCACCACGGCTGGAGTCGGGCTTTTACCGAGAGCGCGTTTCGACATGTTGCCAACGGCTTCCGAAACCATGACCTGTGCACCGATTCGGTCGCGCAGGGCTGCGTCGATTCCCTTGTATGTCGCTTCATCAACCGCCGTGGATACGGAGTAGGAAGGGTAGGGAACTGGCTCTCGATTCTGTGCGCCGGCAGCGTTGCCTGGGATGAGCCATACGCCCAACAGCCCCGCGCTGAACACGGTAATGAGTGCAGTTGATGCCCAACGTGGCAGCTCCCGCGTCGCGATCGGTTGGTCCGTCGTGTCTTTTTCGTGCACGTGCGTCACCTCAGAATTGGAAGTATAGGAACGGACTGAAGTCTGCTTGAAGGACCATGGCCAATGTCCCGGCGAGAGTAATCGGGACGAGCGCCCAGGCGGTTTTCCATCGGAAGCCGTTCATCGTGACCGCCTCAGCTTTTCCGAAGATTGTCTCAAAGCCGGTTTGGCGCGAACCCATGAAGAAACTCAGTGATCCGACGAACATCGCTGTCAGAGTGAATGGAGTCAGCGAAACCAAAAGTTCTGGCGACGTAAAGTCCCACGGCCCAAGGACCATTGCCTGCCAGATGTCAATGCTTTTCTGCGCTTCCAAAGCCCTAAACGGCACCCATGCGACAAGAACAAAGATGAGGGTTAGGCAACGTCTTACGAGAACAAAGGATTTGACCTTACGCAGCCCGGTGATTCGCTCGAAGAGAAGGGCTGCCGAGTGCATGCCACCCCATATGAGGAAGCCCACCAGAGCCCCGTGCCAGAGCGATGTAAGCAAAAATACCAGTAGGAGGGCGCCGTACTCTACCCATACTCCTCGACGGTTCCCGCCCAGCGGAATGTAAATGTAGTCCTGGAACCATTTCGTGAGAGTGATGTGCCAGCGCCGCCAGAAGTCGGTAACGCTGGAGGCCGTGTACGGAGCACGGAAGTTCTCAGGAAACCGGAACCCAAACATCTGCGCTAGGCCGATGGCCATGTCGGAATAGCCACTGAAGTCGAAATAGATTTGCAGCCCATAGGCGAGGGCGCCCAGCCAAGCGCCGGCCCCGGACAGTGAGTCCGGGTTGGCGGCGTTATCGAACATAGCGTTCGCAATGACGCCGCAGTTATCCGCAATGAGTACTTTCTTCGCGAGCCCCCAAGTGAACCTGGTGATCCCGTAGCCCATTTGCCTCGACGAGATCCTCCGGACGCCCTCGATTTGTGAACCAATTTCAGAATACCTGACGATTGGTCCCGCAATCTGGTGCGGAAAAACGAACAGATAGAGAAGGTAGGAAGGAAAGGATTTTGTGAGCGGGCGTCCCTCCCTCGCTGAGTCGATGACAAACGACACGGCATGAAAGGTGAAGAACGAGACTCCGAGCGGAAGCACCCAACTCGCTGCTCCCATGGAGCTCAGAGCGGATGACAATACGGGCACCTGCAACGTTGCGAACTGTGGGATGTACTTGAACGAAATCAGCGGTACAAGCACAATCAGTATCGTGACCGCGGACGGGATAGTGAGTTTGTAGACGGAGCCAGCGGGGAGCAGCCGTGCATAGCGTCGAGCAATGAGCCATGCGATGTATGCGCCGCCGAAGCTCGTCAGTGCGACAAATACGATCGCAAGAATCGCGCTGCCAGCACCCCAAAAATAGAACAAAACGCTGGCAATCAATAGCCAACCGTTGCGTGCGCGAGATCGCACTGGAATCGCATGGTAGACGAGGAGAGTCAGCGGGAGAAACAGAAAAAGAAACGTTGGACTAGAGAAGACCACTAAAAATTACCCACTATCAGGACTGCGGCGAGGACATGACGCCCGCCCTTTGATTGCTCGAAATAACCAGATAGCAACCAGATAGGTGCCCCGAGATCATCCTACTGGGCCTCTAGTTTCGGGGACGTCCGGACCGACCGAACGCAGTCTCACTTATCGCGAGCATTGAATGTGGGATTTGCGTCTGCCTGCCACGCCCGGACCTTCGCCAAGGTCTCGGCCGTATCGGCCGTGGTCCGCCAGGACTCAATGTAAGCGAAGTTTGGAATGACTTTGAATGCAGGGTCTGAGACCTCGACGACTTGACCCGTCGGGAGCGTCAGCTTCACGGCGCCATTTTCGGGATCTAGGCTAACGGAGACGGCATGGGTGATGATCCCGTCGGCGATCAGCGGTGTCTGAAACGCGCCATCTGCAACTGTCCGCAACTGGTCACCCTTTGTATCGAAGACGTCAAGACTCCAATTAGTTGGGCTGACTGTCAGGTGCATGGGGGAACGCGGTACCTCTGGGAACGTCTTAGATAAGTCCTCCTCCATGAACGCGAGACAGAACAAACCGCCGCCTTGGCTCCATGGCGTAAACGTGAAGTCAACAGACGCATTTCGCACTTTGGGGACTTCAACGATGTAATAGCTGCCCAGGACCCCATAGCGCTCATCAAAGGCGAGCCAGCCGTCCTTCACCCGCGGAGTTCGGGGAGAGCCCGAAGGAAACAGGACGACCGGGTGACCACTGTCAGTTTCGGTCTTGTATCCGTCAGCATCATTCGAGAAGTCGTCACTGACCACAGTGTCTCTCAACGCAGCTTGTACGACAATTATCGAGCCGATCAATAAAAGTGCGCTCACGGCCGAGATAACGACCAGGGCGCGTCGCCCGATCTTGAATGACGCGGTGAGGGCTTGCACGCTCTGGTCATCTGGCTCGTGCCGTTCACGGACGCCGCCAACTCGCCTCGCGTCGTCAACCTCGGGCGCCTGCCGACCTTCACACTCCACAATTCCCCCTGTTATCGAGGCAAGCTTAGCTGCTGCTTGCGCCCGAGCGTATAGGAGCCGTGCTCGAGAGTCCTTGTCCTCCGTTCGCCATCCACCGACCAAATGCAGCAGCCGCTTCATGAACGGAGAAGGGCCAGCACCCTTACGGATGCTGGCCCTTCTAGAGTGGAGCTAAGGAGATTCGAACTCCTGACCTTCTCATTGCGAACGAGACGCGCTACCAACTGCGCCATAGCCCCAAACTGCCTTTGAAGAATATCACGGGCTGACCAACAGTTTCGCCGCTTGCCGAGTGCGAGGCGAATTAGACGGCGCGACGGCGACGCAGCACGGCGTCGAGGTCGGTCAGGCCCGGCCCGGTCTCGCCGACAATGCCCATCGATGCAAACCGGCTCGGCGCAGCCGTGACAGCGGGCCGGGCGATCGGCGTGACCGCCCGATGTGCTTCCTCGGCGAGTGCGGCCCCGCGGCGGGCGACCTCCGCCTGGGCGGCTGCCTTCCGCAGCTGGTTGGCCGCTTCAACGGATGCCATCGCCGACTGCGCGATAGATCCGCGCGAGAGGTGCAGTGCTCGCGGTACCGGGTGCGGCGTCCAGGTCGCTGCGGCGGCCGGAGTCGCCTCCCATTGCACGGGCTCAAAGGCCTGACCGATCAGCACGGGCAGATCGATCGGGGCTTCCACCCGCACAATGCGGACGGAGCGGGCGACGGTGGCCAGCCGGCCGAGAATGCCAAACGCGGCCACCGTGACGACGACGCCGCCGACCAGCGCGGTGAAAGAGCCCGCCAGAGCGGGAGCGATGCCGGCCACAGCCAGCACGAAGCCGGCCAGCAGCATCAGAGCGACCAGTCCGCGGAACCGACGGAGGCGCCGAAGTTTCTGCACCGGCGACCCCGCCAGGCGCGGTGTCGCCGCGGCGGTCACTGCGGCGGCGCGGCGCACGGCGCGCCCAGCATCCGCCACCGCCTGCGCTTCGGCACGCTCTGAATACTCGGCTCGTGCCAGAACACGCTGCTGCTCGGCCAGGGTGCGGGCGGTCGCTTCGAGCCGCACTTGCCGCGGAATTTCAGCGGTTTCAGCCAGGACGCGCAGTGCCTGCTGCAATCGCACCGCATTTCGTTCCGTCGCCTGGTACTGCTTGCGGCGCGACCAGGTGGGCATCAAATAGGCAACCCACAGCACAGCGGCTACCGCCACCATGACCCCGCCACCCAATGCCTCACTACTCATGTTGACAACGCTAGGAGTCACAGGGTGATCCCACGGTTATTACCCATGGTGTGTCATCGAGATTATTACTCCGAATTCGCCCCCGAACAGGGAAAATCACCTTCATCGAGTGATGACACGCACCGGCTGCGCGGCCGAGGCAAGGTCTGCCGCGGTGACGCGCGCGGCATCCGCTGGTACCAGGCCATCGTGCCAACGGCGCATGACACCCTGGCTGAGTTCTTCGGAGACCAGGCCGAAGCAGAAATGGTCGCGCCAGTCTCCATTGATGTGGATATAGCGGCGGCGCAGTCCCTCATACCGAAAGCCGAGCTTTTCGACGACACGCAGGCTCGCCTGATTGTCCGGGCGGATGCAGATTTCCATGCGGTGGAGGCCGAGCTGGTAGAAGCAGTAGTCTGTTGCGAGCGCCACGGCCGTAGGGGTGACGGACTGGCCGGCGAACTTTTCACTCACCCAGTAGCCGATCGTCGCCGACGACAGCGACCCCCACGCGATCGACGACACGTTCAGCTGGCCGGCCAATTCTCCGTTGTGTTCCACGATGAAGGGCAAGCCGTTGCCCGACCGCGAGTGGGTCAACAGGCTGCGGATGCTCGCGCGCGTGTCGAAAGACATCGGCGCGTACGGGTTCGTCGCCTCCCACTTGCGCAGCCACGATCGGTTCGCCAGCAGTTCGCCCTCGAGCGCGCGCGCATCGCGCAAACGGATGGGACGCAGTGTGACGGAGCCCTCATAGAGGCTGGGAATTGCGATCGGCACGGTTCACCTGTCTGTCGTGGGCCGGGAAGCCCGGTCTGGCTGGGTGATGCTGGGCGGAGCGTCAGTCGAGCGTGGCGACGAATTCGTGCAGCCACGGCTTGAGGTCGGCGCCGAGATCGTCACGTTCAACGGCGAGCTGCACGATGGCCTTGATGTAGTCGAGCCGGTCGCCGGTGTCGTAGCGACGCCCGCGAAAGATGAGGCCGTACACGCCGCCGGTGCTTTCCGGGTTGACGGCCATCTCCTGCAGGGCATCGGTGAGCTGAATCTCGTTACCCTTGCCGGGCTTGGTGTGTTCCAGGATATCGAAGACTTCGGGGCAGAGCACGTAACGGCCGATGATGGCCAGGTTGGACGGGGCGTCCTCGGCGCTCGGCTTTTCGACCAGGCCGGTGATGCGCACGACGTCGGGGTCGTCGGTGGCCTCGACCGCGGCCGCACCGTACATATGGATCTGCGCAGGGTCGACCTCGAGCAGCGCAACGATGCTGGCGCCGCGCTTGACCTGCTCCGCGAGCATGCGGGTCAGCAGCGGGTCGCGGGCATCGATGATGTCATCACCGAGCAGCACCGCGAAGGGCTCGTTGCCCACGTGCATGCGGGCGCGCAGCACGGCGTGGCCGAGGCCGCGCGGGTCGCCTTGGCGTACATAGTGGATGTCGGCGAGCTCGTTGGACTCGCGCACCTTGGCGAGCCGGGTCTGGTCGCCCTTGCGTTCGAGCATGGCTTCCAGCTCGGTCATACGGTCGAAATGGTTCTCCAGGGCGTTCTTATTGCGACCGGTCACCATCAATATGTCACTGAGGCCGGCCGCGACCGCCTCCTCGACGACGTACTGAATAGCTGGCTTGTCGACGACGGGCAACATCTCCTTCGGCATGGCCTTGGTGGCCGGGAGGAAGCGCGTTCCGAGTCCCGCTGCGGGAATGACGGCTTTAGTTATCGGGGTACCCATGGGCACTAGGTTAGCGGCAAGTAGGATGCCTTATATGGACTCCGACACAGGTCATCGAAAGCGTGCGCTGAGGGCGGAACTGCGCGAACGCCGTCAGAACCTGACCTCCCATGAACGCGAAGCAGCCACGGCGGGTTTCACCAAGAACCTTCAAAGCCTCGTGCTCGACCTGTCGGCACGGTCAATCTCCTGCTATCTGTCGGCCCGCAATGAGCCCGATACCCGACCTTTTCTTACCTGGGCCATGGCAGAGGGCATCCGTGTTCTGTTCCCGATTTCGCGCGAAGATGGTCTGCTCGACTGGACCGTCGGCACGGGAGACGAGGAATTCAACGGCATTTCCGGTATGCCTGAGGCGGTCGGAACCCTGCTCGGCCCGATCGCCATCAATGACGTCGACCTCATCATCGTTCCGGCGGCGGCTGTGGACGGGTCTGGCCTGCGCATGGGCTGGGGTCGCGGCTATTTCGACAAGACCCTGGGGTCGATGGAGAAGTGCCCACCGGTGTATGCCGTAGTGTTCGACAGCGAATTTGTCGACGCGGTACCCCGCGAGGTGCACGATCAGCCGGTCAACGGCCTCGTCACGCCGACCCGAATCATCGCTTTCTGATTATTTTTCACCGCTAGTCGTGCTCGTGCTGAACCTGCGGGGGCGCGAGCGCGCCTAACCTTAGTACTGGCAGGCGTTTGCCTGCCAGTTCAACCAGCTGGAGATGCAGTGCCTACCTACTCTTACCGTTGCACCGAGTGCGACACCGCCTTCGATATCCAGCAGGCCTTTACCGACCACTCGCTCACGGTGTGCCCGACCTGCCAGGGAAAGCTCCGTAAGGTCTTCTCCTCGATCGGCGTGACCTTCAGCGGTTCGGGTTTCTACAGCAATGATTCCAAGTCGGACTCGAAGCGTACTAACCCGAACCTCGACCGCAAGACGAACGAGAAGTCTGCCAGCACGAGCGATTCGTCGACGAGCAAGCCCGCTGAGGGTAAATCCGAGACAAAGTCCGACAAGAAGGCCGACCGCGCGCCGATCAAGAAGGACACCTCGGCGTCGTCCTCCTCCGTTTCAGCCGCGAAGGCGTCCTAACAGCATGGCGCTGACAAAGACGGTCTCCCAAGTCATCCGTTTGGAGCACCCCGTGATCAACGGTTTCAAAGAATTCATCATGCGCGGCAACGTCATCGACCTCGCCGTCGCCGTCGTCATCGGCACGGCGTTCACCGCGCTCGTCACGTCGATCGTCAAAAACGTCTTCAACCCGCTGATCGCCTCGGTCTTCCAGGCCGACTCGCTCGCGAAGGCCCTCCCCGTGATGCTTCCCGGTGGCGACAAGATTCTGTTCGGTGCTGTCATCGGCGCGCTCATCAATTTTCTGCTGATCGCCGCGGTCGTCTACTTCGTGATCGTGCTGCCGCTGAACAAGCTCAAAGAGGCTCAGGACCGTCGCCGGGCGACCGGCGTGCCCTCCGCCGTTGTGGCCGATCCCACGACCGAACTCGATCTGCTCACCGAGATCCGCGATCTGCTGGCCAAGAACAGCGCCACCGACCAGGGGCCCCGGCATACCGCCTAGACCGCACTACCAATGCGGCGGACGATCCTGCCGTAACCGCGCGTCGTTCGCGCTCGGCAGGCTGCCAGACGAGGCGACACCCCCCTCTTCGCGCAGCACCGGCGGGTGCGGGTTCGGGTCGGTGTCCGGCGCGGGCAGCAGCTGCGCGCGCCGAGCCCTGCCCGCGGCTTTGATGATCGGCTGACGCTCGGTGCCGAGGTGCACCGTGCCGGGGCGCGGCGTACCGTTAGCTGTGCCGTCGCTGCTCACGCGCCGGGCCGCTTCGGGGCGATGGCGTCATCGGTCGTACCGAGCCGGGCAGCGGCATCCTGTTGCGGAACACCGGCGATGGCGGCCACGCGCGCCGCGACGGCGTCAGGGTTGCTGAACAGCTCGAAGCTGTGCACGCGCAGGTAGTGCCAGCCGAGACGGCGCAGCACTTCGGGGCGCAGGCGCAACGACTCGCGCAGGCTCGCACGATTGACGACGGCATCCGTTTCGACCACGATCGCGCGGGTGCCGTAGGAGGCGGCGAGGGCGAGCTTGCCGCGGTGGCCGAGGCGCACGATGAAGCCGAGCTTTTCGAGGCGGCCGGCGAGGTCCACGAGCATGGCCTCGCTCGCGTCGGGAACCTGCACCTCGTCCCGACGGGCTTCGGTCTCGCTCAGCACCTGCGACAGCGCAAGGATGCCGTGACGCTGGCGGTCCTCGTCGATGTCGGCGGGGCGGAAGCACGAGACAATGTCGAGCGCGCGGCGGGCCCGCGTCATACCGATCGCCAGCAGGCGTTCGCCGCCGGGTTCGCCGAGCGAACCGAAGTTCGACAGCAGGCGTCCGTGCGGGGTGCGGCCGTATCCGATCGAGAAGATGACCCGGTCGCGGCTCTGCGCCACCGCCTGCTCGAGGGTGAGCACGGTGAACGGTTCGCTGCGGTCTTTCAGGATGAAATCCGACAGGTCGGTGCGCTTCGCGAACGCGGCGAGCACACCCTGCTGCACGCGCACGGCGTGCCGGGTGCTCGCGGTGATCACCATGAGCGATTCGCGCGGACGCTTCGACGCGTGGTCGAGCACGAGGTCGATGACCTTCACGACCTCGGCGTCAACGCTCTCGATGGCGCCACTGTCGGCATCGGGCATGCCGCGCCCGCCCGCCACATAGTTGATGGTGAGGCTGCCGTGACCGAGAAAACTGCCAGCCCAGGGCAGCGAGTCGATGCGTCCGCCATAAAAGCGGTGGTTGACGAGCTCCGCCAGGTCTTCACCGCCGGCCCGGTAGCTTCGGGTGAGGGTGAGGGTCGGCAGCAGTTCGCCGAGGCGGGCGAGGGCGGAGTCGGCGTGGAGGGCGTCGACCGACACCTCGGGCGCGGTTGCTTCCCCCGAGCCGGCAATGCCGGTCTCGAACGATGAGGGGGTCTGGGTGACCGGGTCGCCGAACGCCACGATCTGGCGGCCACGTCGAATAGCGCCGACGTTTTCGGCGAGGGTGGTGGCGCCGGCGTCGACGATCAGCACGGTGTCGAAGGTGATTTGGTCGCTGATGCCGGCTACTTCGTAGGGCGAGGCCAGCCAGACCGGGGCGAGCACGCGGCCGAGGTGCGGGGCGACGTCGTTGAGCCGGGCGGGGGTGGCACGGTCGGCGCGCAGCAGGCGGCGCAGCTGGTCGGCTTCCTCGGGAAAGTCGACGACGCCGATCTTCCAGGTTTCGGCGAGCAGCCACGCCAGCAGCTGGCCGGTCGCGGATGCGTGCGCCTCGTCGACGAGTTTGAAATCGGCCTCGAGTCGATCCAGAACCTGGGTGTTGGCGCCTAGCAGGGCCCGGTCGCTCGCGAGCATGGTCTCGAGCACGGACTGCCACCAAGCCAGTTCGAGCTCGGCGGCGACGTTCTTCTCCGAAACGTGGCGTTGGGAGAGGTCGGTCATGAGCGGGTCGAGGTTGTGCTCGCGCAGGGTCGCCAGAAGCGCGGTGCGCTCGTGCAGGTTGGCGAGCACCTCGCTCTCGGCGGCGAGGCCGGAGATCATCGAGACCAGCTCGTTGATCTGACGCCCCGCGAGGATGCGCGGCGTGCCAACGGTGCCGAGCGGAACGTCGAGCAGTCCAAGGTCTTCCCAGACGCGCTGAAAAGCGACGTGCACGTCGTTGATGCCGACCGGCACCTCCGGGGTCACGCCGGCGGCCGCGTAGCGCTGCCAGAGCGTGCGCTGACTCTGAATGCGGCGCAGGCTCTCGTTCATGTCGGTGACCCGCACGCCGGGGCGCAGGTATTCCTCGGCGAGCTTGCGCAACCGGCGACGGCTGGCCGAGCTCATCTCGGACGATTCCCGGCGCGACGACGTGGCCGCGATCAGCTCGGTGAGCGACCGGTCGTAGACGCCGGGCTGAAACTTGTCGAGAGTTTCGCGGATATCCAGCAACAACCGCAGGTAGACACCGAGCTCATTGACCGTCTCGAATGGGCGCAGCCGGGTTTGGCTGATGAGCCCGTTGGCCCGTTCGAGCAGCCGGGGAAGTTCACGCTCGTTGACGCGTTTGGCGAGCTGGTGCGAGTTGGAGGCATCCGCTGTGGAGGTGAACGAGGCGCCGTACCAGGGCGAGTCGCCGGGGCCGTACCGAAACTCGCCGAGAACGGCGGCCTTGATCAGGGTGTTGGCGGCGGCCGATCGGGAGTGTGCGAGCAGCTCGAGGGCGTGTCGGTCGAGACGGGCCGTCGTCGATGGCGGCTCGGGCAGCTGGGCGAGGCGGGCGAGCTCGCCGAGTGCGTCGAGCACCGAGACGCCCAGTGCGGAGTCTCGCCGAGTGAGGGCGGACCGGTAGTCGAGCAGCACCTTGCGCAGGCGTACGAGGGCGTCGTCGACGTCGCCGACACGCGGCTGGGTGGCCTTTTCGTTGCGGGTGATTGACTGGATCAGGTCGCGGCGCAGCGTGCGCGGGGTCACGGCCATGCCGGGCAGGCCCACCTGCACGAGGCGGCCGTGGATGCCGTCGAGACTCGAGCGGCGCGCGCTCACCACGAGTACCCGCTTGTGCTGGGCCACGAGCGAGCCGATCGCGTTGACAATGGTCTGGGTACCGCCGGTGCCGGGCAGTGTCTTCACGACGAGGGAGTTGCCGGCCGCGATCTGCGCGACGACGTTCTCCTGCTCGGAGTCGGCGTCGCCGAGCAGCGTGTCGGTGGCCGGTGGGCGGGCGTCCTGGCCGATCGGCACTACCGGGTTGTATGCGGTCGCGATATTGCCCCTGGCTGTCATGTTGCCGGCGACGGCGTCGAGCAGCGGATGCTCGAGCGAACCGGCGTCAGCGGCGAGCGCCCGGCCGACGTCGGCGAACGACGAGACGACGAGGCGGGGTACGACGTTGAACCAGGGCAGGTGCGAGGTCAGTCCGCGCAGCCGGTCAATGACGGGCTGCGGTTTGAACGCGCCGTTGGTCACGGCGAGCGCCACGAAGGCGTCGGCGTCGAGTACGATCTGAAACTGGTCTTTCAGGGCGCGGGCCAGTTCGGGGTTGAGAATAGGCTGGCCCTTGAGCTTGAGCTCGTAGTCGCGCCCGTACCGACGAATGGCCAGGGGGCGCAACAGCACCGGGGCGCTGTAATCGACGTCCTGGTAACGCCACTCGGCGAGGCCGATGGCCAGGTTGACCGATTCAATGCCGCGCATGGAGCGCAGTTCGATGCCCTTCTGGGTGATCTCGTTCGCGGCCAGGCGGGCGTTGCGCAAGGCCAGCTCGTCGCGAATGAGATTGGACAGCAGGGTGGTCTTGCCGATGATGAACTGCGGCAGACCGCCGGGATGCGTGGCGCTGAGTTCGATGCGGGTTCGGGCTTCGTCGGTGAAGTGCAGCAGCGGCGAGCGTCCGCCGAGGGCGGCGAGTTCGTCGCGCCACCGCTGCCAGATCGGTTCGGCGATGTTGCCGGCGGTGAAGGCCGGGTCGCCCAGACTGAGGTTGTGTGGACGGGTCACATTTTGCGGGTCGCCGGGGACCGCGCCAAGGTACTTGGAAAGCACGTCGTCGTCATCTTGTTTTTTATCGAGGTGCCACACAGGGCTACCCTAATTGGCAAACCACCGGTTTGCCCCGAGGCGGCCGGGGTTTCGCGGGTTTCTGCTTCAATCTGCAGGCTCACAGCCAGTCGCGACGTTTGAACACGGCGTACAAGCTGACACCCATCGCGAGCATCAGGCTGAGGGCGAAGGGATAGCCCAGGGCCCAGTGGAGCTCGGGCATGTGGTCGAAGTTCATGCCGTAGACCGTGCCGACCAGCGTCGGCGCGAACAGGATCGCCGCCCAGCTGGAGATCTTCTTGACCTCTTCGCTCTGGGCCAGGCTGGTCTCCGACAGGTGCCGCATCTCGTCGTTCTGGCGTTGGCCGACCAGGGTGCTGTGCACGGTGAGCGCGTTCTGCAGCAGCTGCCGGAACGCGTCGCCACGCTCCACGACTCGCAGGGTGTGGTCGAGCACGTCACGCAGGTGCCGGTGGAGTTCCAAATCGACGTTGTATTTATCGAAGCCACGCTGCATGGCCTCGAACATGGTCACGAGTGGTTGGGTTGCCCGCTGAAACTCGATCACCTCGCGCGACAGGGCATAGATGCGGCGGGAAACCTCCGGGTCGCCATCGAACAGCTGGTCTTCAATCTCGTCGATGTCGTTTTCGAGGCCGGCGACAACCGGCCCGTATTCGTCGACGACCTGGTCAAGAATGGCGTAGAGCACGGCTTCCGGACCGAGGGCGAGCAAATGTGGTGTCTGCTCCATGCGCTCCCGCACCTGCGCGAGGTCAGGCGATTCAGCGTGGCGGATGGTCACGACGAAATCCGGACCGACGAACACGTGCAGCTCGCCGAATTCGACGCGTTCCTCGTCGTCCATATATCGGGCCGGGCGCAACACCACGAACAGGATGTCCCCGTACCGCTCGATTTTCGACCGCTGGTGACCGGCGAGCGCATCATCCACGGCCAAATGGTGCAGGCTGAATTCGGTGGCGACGGCCCGCACCTCCTTCTCGCTTGGCCGATACAGCCCGATCCAAGCGAAACCTTCGTTCTCCTTCATGACTTCGAAGGTCTCATCGAGGGAGTGCGGGGTGGAGACTCGGTGCCCATCCACGTAGACCGCGTTATCAACCAGCGCCATCGGCTCTCCTTGTTCGATCTTCTAGTGTGTCACTCACCGACACCTCCCGGTAACGTGGAGGGGTGCCGCACACGGATGTCTCCCTGTTCCTCGCTCCGCGCGCGACGCTCCCCCAGGCCGACCGCGCACGGCTCACCGCCGCCGTGGCCCGGATCTGCCCGAAGCGGGGCCCCGTCACCATCGAGCAGCGCTGCGAGCTCTGCGGCGGAGCGCATGGCCGGCCGCGCGTCCTGGCGCCGCGCGGGGTGCACGTGAGCCTGAGCCGAGCCGGCGATATCGCGGTCGTGGCCGTGTCACTGGCCGGGCCGATCGGTGTCGACATCGAGAGCGTCAGCGCGGTCGGCCGCGCCGGGTTCGATGATGTCGCTTTCAACATTCTCGAGCGCACCGCGCTTGCGGCGGTGCCGTTCGCCGAACGCGACCGGGCGCGCGCGCAGCTCTGGACGACGAAGGAGGCGCTGCTCAAACTGTCGGGCGAGGGGCTGACGGTGAATCCTCGGGAGGTGACGGTGGGGTGGAGCAGCGGTGGAGCATCCGTTCTGCTGCACTGGCCGACCGCCACCCTCGATTTGACCCGGGTGCACCTGGCGAATTTCAGCGCGGGCGCCGGGCTGGTCGGCACGCTCGCTGTTCTCAGCGCACACGCCCCGCACGTCGCGGTGCGATAGGACACGCGGCTAGAGGCTCGGCAGCGCGCGTTCCAGCACCCACCGGTCGACGAACCCGCCGATCGCCCGGCTGCCGGTGTGTTCGGAGAAGAATTCCGCGAAGTCGTCGGTGGAGACCTGCCCGAACCGCCGGGCCGCGGTGTAGGCGCGCAAGGCGGCGAAGAAGGCCTCGTCGCCGAGAGATTTGCGAATGGCGTGCAGGGCGAGCGCTCCGCGTTTGTAGACACGGTCGTCGAACATGTCATGCGCGCCGGGGTCGCCGACGACGATGTCGCGGGGCAGCGCCGCGACCCTGCCGCGGTGCAGCGTGGCGAGCGCGTCGGCAGTGCGACCGCCGCGCTGCTCCTCCCAGAGCCATTCGGCGTAGCAGGCGAAGCCCTCCTGCAGCCAGATGTCCTGCCAGCGGGCCACGGTGAGGCTGTTGCCATACCACTGGTGCGCCAGTTCGTGAGCGATCAGCCGGTCGCTGCCGTGCTCGCCGTCGACGTGGTTGCTGCCGAACACGGCCAGGCCGTGCGCCTCGAGTGGAATCTCCAGTTCGTCGTCGGTCACGACCACCGAAAACGAGGCGAACGGGTAGGGTCCAAACCGGTCGGCGAAGAACGCGATCATCTCGGTGAGTCGGGCGAAGTCGGTACCGACACGGGTCGCCAGACGGGCCGGAAAATACAGGCTGTGGGCAACCGGGGCGGCGGCCAGGTCGCGGCGGCGGTAGCGGCCGATCAGCACCGTGGCGAGGTAGGTCGCCATCGGCTCGCGCACGTCGAAGGTCCATTTGGTGCGACCGGAGCGGCTCGACCGGGCCGATAACACCCCGTTCGACACCACGGTGTAGCTGGATTCGCAGGCGATCGTGATGCGATAACTGGCCTTGTCACCCGGGTGGTCGTTGCACGGAAACCAGGTCGCGGCCCCGCACGGCTGCCCGGAGACGAGCACGCCGTCGTCGAGCTCCTCCCAGCCGACATCGCCCCAGGCGCTGTGCACCGGATGCGGCGCCCCGCGATAGCGCACCACTACCTCGAACACGGCCCCCGCTTCAATGGTCGTAGCGAGGCTGATCACCAGCTTGCGGGCGCTGTGGGTGACTTTCGTCGGCCGCGCGCCGTTCACCGTGACCTTCTCCACACTCAGCCCGGCGAAGTCGAGGCTGAACCGGTCGAGCCGAATGAGGGCCCGCGCGGTGATGATCGCCGTCGCGTTCAACCGGTTAGTGATTACGCGGTAGTCCAGGGTCAAGTCGTAGTGCTCGGCGGTGTAGCCGCCGTTACCGCCGGTGGGAGTGTAGGGGTCACCGGCGCTGGCCGAGCCGTAAGTCGTCTGCACAGTCTGGGCCATCGCCTAACCATCCACGCTCAACGCGTCCACGGCGGCTGGTGCCACGGCGTGATCGGGTTACCCGACCAGAGCGAACCGGCCGGCACCCGTTCGCCGCGCATGACCAGCGAGCCGGGGCCAACGCTTGCTCCGGCGTCGATGGACGCCGCCGGCAGGATGACGCTGTTCGGCCCGAGCGTCGCGCCTTCGGCCAGCACGACCGCGCCGAGCTGCATGATGCGATCGTGAAACAGGTGGGTCTGCACGACGCTGCCACGGCTGACGGTGCTGCCGGCGCCGAGCCGCACCAGATCCGCTTCGGGCAGCCAGTAGGTCTCGCACCAGACACCGCGCCCGACGGAGGCACCGAGGGTGCGCAGCCACACGGCGAGCGCCGGTGTGCCCGAAGCTTTCTCGGCGAACCAGGGGCGGGCGACCATCTCCACGAAACTGTCCGAGACCTCGTTGCGCCAGATAAACGACGACCACAGCGGATGCTCCGACGCGTCGATGCGCCCGACCAGTGTCCATTTGACCACCGTCGTGACCGCGGCGGCCACCGCTCCAGCGGCGAGCATGACCACGCCCGACAGGCCGATCGCCGCGCCAAGGCCGAGGTGCAGCCAGAGCAGGTCGAGCAGCGCGAGCACGAGCAGGGCAATCCAGGCGCTGGTGAAGCCGGCCAGGATGCGCAGCAGTTCCCACAGGGATCGGGCTACTTTCAGGCGAACGGGCGGGTGGAATGTGCGGGACTCGTCGGCATCCGTTGGTCTCCGGCGCAGTCGGGCCGGCGGGTTGCCGAGCCAGCTCGACCCTCGCTTGGCCTTGCGCGGGGTCGAGGAGAGCACGGCGACGAGCCCGTTGCGCGGCACGGTGCGACCGGGACCGGCCATGCCGCTGTTGCCGAGAAAGGCCCGGCGGCCTACCTTGGCCGGGCCGATGTGCATCCAACCGCCGCCGAGTTCGTAGCAGGCGACCATCGTGTCGTCGGCGAGAAACGCGGCGGGCGCGATGGTCGTGAGCGAGGGCAGCAGGAGCACGGTCGACGCCTCGACCTCGGCGCCCACCTTGGCACCGAGCAATCGCAGCCAGGTCGGCGTGAGCAGGCTCGCGTAGAGCGGGAACAGCACGGTACGGGCGCCGTCGAGGATGCGTTCGGTCATCCACACCTGCCAGCCGATCCGGCTGCGCACCGGGTAGTAGCCCTCGCGCAGGCCGACGCCGAGCGCGCGTACGAATCCGATCACGAGCAGCGCGTAGGCGAGGCCGCCGGCCAGGACAGCGACCGGCATGATCAGGGCGGCACGAAGCACGGCCGCGCCGAGGTTGTCCGAGTCGCCGACGACGCCGCCGACGATGGTCGCGCCGAGAACGATGGCGATCGTGGGAATAGCGGTCATCGCGACCGAGCCGGCCGCGAAGGCGCCGAGCCAGCGGATGGCGCGCGGCGGGCGTTCGGCCGGCCAGGGGCGGCGGGACGAGCCGACCCGTCGAGCCGGGGAACCGGCCCACCGCTCCCCCGCCGGCACACGCGACGAGACGGCGGCGCCGGGTTCGATCTCCGCGCCGTGGCTCACGTGGGCGCCGCCGAGCAGGGTGCTGCGGGATCCGATGCGAGCGTCGGCACCGACATGGAGGTAGCCGATGCGCAAAATGTCGCCGTCGATCCAGTGGCCGGCCAGGTCGACCTCCGGTTCGATCGCGGCCCGGGCTCCGACGGCGAGCAGGCCGGTCACCGGCGGCAGCGAGTGCAGGTCGACGTCGGGGCCGATCTCCGCGCCGAGAGCCCGAGCGTAGTAACTGATCCAGGGAGCGCCGGCGAGGCTCGCAGCGTCGACGAGCAGCGCGATCTGCTCGGCCAGCCACAACCGCAGGTGCACCGACCCGCCCCGCGGATAGTTGCCCGGCATCACGTCGTGCAGCAGCAGCCGGGCGGCGACGACGGCGATGAGCATCTTGCCGGGCGGGGTCACGAACAGCACAAATCCGAGCGCCACCCACCACCACGACAGGGTCGGGGCGAAGGTCGCGCCGGCCAGGCTGAGCAGGTTGTTGGCGATGGCGAGGTAGACCAGCCAGCGGATACCGCTCAGCACGTGCAGGGGAATGCCGAGCAGGGTCTGGGCGAGCTGGCTGCGGGCCGGTGTCGGAAGCACCTGCCGCGCCACGGCCGGCGTGGCGGGGGTGCGTGCATCGAGCTCATCGGCGAGCGACCCGATGCGCGGGTGATCGTAAAGATCGGCCACGGTGGTTTCCGGGTAGCGGGCGCGCACGGCCGACACGAATTGGGCGGCCGAGAGCGAGCCACCGCCCTGAGCGAAGAAATCATCATCGGGCCCGGTCACGGGCATTCCCAAAATGGATGCCCACGCGTCAGCCAGCCACGCCGCCGTCGGCGACAGCACCTCTGTCTCGTCGGCCAGCAGCGAAGCGGGGAGCGGCCAGGGCAGCGCTGCCCGGTCGACCTTGCCCGAGGTGCGGGTCGGCAGCGCGTCGACGATGGCGAGCAAGGGAACGAGTGCTGCGGGGAGTTCCTCACGCAGCCGGGCAATGGCGGCCTTTCGGTCAAAGGGCGCGCTCACGTCGGTGGGGGCGACGTATCCGACCAGAACATGGTTGCCGGCCGGGGTGGTCTGCACCACGGCTGCGCCGCCGGCCACTCCGACGAGAGCGCCTAGGGCAGCATCCACTTCACCGAGCTCGATGCGTCGACCGCCGAGTTTGACCTGGTCGTCGGCGCGGCCGGCGAAGACCAGCCCGGCCCGGTCGAACCGTACGAGGTCGCCGCTGCGGTAGGCACGGTGCCAGCCGAGCTGCGGGTGCGGCGCATACTTCTCGGCGTCCTTGGCAGCGTCGAGGTAGCGGGCCAGGCCGACGCCGCCGATGATGAGCTCGCCGGTGTCGCCCTCGCCCACCCGTTGGCCCTGGGCGTCGACAACGGCCAGGTCCCAGCCGTCGAGCGGCAGGCCGATGCGCATCTCGCCGACGCCGTCGACGAGGGCGCCGCACGCGACGACGGTGGCTTCGGTCGGCCCATACGTGTTCCAGACCTCGCGGCCGCGAGTGGCGATGCGGGCGACCAGCTCGGGCGGGCAGGCCTCGCCGCCAAAGATCAGCAGGCGCACGCTTTCGAGCGATTCTTCCGGCCACAGGGCGGCGAGGGTCGGCACGGTTGAGACGACGGTGATGCCCTGGGCGATCAGCCACGGACCGAGGTCGGCACCGCTGCGCACGAGGGAGCGCGGGGCCGGCACCAGACAGGCGCCGTTGCGCCAGGCCAGCCACATCTCCTCGCAGCTCGCGTCGAATGCCACCGAGAGGCCGGCGAGTACCCGGTCGCCCGGAGCAATCGGTTCGGCGCGCAGAAACAATCCGGCCTCGGCGTCGACGAAGGCGGCCGCCGAGCGGTGGGTGACCGCAACGCCCTTGGGCACGCCGGTCGATCCGGAGGTGAAAATGACCCAGGCGTCGTCGTCGGGCGTCGGGATGTTGCCGCTCGGAAAGACCAGTGCCGGGTCGTCGTACGGCGGCACGGGTCGCCCCTGGAGCGCCTGCAGGTCGAGGGCCTCACGCGGTGCGAACACACTGTCCTCGCCGATGACGCCGACCACGTGTGCCTCGGCGAAGACCAGCCGGGCCCGTTCTTCTGGATCGTCGGCGTCGACCGGGACGTAGGCGGCCCCCGCGAATACCGTGGCCAGAATCGACACATACAGGTCGCGGGTGCCCGAGGGAATGCGAATACCCACGGTGTCGCCGCGACGCACTCCGGCCAGGCTCAGAGCGCTCGCCTGAGTCTGCACGCGCCGCAGCAGGCCGCGATAGCTGATCGTGCCTTCCGCGTCTTCCAGGGCCAGAGCATCCGGATGCTGCACCGCGGTGTGGACTAAAATATCGGCGAGAGTGCGGGTCGGCGTGGCCAGGTGACCCGCTGAGAGCACATCCTGGGCGTGCATGCTATCGCCCACTGGGATCTGCATTCGCTCGGTCACACGACTCCTCGTTCAGGTCGTGGCAGTACCGCAATGCCGCGAAAATACCAGTCTAGATCTCGCGGGTAACGCGCGGGTGAACTGCTTGCCCGAGTCGCGCGCCTCAGCCGCATCTGGAAGTAGCTGTCGTTCACCGTTTATCTGACGAATGAAGGTCGTCAGGGCTTCGAGCGGAGTATGCCGAGCAACCGGGCTGCCCTCTCGGGCTAACTTCCCGTTCGTGGTTGAGGATGATGCGCATCGGTCACACGACGTGCACGGGGCCAGGACGTCGTTTTTTGATGCTCAGACCCTCCAGTCACAGCACCTCCAACCACGTCCTGAACCCAGCACTGCCGGCGTGCCCGATGTGCGGTCACGCCCGCCTCGCAACGTCAGTATTGGTCAAACGGGCATTTTCGCCCTAGTCCTTTTTATTGGTGACGCCGGTTGTCGCCGGTTAGGGTGCGAGGCCGAGTTGTTCGAGCATGCCCTGTTGGTCGCTGCTACCCCACCGCTCGACAAGCTTCCCGTTCTCGAACCGGCTGATTTGCATGCCACGGACGGACATCGTTTTACCGCTAGCGGCGTGGCCCATCAGGGGGCCTTGGTGGGTGCCGGTGAGGGTGTAGGCGAATGCGACATCGGTGTCGTTGGCGACGAGACGCTCGACTTTGATGTGCAGGTCTGGAAAAGCTGCAATCATCTCGCCGAAGAACGCTTTGTATCCGGCGGGGCCTGCGCCTTGACCGGGGGCAGGGTCATTGTCCACTGCGTCTTCGGCCACGAGGTCGTCGAGCAGGTCGAGCTTTCCGCTGTTCACGGCGTCACCGAACTTCTGTTGTGCGGCGATATTCACTTCTTGACTCATGTGTTTGCTCTCTTCTTAGGATGGACAGTGGATCGATTTGTGGGGGTCATGTGGTGCCCGTATCGCCGGTGACGTTCAACATCTCGCCGACAACGAGGCTGGATGCGTCCGGGCGAGCTCGTGAATAAGTTCTTGATCGCGTTTCCTTGATCGCGTCCTTGGTGCCGGGCAGACACGTCGGTTCGGCATCCGACGCTGGCTACGACCACGAGACGAGGGAAGTCCGCGCCACTATTCGTGAGGCGGGCTCCCCTCGCTTGCGTACTTATTTGTGGAATCGTTTTTGCAGCCAGTCGTTGAGCGGCCTCAGCGCCGAAGGCTCATAGGCGTGCTCCAGAGTGACCGCGTGCGCAAAGTTGGGCAGGGTAACCTGGTCGACACTCGCAGCGCCGGTGAAAAGAGACGCTTGATCAGGACCAGCCGGCACCGGGAACAAGGCGTCGCTTCCTCCGGCGATAATCAGGACCGGAACCTCGATCGATGGAACATTCACCAAGTCGACGGCCACGGCCGGAGCGAACGATGCTGTGTCTCCACACGGATCAATGGTCAGCAACTGCAATGCTGCACTCTGCACGGCTGGATCGGCGCTATTGAATAGGGCGGCCGCAGCTCCTTCCGGTGCTCCGAAGGGAGCGTATCCGGCTGGGCCGGCGCCGCCGACACGCAGACCGCCGCTCGCGCATACCTTTGCGGCATACGCGGCATTGTCTTTGAGGACCTGTGACTGCACACGATCGGCATAGCCGATGACGATCAATCCGTCGATGTCGCCGAACGAGTACGCCGCGACCTGGGCGATCTGACCACCGTAGGAGTGACCGGCGAGGACAACTCGTGAAAACTCCGGAGCCTGCCCCGATGGCGTCACGTTATAGGATCCCGCGCGCAGGTCGAGCACGATCTGGTGGGCGATGTCGGCTTGGGATCCCACACAGACGCTGTTTCCCTCGGGTTTGTCGCTGCTGACGTATCCGAGTCGGTCTATGACAACTGACACCTGGCCGGCCTTGGCCTGATTGGTTGCGAAGTCGTAATTTTGTGCCTGGGCGAAGTCCCAGAAGAACTCCCCAAAACTCAAACCGTGTAAGTAGAGCGTCGCGCCCTTCACCCTTTCACGCCGGAGCTCCTTCGTGGGGCCGACGATGTGGCCGCGGACGGTGTACGTTGCCCCGTCACTGGCGCAGGCCACCTTGGAACGATTGACATTTTCAACCTCGAAGGAGACCGGCAGGCTGGTGACGGCATCAGCTTTCATCTCGGAGCCATTTTGATTTGCAGCCGCAGCGGACGTCGGTGATGATGCCGCGTTGAATACGCTGGTTGCGCCGAGGAGCAGCGCCACCACGGCGACGGCTGCCAGCCCGGATTTACTCGGACGAAGTCGTTTTTTTACGGATGAATCGGATCGTGACACGTTGTACTCCAAACGAAAGTGACATGGCTCCACGCGCTATCGCATTGTGCGTGGGGTGGGGCCGTCTTGCGGGAAAGGCACGCCTCGACAACGAGATCGTGTGCGGGGCACGGGGCCGGTATTTACGTGAATCGGCGAACTGGCCGTCAGCGTAACCCGGATGGGGGGTACCTGCAAGACCTCTGCGGAAGCAGAGGTCTTGCAGCAGGCGCCGATTTGACGGGCAAAACCCTACATCGCGGTGTTTGCACGGGATGTAGGGCCGTGACTGCGTGTGCCCCTGGAGGGATTCGAACTCCAATAATCGACCAGTCAGCGTCGTCGGTCGGGTCAAGAACCGCGTGAATTCAACGTTTCTGGATCACAATGAGGCGTCCAGATTCACCCAAAGTTTTTTCAAGTGTGGGCAAAGTGTGGGCACGCTTGCGGGGAACACCCGCGGCCTCAAGGTCGCAGCCGCTGCGCGGCATCGCTGCAGCCTCCGGCCGAAGCACCCCTGCCAGGAACATCTGTGGGGACCTCTTTCCTCGGCATAGGTATATCGACGCTGTGCCCTTCGCATACTGAAGCGTTTAAAGCTAAAACTCTTTGTATACATTTTCAACGCACTGAGATGGGGCCTGCGGTGCACTCGATTGGCACCCTGCCTGCCACCACCTTTAGCGCGCCATGGCCGACAAAGCAGGTGTCGGGACACGAGAGCTGCGTCGGCTCAGCGAGAACAGCACCATCGACTGAATCGGGCGGGGGTTATATCGCCGAGCCTTTATTGTGGTCCAGTCAGATATTCGAGTCAGGCTTGGTAATGAAGTGAAAAAGGTAAACATGCTCTCAGGTAGATCTGCCGAGCAAGGTCCCTAGCACGTAAACGCTTCTCAAGTCCAGCTGCCGATGGCGGCCAAATCAGCCGTGAACTGGTGTTCTTAACCGCTTCTTCGCTGCTCTTTCCGTGAGGATAGTGAGGAAGTCCCGCACCGGCCGATCGGAGAAAGCAGCGAACTCGGCTCGAGCAACGTCCTCAATCTCAGCCCTAGGAACGTCCGGGAATTTCTCGTCAAGTCGCTCCACGACCCGGCGAATGATTTCCTCATCATCTATGTCGGTGGGCACAACGCAAGTGTCCCCACAATGTCGACCAGGGTCAACATCAATCACTCCGCATTTTTCCGTTACTTGGTCAGAATCTTCGCCGGCACTACGAACACACTTCGTTTTTCACGGATCAAATTCTCGTTATCTTCCCCGGCATCGGAGCGGTCCTGGTGACCGAGCACGCCAACAGACATCTCTTCGATATCGTTAGAGACGATCAAGCAATCGCCGATCACCGCGTCATGAAGCTTACCGACGGGTGGCCTTGACCCCAGAGAGTGGACACGGGTTAATCGTTGAGTTGGATATCTGCGGCCTGTGACGAGTGTTGCAGCTCGAAGTCCACGGGCGTGGCATGCCCGATCGAGGAGTGGCGACGGCGACGGTTGTAGCGGTCCTCGATCCACATCGCGACGTCTCGGATTGCCCGGGCCCGGGTGGGCCAGATTCGGCGGTAGTAAAACTCTGTTTTCAGCGTCGCGAAAAAGCTCTCAGCCATAGCGTTGTCCCAACAAATACCGGTCGAGCCCATCGAGCGGGTGATGCCGTGTGTCGCAGCGAATTCGGTGATCTGCGCTGAGGCGTATTGGGTGCCGCGGTCGCTGTGAGAAATCACCGTCGCTGGGCGGTCCCCGCAGAGCACTATGGCCATCGTGAGGGCGTCCTGGATGAGGTCGGTGCTCATGTCGTCAGCGATAGCCCAGCCGATGACGCGGCGGCTGTGGGCGTCGATGACGGTCGCCAAATATACCCAGCCCTCCCACGTCCTCAAATACGTAATGTCGCCGACCCGGACCTGATTCAGTGCCCCGAGGTCCCACTGCCGTTTCACCGCATCCACTGGGTAGGCATCAGCGTGGTCGATTATGGTTGCCGTCTTCCATTTCTTCGAGCAGATCCCCGCCAAACCCAGGCGTTTCATGGTCCTGCCAACCGTTTTGCGGGAGATGATCTCCCTGTTCGGGCGCAGGTCGGCGAGGATCCGTAGACCCCGTCGGAATCGCCGTGGAAGAAGGCGACCTTCAGAGTGGACGAAGACGTGCGCTAAATCGCCCGCCCGCTGTGGCCCGGCATACGTCGGTTAGTTTGCCGTCTTGCGTCTGCCGGGCCATGATCATCGTTGAACTTGCTGTTGAATGATTCCAGCGGCAGTAATAGTAAAAGTTCGTCCATCTCAGACTCAGTTGGAGGATTCCTGCATGAATTTCAGTAGACGCCATTTCCTGATCGGATCCGGTGCTGTGACGTTACCTGTGTTGTTATCAGGATGTGGTTTCGCGCCGCAGCAGTCAACTTCTTCGGCCACAGGGTCAAAAACGTTGACATTCACTACTTGGGGTACAGACGCGGAGCTTGCAAGTTTCGCTCGCGTCATCGCGGCGTTTGAGGAGGCTAACGCGGGAGCGAAGGTCGAGTTGAACTCGGTCCCCTACGGCCAGATGTTCACTAACATCGATGCCCAGCTGCAGGCGGGGAATCCGCCGGACATTTTTCGTGTTCCGTATTACACGTTTGGCAGCTACGCCGGTCGCGACCAGCTCCTGGACTTGAGCCCGTACCTAGAGTCCGGGTTTTCCGATCGATTCACCGACGCGGCTTGGGCGGCTGTGCAGGGTAACGACAAGCCGTTCGGGGTGCCTCACCACACCGATACCTCAGCGATCCTGTACAACAAAGCAGCCTTGGAATCGGCCGGGATTACGTCGGTTCCTACCTCGCTCGAGAGTGCCTGGACGTGGGATGAGCTGTCCGAGGTCGCGGCGACTCTGCGTGCCGCCCAACCCGCAGATGTATTCCCTATGGCCTATAACTGGCAGGGTAATGGCGTTACCCGCTGGCTCAGCCTGCTTTTTCAGGCGGACGGTCGGTTCCTGGACACGAACCTCACCGACCCGGCGATCGACTCGGACGCGGGAGCGGCTGCCCTCGAGTTCTCGTCCAGTTTCTTCACGAAGAATTTCGTGCCGCCGAATAACACCATCAAGTCGGCCACCTTCGCTAGCGATACGTGGTACTCGCAGACTTCGGCGATGGTGTGGTCTGGTGCGTTCGCTATTCCGGATGCCACAAACACACTGGACTTTGAGTGGGGCGCGACCTTCGCCCCGCGCGGTGAGCGCGGCGGGGGCGACTTCGGAGGGAATGCGCTCGTTGCCACTTCGGGCACTGCCAACCCGGAGCTCGCCGCAGCCTTCCTTGATTTCGTCACGGGCGATATGCAAATGCGCGACTTCTGCGAGACCGCCTCACTCTTGCCGACTCGCAAGGATCTGAGCGAGTCGGGCATCGATTTTGACGTACGCCCCGAACTCGCCCCCATCTTCCTCGGCCAGGCTTCTACGGTGCGCGCCGAGGACTCAAGCCAGGTAGCCTCCCCCGACATGTCGAGAATCATCACTGTCCTCCAAGACAACCTGGAATCGGCCTTCGCTGGTTCGACAAGCACCGCAGACACCCTGAAATCAATCGCAGACGGGATCGCCCAACCCACGGGCGGTTCGTGACACGAGTCGTTGCCGAGCAGGACCGCGTCGCACCACCACCTCAACTCCCGAAACGCCTTGGGCGTCGCGATACGAAAACCGTGCGCGAGGCGCTTGCGGGGTGGCTGTTTCTGACGCCGAACATGCTGCTGCTTGGCCTATTCGTACTCGTCCCGCTCGTGTGGGCCGTGGTGATCAGCTTTCAGAAGACCAACGGGTTCGGGGTCGGTGAATTCGTGGGTGTTGCCAATTACGAGCGCCTTATCAGCGACCCGCTTTTCTGGAGAGCCACGGCGAACACCTTGCTGTTCACAATCATCGTGACGCCCCTGTCGATGGGTCTTGGCCTCGGCGCAGCCGTGCTGTTCAACTCGATCCTTCCCGCCCGCGGCGTGTTCCGTTCCATTCTCATCGTCCCGATGGCTATTTCGGGCGTAGCCACCGCACTGATCGGTGTACTCGTCTTCAACGAGAACAACGGCATCCTCAACAATCTGATCCGGTTCATCGGGCTCCCGAGCGTCAACTGGCAGTCCGGTGGATCCGCCGCTTTCGTATCCGTTGTTCTCGTTACGTTGTGGTGGCGGGTGGGATTCAACATGCTCATCTACCTGGCGGGCCTTCAAGGTATCGGCCTCGAACTTTACGAAGCGGCCGAACTGGATGGGGCGGGCTCTTGGGCCCGATTCCGGAATGTGACCGTGCCCCTGCTCGGCCCGTCGTCATTCTTCCTGCTCATCCTGAACGTCATCTACTCCTTCCAAGTCTTCGACATCGTGTTCGTAATGACCGGCGGCGGCCCGCAGAATGCCACATCCGTGCTCGTCACCTACGCCTATGACACGGGTTTCGTGACTCGCGACCAGGGCTACGCAGCCGCAATCGGTGTCGTGCTACTTCTCATAACCTTTGTCTTCACAGCGGTCCGGTGGCGCACCAGCCGCGGCCGGGACCTGGCCGAATAAGGACACCATCGTGACAACATCCATCCTCTCGCCAGCGCCAGCAACCCGCAGGCAGAAGACGACAAGACGAGGTGCGCCTCGGTCGCGAAGAGGCTCACGACGGGGGCTCGTAGCGCGCGTCGCCGGGGCGATCCTCATCAGTATCGTTGTGCTGTTCCCGCTGTATTGGATGCTTGTAGTCGCGTTCTCATCGCGTTCCGAGCTGCTGGGTGGCACACTGCGTCTCTGGCCGCGTGCCGTGACAGTTGGAAACTTCGAGCGCGTCCTCGCCGGGTTCCCAATCGCCACATGGTTTAGTAACTCCCTAGCAATCTCGGCCACGGTCGCAGTTCTCACGGTACTCGTCAACCTGTTAGGCGGGTACGCCCTGTCGCAGCTTAAGTTCCGCGGTTCAAACGTCGTCTTCCTCATCGCCCTGACGACGCTGATGATCCCCGTGCAGGTGATTATGGTGCCGCTGTTTCGGCTCGTAACAAACCTCGGGCTTTACGGCAGCTACTGGGCGGTCATCCTGCCCACGGCCGCGAGTGCTTTCGGGCTGTTCCTCGCACGCCAGTTCTTTCTGTCCATCCCGCGCGACCTGATCGAGGCAGCCCGCATCGACGGGGCCAGCCACCTGAGAGTATTCGGAAGTATAGTTTTGCCGCTCTCAAAACCGCTGATCGCCGTACTATTCTTTATGACGCTGTTGCAGTCGTGGAATGATTTCGCCTGGCCACTCATTGCCCTCAAGCAGAACGAGCTATTCACTCTGCCGATCGGCCTGCTCTACCTGCAGGGCCAGTTCGGGTCAGATTTTGGTGCGACAATGGCGTTCGCCCTCATCAACGTGGTGCCCATGGTGGTGCTATTCCTGGTGTTCCAGCGCTTCTTCGTGCAGGGTTTCGCGCGCAGCGGCATCAAATAAGGTTGGCTTGAAAATTCGTCGAATATTTCCGACGCTAAGTGCTCATGGACAGGCATCGAGCACGTCATAATCACCGACAAAAGCATCAGCTAATTCAACAAAAGCGCCGCTCACCAAGGCAGCCCGGGACATGCTCGTCATACGTGTAAGTGTCGACCTCAACTCCCTCGCGTGAACGGGTCGGACCCAAAAACACAGCGTTTTGGTGGAGCGCATGGTCACGCTGCCGCGGAGCACGTACAGTACTCGCGCATTTCGGCCCAGAACCGGCCCTCACACCCCCTACAACAACGATCACCGAACTCAGCCGTGCCTGACAAATACGAAAATGTGCTCCGTAGAAGCCATACGACCGGACCAATGCGCGTGCATCACGGGGCGGGGCGAGACGAGACGACCGTCCCGTCGCTGATGCGGACGCAACCTGCCCCCGGCGACGAGCGAACTCAAGGTGTAAGCAGGGCATGCCGAATGACCGAATTACTCATGGCCACCGCGAGGTCAGGACAGCGTAGTCGGCTCAGATATTGGGCAAGGTTCCATGGCTGTTGTTATAGATCTTGCCGTCCTTCGGGTGCGTGAACTTCAACCCTGCCCACGTGTCGTCGACCTTCGCAACTCTGCTTGACTTCGACCGGCCTGGATTGCTGCCTGAGCCGGAGGCGAAACTTCACATTGTTATTCAGAAGGTGAAATCAGAGCAACCGCTTCAGCTTCTCTGATTCATCATGGATTCTCCTCGAGGCTGTCAAGGGGCGGCAGAGCTGCGACGATGCGCACCGTCTCGAGGCTCACGGTGACGATGCGCGCGAGCAGGTCGATGATATAACCGGGGTCGTCGACCTCACGGCTGTAGTCGTTGGGGTCATTGGTGATCTGAGACTCTTTGTGGGTGGTCACCTGGTAACGGTCAAGAATCCACTCGATCGCAGATTTGCCGTTCACCTGGTAGTCGTAGGCCGTCTCGGGAATGCTGGTGAGGGTGATCTGAGAGTTGTAGAAGACGCCAGATCGGTCTTTGCGGCCGAGGAAACTCATCTTGTTCACTCGGTAGAAGTCGAACTGAGAGTCGCGGTCGCGGGGGGCCTCGCTTTTGCGCGTCTCGACCAGTGGATGAGGTGCAATCGTCTCGTAATTGAGGTGAAGTTTGGCCAATGCGCGGCCAGCTGAGCTGAACCCCCCAGAAATCGGTGACCTTCGGGATGCGCGGCAGCATCTTTATGAGGTCGGCCTGATAGGTCTCCCGATATGTGGAGCTGTGCAGTAGGCCATAAACGAAGTAAAAGATGTCTTCCTTGTTGATGGCAGGATCCCCATAGAAGCCGCAATACCTGATCAGCGTTGCGTCGGTTACGTTGTCGCGGCGGCGGCAGCCGTCGACAAGCGTCTCGCCCTCGGCAAGCATGGGAAACTCACCCTCAGGGAGCGGATCGTAAATGGTCAAAAAGACATCACAAGACAGTGCCGCCCAGCGGCTCCGCCCTGGCAGAACTGCAGGGCGGCCGCGCCGCCGTTCCGTGTCGTTGCTTGGCTGTTGCGGGGTGTCTTGGTGGGGAGCGCGAGGGGACGCCCTTCGCCGGCCAGCCCGAAGGCTGGCCGGCCCACGCGGCTACAGTGCGGCGGCGTCAGTCGCGTCGGTGATGATGCGTGCTTTGAATTCTTTGATCAGGCGGTAGCATCCGTCACTGCTCGGGAAAATGACCGGCCCGGGGACGGCGCGGAGCGGGCGACCCAGCGCAGCCGCGTGGCCGGCGACGTTCAGCGAACCGGACCGCCACCCCGCCTCAACGACGAGCATCGCAGTACTGCCGGCGGCAATTAGGGGTGGCTTGTGAATTTGTCGAATATCCGACGCTAAGGTTTGTGGACTACAGCGTTCGATAACGATCGTTCGCAAGACATTTCCAACGCGCTGCTTCTGACCCCTAATCCACGCGGAAGAGCGTGTATCGCTTACCGTGTACGCACCAAGGTAACGAATGCGACTTTGAGCGATACGTCATCCCGATTTGTCCCTACTGTCAGGATTTCTTTGGCGCTCTACGAACACGGTTAGCCGCCTGCATTCAGTGCGCAGCCGCCGCAGGATGCATCACCAAGATCGTTGACACCATCCTGTCCGTTCCGCTACATTCGGGCCACGGACCTTGCTGCCGTGAATGACACTGAAGTTGGAGGCCGCCGATTATGAGCAATGTTGGTTTGCTGTACGTGGGGGTCATCCTATTTATCAACGGGCTCATGCTGATCGGCGTGATCCCTGGCAAGTCGGCCGCCATTCTCAACTTCTTTGTGGGTGGAATGCAGGTGGTGCTGCCAACGATCATTCTGATCCAAGCGAACAACGATCCGGCGATCATCCTCGGGGCTGCGGGTCTCTATCTCTTTGGGTTCACGTATCTTTACGTCGGCATTCTGCAGGTGACCGGCGTGAGCGGAGAAGGCCTCGGTTGGTTCTCCTTGTTCGTGTCGGCGTGCGCGCTGGTGATCGGCATCATTCAGTTCACGCTCGGCGACGCGGTTTTCGGCGTGATCTGGTGGATCTGGGCCGTGTTGTGGTTCTTCTTTTTCCTGCTGCTCGGTCTGGGAAAAGAGTCCTTGGCCCGCACGACTGGGTGGTTCGCGATTCTGATCAGCCACCTCACGGCCACCATTCCGGCCTTTTTTCTGCTGCTGGGCCGCTACGAGTCGAACGCTGCCCTGGCCCTCGGCATGGCAGCCCTTGGCGGGACCGCACTCGTGATGGCGATGGTCATCGGACGGCGGGCGAGAGTCGCGGCGGCGCCTGCGGCATCTGCTACCGCATTGATCGTGACCTGAAAGGGAACCATGCCCACCTACGAGTACCGGTGCCCCAACTGCGCGGACTTCGACCTCGTCTTTGAGATGCGTTCTGTACCCGACTTGGTGAGCTGCCCGACGTGCGCCTGCACCGCCCGGCGCCGCATGAGCGCGCCCCGGCTCTCCACGGCCAGTTCGGCTGCATTTCGACTAATAGACGACACCAAGCGCAGCGCGCACGAGCCCGCGGTCGTGAACTCTCCCGACCCCGGGCAGCGTTCTGGTCCCGCGCAGAAATACACGTTCAACCCGCTGCATAAAAAGCTTCCCCGACCGTAATCGCACGTTCGCACGCACCCGAAGAAGGAGAATAAGATGCCCGAGCTGCTGTTTCCGCTAGATTCTTCGAAAAAATTTGAGGACCAAGAGAAGGTAGGGCACAACCGCTGGCACCCCGAAATCCCGCCGGTCGCCACAGTGAAGCCCGGCACGTCGTTTCGGGTGGATTGCCGCGAATGGTTCGACGGTGCCATCGTGAACGATGACTCGGCCGACGACATTCTCAACGCACCCCTGCTGACCGTGCACAAGCTCAGCGGCCCGTTCGCCGTGGAAGGCGCCCAACCGGGAGACCTGCTTGTGGTAGATATTCTCGATGTGGGACCCATCCCCATGGAAGACACCGGACCGCTCGCAGGGCAGGGCTGGGGATATACCGGAATCTTCGCGCGGAACAACGGCGGCGGTTTTCTCACCGACCAGTTTCCCGACGCGTACAAGGCCATTTGGGATTTCACCGGCCAAACCGCAACCTCACGACACATCCCAAATGTGTCGTTCACCGGACTCATTCATCCCGGGCTGATGGGTACGGCACCGTCAGCGAAGCTGCTGGCCACCTGGAACAAGCGAGAAGGTGACCTGATCGCCACCAACCCGCACCGCGTGCCGCCCCTTGCGCTTCCGCCGGAGGCCGAGCACGCCGTTCTGGGGTCCCTCGCTCCCTCGGAATTCGCACGGGTAGCCGGAGAGGCCGCCCGCACCGCACCACCACGCGAAAACGGGGGCAACCAGGACATCAAGAACCTGTCAAAGGGCAGCCGGATCTTCTACCCGGTGTTCATAGACGGCGCCAACCTCTCGCTCGGCGACCTGCACTTCTCCCAAGGCGACGGTGAGATCACATTCTGCGGGGCCATCGAGATGGGCGGTTTCATCGAGCTGCGCGTGGACATCATCAAGGGCGGCATGGAGACCTACGGGGTGAGCGAGAACGCCATCTTCATGCCCGGCAACGTGGAACCCCAGTTCAGCCAGTGGCTGGCCTTCTCCGGAACCTCGGTGACGCTTGACGGCGAACAGCGCTATCTGGACTCGCACCTGTCCTACCAGCGGGCCTGCCTGCACGCCATCGACTACCTCACCAAGTTCGGGTACTCGCCAGAACAGGTTTACCTGCTGCTCGGTGCCGCACCCATTGAGGGCCGGTTGTCGGGCGTGGTCGACATTCCGAACTCCTGCTCGACGGTATACATCCCCACATCAATCTTCGATTTTGATGTGCAGCCGTCAGCCGCCGGGCCGTTCCAGATCAATCCCGGTATCGGTGCACCGCGAGCGGCCAACCGGTGAGGTGAGCCGGGTGTCCCGGCGAGCAACAGGAGGAAGATGCTGATGGCGGCTCCGCTCCTCTTCCTAAAGTCGGACGGCTGGCTCATCGTGCAGGTCATCCGAGCCCAGCACGACGCTGCCCACGTGGTCGCCGAAACTTTCGGCAACACTCCGCGGAGGGTGCTGGCAGCGAGCTTGCGGAAGATGTCAACCTTTATGAGTCAGCTGTTTTAGGCGGTCATTGAGTTCGTTCTTTCTTTCTCCGGTTTGTTAATCCAGGACGCCGTGGGCAACGTGAGCGACTGCGGCTCCTGCACGACGAAGTGTTGGGTGGGCGGTGTATGCGGTTGTCAGAACGCGGCCACGGGCGTGCTGAATGGCGGGTGCGCGACCGTGGTGAACGTTGAACGGGGTGTACATTCCGATGCCCGCAGGGAGTCGCCGTTATACCAGCCGCCGTCGGGCCCGATTCGTGATCTCGAGGAGCGGCCTTAAAAACCTCTGGCGTGGTGTCGCCGTTGCGCGTTGAAATGCCAGTTTTGAGCCGTTTCACCGACCTCGGATTGCATCGAACTTTTTTGAAGTGTGGGCAAAATGTGGGCAAACGGCCATTCCTGAGAATGGCGAGAACCCTACATCCCAGTGTTTATCGGGGGTGTAGGGCCCCATAGCGTGGTGCCCCTGGAGGGATTCGAACCCCCGGCCATTTCCTTAGGACGGAATTGCTCTTCCACTGAGCTACAGAGGCTAGCCGGACAAGTTTAGCCTGCGCGAAGCCGCTGATGCGAAAGCTCGCGCTGCAGAACCTGTCAGGCGGCCGGCGCCAGGTAGGCGTCCCATTCCTGTTCCGGCCGCTCGACGCCGCGTACGATCCAGGTCGTACCCTGCGGCATCCGTGGGGTGAAACGCAACTTCCAGCCCATTTCAGCCGGGGTGTGGTCGCTCTTGAGGTTGTTGCAGCGCAAACAGCAGGCGGCGAGGTTGTCCCAGGTGTCGCGGCCACCGCGAGAGCGCGGCAGCACGTGGTCGATCGTGGCCGCCGACTTGCCGCAGTAGCAGCAGCGGTGGTCGTCACGGCGCAACACGCCCCGCCTGCTCACCGGGACGAGGCGTGACATGGGAATGCGCACGTACCGCGTGAGCAGGATGACGCTCGGGCGATCCCACGAGCCCGAGGCCGCATAAACGGGGTGATTCTGATCGGACTGCACGATCGTCGCCTTCTGATTCATCACCAGGATGAGCGCTCGTTTGAACGAGACGACGGCGAGGGGCTCATAGCCCGCGTTGAGTACCAGTGTGCGCATGCGCTCCCTTTCGAAGGAGGCTGGACGGCTTCCAGCCATTCGAACTACGTCCGATGCGTAAAGAACAGGAGCGTGACCGGGCGCAAAAGAGCACAAAAAAGGCGCTGTCATCATGACAACGCCTTCTGGCTGCTCAGGCAGCTCTTCTCACTCTGACAACTATGCCGAAAGCACTCGCGACCGCGCACATCCATGGTGTGGATAGTGCGTCGCTCATGCATGGGCTCTCCTCAGGACCTACAACTACATCAGGGCACTAGGTTAACCCACAAATGGCGCAACAGGTGAACCTGTATGCGCCATATGCGTAAGCTGTTACCTCGTGGTCACCGCCCCGATGATTCAGATGCCGATTCGTACGATGTAGTAGTCGCTGGTCCAGATCGGCTGAATCCGCACGGACTGGCCGGTGTACGGCGCGTGCAGAATGTTACCGTTGCCAGCGTAGAAGCCGTCGTGGCCGTCCATGATCACGAGGTCCCCTGGTACGGCATCCTCGATCGCAATCCTGGTTCCGGCCGCTCCCTGGCCCACCGAGGAGTGCGGGAGGCTGATGCCGAATTGCGCATACACGTACATGATGAAACCAGAGCAGTCGAAGCCCGCCGGAGTGGCACCGCCATAGACATACGGTGTGCCCTGATACTTCGAAGCCACGCTGAAAACGGAGGCGAGATCAAAATTCGGGTACGCCGGGCTCGCCAGGTAGTCGGCAGCGCTCGGCCCGGAGTAGCTCGCGGCATAGGAAGTCATCTGCGCGGCAACCTCAACGCGGCGGGTTTCCGCGGCCACGGCTGCAGCCGCGACCGCGGCAGCGGCGGCAGTGGCGGCCAGTTCTTCGGGGGTGGTAGCGGTGAATCCTTCGCGGGCGACGCTCACGGTTGCCGCCTGCGCATCAACTTCAACGGCTTGCGCCTGCGCCTTGGACAGCTTCGTGGACTCGCTCGCCGTGAACGATGCATCTCTCGAACCGGGGGCGAATGCATAGGCCGGGAGGGCCATGGTAGCGACCAGTCCGGTGGCGAGGGTCATGACGACGATGTTGGCGATGCCGCTACGGCGCTTCTTTGGAGCGGGGCGCGGCCGGTGGGAGGGAATCGACGATTCCAGCGAATCGCCTGCGTCCTTCAGCCCGCGACGCGCCGTTCTCAGTCCTAATGCAGCCAAAGCTTTAACCTCCGGCGCCTCGACAACACTAGGTTGTTGTCCCGTCCACTTCGCTAATCGCGGGTGTGTGCCTAAACCAAGAGACGGGGCAAGCAGGCGTCTTGATCAGGGTCCTTCGACCGTTTCTGGTCTGTGGGACATCCCCGAGGTTACAAGAACCATGCCCATTTGTCACCCTAAGACGGCACATTTCTAACGGATTGGTAACGGAGCTGTTGGAAGATCGTGACGACTGAACCTATCCACCGAGCAGCACTGCCGGCCTCTGGTCAGTGAGCGACCGGGATGTCCTCGGTGGGCGTGGCCACGAAGATGTGGCTTGCGACCTCATTGGGCAGCTCCAAACCGGCACCAAAACCCTCGACCTGTACTAGAACGTACGATCCGGTGGCCGAGAACACCCCCGTCGCACCCGGCATCACGCCGCTCTGCTTGAGCTGCAGCAACAACTCGGGGTCGAACTGCACGGGTTCCCCGAGACGACGAATGACCGCGGTCACCGGCACGGTCGAGCTCGTGACCACAGACAGCACGTTGGTCACGCCCGCCATGAACGCGACCGCTGGAGAATCGCCGAGTTCGTCCAAGCCCGGAATCGGGTTGCCGTAGGGAGATTCGGTCGGGTGCCCGAGCATCTCCAGAATCTTGCGCTCAACCTGTTCGCTCATCACGTGTTCCCAGCGGCAGGCTTCGACGTGCACGAACTCCCATTCGAGTCCAATCACGTCGCTCAGCAGGCGTTCGGCCAGGCGATGCTTGCGCATCACGTGCACGGCTTTGCTGCGGCCGGCCGGGGTCAGTTCCAGGTGCCGATCGCCCGACACGACGACGAGGCCGTCTCGTTCCATGCGCGCGACGGTCTGCGAGACTGTCGGGCCGGAGTGACCGAGTCGTTCGGAGATACGCGCCCGCAGGGGCACGATCTGTTCTTCCTCGAGGTCGAGGATAGTGCGGAGATACATTTCGGTGGTGTCGATCAGATCGCTCATCCGCAACCCTTCATTCGGCTCGTGCGCGCACCGTTCATCGCGTGACTGAATGGTACTTCGTCGGCGGCCTCGGCAATGGCCCGCACAGCGTCACAAGCCTACCCGCCCGGGGCGAGGCAACTAGAATCGCCGTATGGCCGACCTACTGATACCCACCGATCTGCTCCCCCTCGACGGACGATTCGGCTGCGGCCCCTCGAAAATCCGGCGCGAGCAACTCGACCACCTGCTCGGATTCGGAACCGGAGTGCTCGGGACCTCGCACCGCCAGGCGCCGGTGAAAGACCTCGTCGCTCGCGTGCGCGCTGGGCTGGGCGAGCTTTTCCGCATTCCCGACGGCTATGAAGTTGTGCTCGGCAACGGTGGTTCGACCGCCTTTTGGGACGCCGCCGCTTTCTCCCTCATCGAGAAGCGCGCCCAGAACCTGGTCTTCGGCGAGTTCGGCGGCAAGTTCGCCAAGGCAGCGGCGGCCCCCTGGCTCGAGGCCCCCGACGTGATCAAGGCCGATACCGGTTCACGCAGCGACTTCGTCGTGCGCGACGGTATCGACGTCTACGCGTGGCCCCAGAACGAGACCTCGACCGGCGTCATGGCTCCGGTTTCCCGGGTCGCCGGCGACACGGGCGCCCTCACCGTCATCGACGCCACGAGTGCGGCCGCCGGCATCGACTTCGATGCGAGCCAAGCGGATGTCTACTATTTCGCCCCGCAGAAAAATCTCGCCTCCGACGGTGGCCTGTGGATCGCATTGTTCTCCCCCGCTGCCCTCGAGCGGGTCGAACGCATCAATGCGAGCGGCCGGTACATTCCGGAATTCCTCAGCCTCAAAAACGCCGTCGACAACTCGCGACTGAACCAGACACTGAACACGCCTGCCCTCAGCACGCTGCTGCTGATGGAGAACCAGATCGACTGGATCAACCAGAGCGGCGGTCTGGCGTGGGCGTCCGCGCGAACGCAGGCGTCGTCATCCGTTCTGTATGACTGGGCGGCCAGCGTCGACTATGCGACCCCGTTTGTGGCCGACCCGGCGCACCGCTCACAGGTCGTCGTCACGATCGACTTCGATGACGCCATCGATGCCTCCGCCATCAGCAAGACGCTGCGCGCCAACGGCATCGTCGACACCGAGCCGTATCGCAAGCTCGGACGCAACCAGCTGCGTGTCGCGACCTTCACCGCGATCGACCCCGAAGACGTCAAAAAGCTCGTGGCATCAATCGAGCACGTCGTCGAAAACCTCGGCAACTAGCACCGAAGGCGAAGCACGGATCATGCGTCTCTGGTTGAAAGACAGCGAACGTCGGCCCGATCCGCTGCCCGCGAGAACGGATGCCCGCAAGGCACTGTTCGTGGGCACCCTGCTGTGGCTGGTCGCCCTCGGCGCCGCCCTCATCGCGCATTGGACGGCGCCGCCAGCGTCAGGGGCGGCGAGCGCGCCGGGAGCGGGTTGGGGGCTGTGGTGCACTCTGATCGGCGTCGGCCTCGGCCTCGGCGGCCTCACCTGGGTTCAGCTCCGCCGCCGCTAGCGCCTCGTCGAAGTCGATGCCGTCCAGGGCGTCGAGCGAGTCATCCGCGTCGTCGTCCGCCGCCTCAGGGTCGTCGGCGGAGTCCTCGTCTGGTTCATCGTCGTCGTCGGACAATTCGGACTCGTCATCATCATCGTCATCGTCGTCGTCGTCGTCGTCATCGTCATCGTCGTCGTCCGCTGCTATATCGTCGTCAACGAGACGGTCCGACCACGGCACCCACTCGGGTGCGAGGAGGGAATCGTCGCCGGGCGTGAGTTCGGTTTCGAGAACCGACGGATCGGAGCTGTCATCGACCCGCGCAAGGCTGACAGTCCAGCGCCAGCCCGGGTACCCCGTCAACAGGCAGTCAAAGAGCAGCGACACCACGAGGTCTCCCTCGTCCAGGTGCCCGATGACCTCGCCGATGGTGTCGGCGGTCGTGATCTCCAGCAGCGCCGTCCTGGCCAGATCCACGGCCGCAAGCAGGGTGGTGTCGGTCGGTGTGCCGGGCTGTGTGTCGGTGGCCTGCGCGGCCGGCACCTCAGGCATCCAGCTCCTCGGCAACCTTGCGCAGCATCGCCGCGATCTTCTTGCTGTGGCTGCTCTCGGGGTAACGCCCACGCTTGAGGTTGGTGCCGATACCGTCGAGCAACTTGACCAGATCCTCGACGATGATGGACATATCGTCGGCCGGCTTGCGGTTGAACTTACTCAGGCTCGGTGGTGCCTCGATCACGCGCACCGAGAGCGCCTGGGCGCCGCGCTTGCCGTCGGCGATACCGAATTCGAGCTTCGCACCGGCCTTGACGGTGACGCCGGAGGGCAGGGCGGAAGCGTGGAGGAAGACCTCTTGGCCGTCATCGGATGTGATGAAGCCAAAGCCTTTCTCCTCGTCGTAGAACTTGACCTTGCCGGTGGGCATCTGAACCTCACTGAGTTTTGGTCGCACAAAAGTGCGCGCGGTGTGAATCAAGCATATTCGGTTGCGGCGCCGGCGTGCCCGTATCCTTAGCGTGTGACCAATCAATCTCCACCGCCCGTCAGTCGGCTTGAACGCGTTCTCGCCTACATGGTGGCGAGCGTGGTGGGGCTGTCGATTCTTGCGTTCGTCGCGGTGATCATCGCGACGGCACTGGGCGTGGGTGAGAACGACGGGTTCAGCCGCGGCATCTGGCCGCCGATCTTCATTCTGCCGCTCTACGGCCTGCCCGCCGGGTTCGTGCTCATCATCGCTCTCATGGTCTCCGTGGGAGCTCGCCGCAGTCGCGAAGCTCGACGAGACCGCGAGTAATGCTCGGCCTCGCATCGCGACTTCGGGCCCTGTCCGACGCCGAGCTGCGGCATGTCATCACGGTGCGCGGCGTGAGCGCGAACGGCATCCAGGATTTTTTCGACCTTGCCGAAGCGCTGCTCGATCCGAACAATATCCAACTGGCCCTCAGCCACCTCGACCGCTCCACGCTCGCCGTCCTGGCCGTCGCCGGTCAACTCACAAGCAGAAATTCCGTGCCCTCCGTGACGGCACTAACCAGTCGACTGTCCGAACTGGGCTCGGCCGAGGTCGTGCTCACCGATGTGGTGCGCCGGGTCGACACCCTGCACGCCCTCCTGCTTGTCGACGGCAACAACGGATGCTGCCTGCCCTACGACCCTGTCGCCGCCCACCTGGCGACATGGCCAGCCCAGAGTCTGCCCGGTGCGGCAGATCTGGCCACCACACTCCCACCGGCCACCCTGGCTGGCATACCCGACACCGAGATTGCCTTCATTGACCAGCTGGCCGCCGAACGCGCCTTCGCGGTCGTGTCGTCGATCGCCGAGCTGGTCAATGAACTGAGCCGCGAGCCCGCCCGACAGCTCAGCCGAGGTGGACTCGGCTTGCCCGACAGCAAACGTCTGGCCGCTATCATGACGGTCGAGCTCGACCTGGTGGCTCCGATTGTGGATCTGGCGGCACGGGCCAACCTGCTCGCCCGCTCCGACGGCTACTGGATGGAAACCGAAGCCGGTGAGGCCTGGCTACTTGAGCGCACGACCGACCGCTGGGCGGCCCTGGTCTCGGCCTGGCGGGCGGCGCTGCCGCCGATCGTGGCCGACATTCTGCCGCTGCAGGCCGGCTTGCTCTGGGGCGAAGGCCTCACCGCGTACATCGCCTGGCTCTACCCGGCCGGCGGCGAGTGGATGCTGGCCCAGCTGATCGAGTTCGCCCGCGACGCCGAGCTGCTCGGTGTCATGGCCCACGACACCACCGGCACCGCCGGCGCCAGCGTGCTTCGCGGCGACCCCGAGGCGGCTATCGCCACCATGGCGACCGCGTTACCGGCGGAAGTCGGCGCCGTGTACCTTCAGCACGATCTGTCAATCGTCGCGCCCGGCCCGCTCGCACCCTCGATAGACGCCCGCCTGCGCGGCATGGCCGACGTGGAGAGTCGCGAGCTGGCATCGAGTTATCGCATCACCGCGGCATCCGTCAATCGCGCCCTGGCCGCGGGCGAGAATGCCGCGTCACTGCTCGCTTTTCTCGCTTCAATCTCGCTCACCGGCATTCCGCAGCCGGTCGACTACCTCATCAATGAATCCGCGTCACGGTACGGCCGCGTGCGAGTGGGTAGTCTGACGGGGCGGCCGAGCGCCCCAGCCGGCCCGATCGGCGACGACACCGTTTTTCTCAGCTACGTTTCCTCGGCTGATGCGGCGATGCTCGGCACCATCGCCGTCGACCAGACCCTGGCCTCGATCGGGCTCGTGCGCACCGGCGACGGCGAGCATCTGCTCAGCCGCTTCAGCGGCGACACCGTGTTCTGGGCGCTCAGCGACGCGCGGTACCCGGTCGCCGCCGAAGACGACCACGGCGAGATCGTGCACCTGCGCCGACACCAGATCGCCCGTGTCATGCCCGCCCAAACGGTCGACACCGCTCTGAACCTGGTCACAAAGCTACGGCGCGCCGCGGACAGCGGCGTCTCGGTAGCGGATGCCTGGCTCGCCCGCCAGCTCGACACCGCCATCAAAGCCAAGCAGACCATCCTGGTCAGCATCGCGATGCCCGGCGGTGCGGTCGTGGACTATCTCCTCGAACCGGCCAGCGTCAGCAACGGACGCTTTCGAGCCCGCGACCGGCGCGCCGATATTGAGCGCACCCTGCCGCTCAAGAGCATCCTGAGCATCACCCCGACTCCCTGACCGGTTCGGTTGCAGGCGGCAGGTGCAGGTCGTCCCTCCCAACGGGCGTAGGATTAACTGCTATGTCTGATGGCCCCCTGATCGTCCAAAGTGACCGCACGGTGTTGCTCGAAGTCGCCCACCCTCTTGCCGAGGATGCACGTCACGACCTCGCCGTTTTCGCCGAACTCGAACGAGCGCCCGAGCACATCCACACCTATCGCATCACGCGGCTCGGCCTGTGGAATGCCCGTGCGGCCGGACACGACGCGTCCGACATGCTCGCGACGCTCGAGAAATATTCTAAATTCTCCATTCCGCAGACTGTCAGCGTGGACATCACCGAGACGGTCGGTCGCTACGGCCGCCTCGTCATCGAACGTGACTCTGAGGGCACTCTGGTGTTGCACAGCAGCGACCAGGCCGTTCTCACCGAAATCGCCGGAGCCAAGCGCATCGCGCCACTGTTGATCGGGCATCCGTCACCGGAATCGTATCTGGTTGAACCATGGGCGCGTGGTCAGCTCAAGCAGGAGCTGGTCAAGCTTGGCTGGCCGGCCGAAGACCTCGCCGGGTACACGCCCGGCACCCCCCACGAGATCGCCCTGAAAGAAGACGGCTGGGCACTGCGTGACTATCAGAACAAGGCCGTCGCAAGCTTCTTCGACGGCGGCAGCGGCGTTGTGGTGCTGCCCTGCGGCGCCGGCAAGACCCTCGTCGGTGCCGGCGCCATGGCCACCGCGAAGACCAACACGCTCATTCTGGTGACCAACACCGTGTCAGCGCGGCAATGGCGCGACGAGCTGCTCAAGCGCACCACGCTGACACCGGAGGAGATCGGCGAGTACTCCGGCCAGGTGAAAGAGGTCAGGCCGGTCACGATTGCTACGTACCAGATTCTCACCGCGAAGCGCAAGGGCGAGTATGCGCACCTCGAATTGCTCGACGCCATGGACTGGGGACTGGTGATCTACGACGAGGTGCACCTGTTGCCCGCGCCCGTGTTCAAGCTCACTGCTGAGCTGCAGGCCCGCCGCCGCCTCGGTCTCACCGCTACCCTCGTGCGCGAGGACGGCCGTGAGGGCGACGTGTTCAGCCTGATCGGCCCGAAACGGTTCGACGCCCCGTGGAAGGAGATCGAAGCCCAGGGCTTCATCTCCCCGGCTAACTGCTACGAGGTGCGCATCGACCTGCCGCAGTCGGAGCGTCTCAGCTACGCCGCGGCGGCCGACGACGAGCGCTACCGCCTCGCCGCGACCGCACCGGCCAAGCTCGGGGTGGTGCAGGCTCTGATCAAGAAGCACGAGGGCGAACGCATCCTCGTGATCGGCCAGTACCTCGACCAGATCGACGAGCTCGCCGAGGTCTTGAACGCACCGCAGCTCACCGGCGCCACGCCGATCGACGAACGCGAACGGCTGTACCAGGCGTTCCGCGTGGGCGACGTGAAGGTGCTCGTCGTGTCGAAGGTCGCGAACTTCTCGGTCGACCTGCCCGAGGCGACCGTGGCCATCCAAGTGTCTGGCTCGTTCGGCTCGCGCCAGGAGGAGGCCCAACGTCTCGGCCGGCTGCTGCGCCCGAAGGAGTCGGGTCTGTCGGCGAACTTCTACACGCTCGTCGCCCGCGACACCGTCGACCAGGACTTCGCACTGAACCGCCAACGCTTTCTTGCCGAACAGGGCTACAGCTACACGATTCTCGACACGCACAGCCTGAACGCCCCCCTGGCCGTTTGACTCGATGATCGAGGTCGGGCGGCCTAACGGCGGGCATAGCGCAGGAACAGCATGTCGCCGGCGCGCAGCACGTGCAGCAGTTCCATGGTGCGCGTCGCCGCCGTTGCTCCCACACTGATACGCCCGGCGGAGCCGCCCTCCAGCACCGGGCTCAGGCTCAGGCAGAGTTCGTGCACACAGTCGGCCTCGATCAGGTCGCCGAACAGGTGCGGCCCGCCCTCACAGAGGATTTGGGGCAGGCCGCGTGCGGCGAGCGCCGCCACCATGAGGCGCGGGTCGATGGCGTCCTTGCCGCAGTCGATCAGGTCGGCCACCTCGGCGAGCGCGGCCCGCCGGTCGGCCGGCGCCGCAGCGTGGGTCAGCACGATCGGCCGGGTCGCGGCATTGGTGAAAACCGGATGCCCAGGGTCAAGATCCAGCCGCCCCGACACAATCGCCAGCGAGGGCTGAGCAGCGAGCCCCTGTGCCACCCGCCAGGCGTCGTCCTCCGCGGACAAACGAATCCCCCCATAGCCCTCGGCTCGCACCGTGCCGGCCCCGACCAGAATCACATCGGTGAGCAACCGCAGGGTGTCGAAGACGATCTTGTCGTCGGCATTGTTCAGGCCGCCACTGAGCCCCTCGTGCGTCGCCGCACCGTCCAGGCTCGCGATGAAGTTGACGCGCACCCGAGGCGTCAACCGATCGGACACCCGGTAACGTTCGATCAGTTGGGCCCGTGGGGGCAGCTGGGCACGCATCAGGTGAGGTTGTGTCGCTCGTACGCGGGCTCACGAAACCCGAGGATGGCCTCGGTCATGCGCACGGCATCAACGGCCGCCCGCACGTTGTGCATGCGCACGATGCGGGCGCCCTGCAGGATGCACACCACCGCGGCGGCCAGGGACCCCTCGACGCGTTCGCCGCGCGGCCGGTCGAGGCTCTCCCCGATGAAGTCCTTATTGGAGACGGCGGCCAGGGTCGGCAGGCCGAGCCCGGTAATCTCGCCGAGCCGCCTGGTCAGTTCGAGCGAGTGCCGGGTGGTTTTGTTGAGGTCGTGACCCGGGTCGATGAGGATCCTCTCCCGGGGCACCCCACGCGCAACAGCGCGGTCGACCCTGGCCAGCAGAAAGGCGCTCACCTCGGCAACGACGTCGTCGTAGTGTGGAGCCGGGTAGGGCATCCGCGGCGCGGCCAGGCTGTGCGTGATCACGAGGGTGGCATCGCTGTCGGCGACGACGTCGGCCATCGCCGGATCGTGCACCCCCGTCGTGTCGTTGATGACGTGCGCGCCGGCAGCGAGGCTTGCGGCCGCCACAGCGGGGTGGAAGGTGTCGACCGAGATGACGACGCCCGAGCCGCGCAGCGCTTCGACCACCGGCACCACCCGATCAATCTCCTGCTCGATCGGCACCGCCGGGCCGGGCGCGAACTTAGCCCCGCCAATATCGATCCAGTCGGCTCCATCGGCAATGGCCTGATGAGCTGCCGCGACGGATGCGTCAAGCGCGAACGTTGCGCCCCGGTCATAGAACGAGTCCGGGGTGCGATTGATGATGGCCATCACGGCCACCTCGCGATCGAAGTCGAACGTGCGGCCGCCGATCAGCCTGCGCGGGGCATCCATTTCGGGCAGCGTCAGTATCGGGCCGAAGCTGATTCTCGTGCGGGTCATAGCGGTCCTCACCATCGAAACACGTCGACTGTTCCCTTCTATCATGGCGCTAATTCGGATCGGGCACGGGATCGGGCGCCGCCGATCGGAGCACGCGGGTTTACTCTCAGCAAAGCTCCAGCTAACGCGCAGATACTGGGGGCATGACCGATGGCCCCCGCATCCTTATCGTCGATGACGAACCCAATATCCGCGACCTCCTCACCACCAGTCTCCGTTTCGCCGGCTTCGCCGTGCGCGCCGTAGGCAATGGTGCACAGGCTATCTCTGCCGTACTCGAGGAGGAACCCGATCTCATCATCCTCGACGTCATGCTGCCCGACATGAACGGCTTCGGGGTGACCAAGCGCCTGCGTTCGGCCGGCTACACCGCACCGATTCTCTTCCTCACCGCAAAAGACGACACGGAAGACAAGATCACCGGCCTCACGGTCGGCGGCGACGACTATGTGACCAAGCCGTTCAGCCTCGACGAGATCGTCGCGCGGATCAAGGCCATCCTGCGTCGCACCATGCACGCCGACGAAGACGCCGTGATCCGTGCCGGCGAACTCACCATGGACCAGGACACCCACGAGGTTTTGGTGGGCACCGAGGCCATCGAACTGAGCCCCACCGAGTTTAAACTGCTGCGTTACCTCATGCTCAATCCCAACCGGGTGCTGTCAAAGGCACAGATTCTCGACCACGTCTGGGAGTACGACTTCAACGGTGACGCCGGCATCGTGGAGAGCTACATCTCCTACCTGCGCCGCAAGGTCGATGTGCACTCGAGCGAACCACTCATCCAGACCAAGCGTGGCTTCGGCTACATGCTCAAGGCCGCCAAGGCGTAGTCACAGAGAGCTTTCGTAGACTAAAGCCCTCATGCATGAAACCCTGTCCAAGCGGTGGAGCAGCATCTCCCTCCGTTCAAAGATCACCGGTGTCACGGTGCTGATGCTTACGCTCGGTCTGCTCGTTTCCGGCATCGGCACCATGGCAATGCTCAAGCAGTACGTGGTGACCCAGGTCGATACACAGCTGCAGGTGGACACGCAGACGGCGCTCAGCGGTTACTCGTCGACCGTGTTTTCGCAGGGAGACACCGAGGGCGTCGCCTCGGACTACTTTGTGGCGTTGTACGACCAGGATGGTGACCTGATCACCCGCACCTGGCAGGAACGCGGCCACGCGGAGCTGCCGGTGGTGGGCATGCCGCTCGATCTGAGCCGGGTGACGCAACTCGACGGGCAGATCCAGACCCTGTGGAACGCCGCCCACGACACCGAGTTTCACTCCATCATGGTTCCCGTGGTGATCAGCCCGACCGGCACCTACGGAACCCTGGTCATGGCGGTGTCGTTGCGACCGACCGAGAACACCATGGCCACGTACCTCACGATTTTTCTGGGTTTCGGCGCCGGGGTCGTGCTGATCGGAGCCTTGCTCACCCGCGTGCTCGTCACGACAACCTTCGTACCATTGCGCGAGGCGGAGCAGACTGCCGCAGCGATCGCCGACGGCGACTTCAGCCAGCGCCTGGGCGGCGCTACTCCGAACACCGAGGTCGGTCGCCTCAATCGTTCCCTCAACATCATGCTCAGCCGCATCGACCGGGCCTTCAAAGATCGGGCACGCACCATCGACCAGATGCGTCGCTTCGTGGGCGATGCGAGCCACGAGTTGCGCACGCCCCTCGTCTCGGTGCGCGGCTACGCCGAGCTCTACCGCATGGGCGCTCTCCAGACTCCCGACGATGTCGCTCAGGCCATGGAACGCATCGAAAAGGAGGCCATTCGCATGGGTGGGCTGGTTGAAGACCTGCTCGAACTGGCCCGTCTCGACGAGACCAAGCCGCTGGCCCTGACCCCGGTCGACCTGGTTCCGCTGGCCCGCGACGCCGCGCTCGACGCTATGGCGAGCTCGCCCGGCCGCCAGGTCTCGGTATTGGCCCCGTCTACGGTGCTGGATCCGCTGGATAGCGATCCCGATCATGACGTAAACCTCGACGGCGACTCCGGTGAGGTTGCAGCATATGACGCGTCGGAGAGCGTCACCACGGGGACGATCACCAGGCCGTCGGGAACCGGTCCGCCGACCGGGGCCATCGCCTTCGCCGGGGCCACCCTGGCCCGGCTGCGCACCCGCAGGCCGCGTCGGGGCGCCGTGGTACTGCCCGAGGTCAACAGCACGACCGAGCTGCGGGGCGAGTCGCACCCGCCGCCCATCGTCATGGCCGAAGAGAACAAGATCCGCCAGGTCATCACCAACCTGATGGGCAATGCGATGCGATTCACTGCCCCGGACAGCCCGATCGAACTCGAAGTCACTGTCGACTCACACACCCAGCGGGCGTCCATCGCCGTGATCGACCACGGTGAGGGCATCCCGCCGCAAATCAGAGAGAACATCTTTCAGCGCTTCTGGCGTGCCGACTCCTCCCGCGCTCGCGAAACTGGGGGCAGCGGCCTGGGACTGGCCATCGTCGCCGCGATCGTCGCGAGCCATAACGGTACCGTCGACGTCGTCGACACCCCGGGCGGCGGAGCCACTTTCCGCGTCTCGCTCCCCCTGGCCGGCACTCCGAGCGCGCCGCAGCACGTCGCGCCCGTCATCCCGTAGCGGCTTCACGGCGGGTCCTCCCCCGGCCGGAGACGCCGGCATCCGCTCACAGATCGTGCTCGGCGAATGACTGCCGCCCGCCCGTCTTCTACGCTCACAGTCACTAACCACACTGTTATGTAGGAGAAGGGCACACCATGACGAGCTTCCAGGTCGACAGCGATGCGGTGCAAAGCACTGCAAGTACCGCACGCGGCACCATTGCGCGGGTCCAGGCAGATGTCGGCGATCTCAATGCCCAGCTCACGAGTCTGGAAGGCTTCTGGACCGGCCAAGCCTCCACGGCTTTTCAGGGGGCGTTCGCCGAGTGGCGGGCCATGCACCAGCAGCTGGAGGAGAGCCTGACCCTGCTCAACCAAGCCTTGAGCATGGCCGGGCAGCAGTATGCGGAGACCGAGCAGGCCAACACGCGCCTGTTCGCGCGCTAGGGCGGGCGAGTCAATTACCGCGCCGTGAGCACGAGGGCGGGAGCACCGAGGTCGGGAGCACTGAGCCGTTTTTGCCGTGAGAAGTGCCTCACGGCTTACCGATCAGCGGTGGGAAACGCATAAAAGTGGGCGCCTCCCAAAGGGAGACGCCCACTTTTATGGTGTTGCTAGCGGCGGGACTTAGAAGTCCATGCCACCCGAGGGGTCGCCGGCCGGAGCCGAGTTCTTCTCGGGCTTGTCGGCAACGACGGCCTCGGTGGTGAGGAACAGTCCGGCAATCGACGCGGCGTTGAGCAGCGCGGAGCGGGTGACCTTCACCGGGTCATTGATTCCGGCAGCGATCATGTCGACGTACTCGCCGGTGGCGGCGTTGAGGCCCCATCCGACGGGCAGGTTGCGCACCTTGTCGGCGACAACGCCGGGCTCCATGCCCGCGTTGAGCGCGATCTGCTTGAGCGGAGCATCGATGGCGACGCGCACGATGTTCGCGCCCGTTGCCTCGTCGCCGACGAGGTCAAGGACTGCCTTGCTCTCGAATGCGGTCTTGCCGGCCTGGATGAGCGCAACGCCACCACCGGCGACGATGCCCTCTTCGACGGCAGCCTTAGCGTTACGCACGGCGTCTTCGATGCGGTGCTTGCGCTCCTTGAGCTCAACCTCCGTAGCGGCTCCGGCCTTGATGACAGCGACGCCGCCAGCAAGCTTGGCGAGGCGCTCCTGGAGCTTCTCGCGGTCGTAGTCGCTGTCGGTGTTCTCGATCTCGGCACGGATCTGCGAGACGCGACCCGCGATGGCTTCGACGTCGCCGGCACCCTCAACGATCGTGGTCTCGTCCTTGGTGATGACGACCTTGCGGGCGTTACCAAGCAGGTCGAGCGTGACGTTTTCGAGCTTGAGGCCGACCTCTTCCGAGATGACCTGTCCACCGGTGAGGATGGCGATGTCCTGCAGCTGAGCCTTGCGACGGTCTCCGAAGCCCGGGGCCTTGACGGCGACGGACTTGAAGATGCCACGGATCTTGTTCACGACGAGCGTGGCCAGGGCCTCACCGTCGACGTCTTCCGCAATGATGAGGAGCTGCTTGCCGGTCTGGATGACCTTGTCCACGATGGGGAGCAGGTCCTTGATGTTGGAGACCTTGGAGTTGACGATCAGGATGTAGGGGTCTTCGAAGACCGCTTCCTGACGGTCGGGGTCCGTGACGAAGTACGCCGACAGGAAGCCCTTGTCGAAGCGCATACCTTCGGTGAGCTCGAGCTCGGTTCCGAAGGTGTTCGACTCCTCAACGGTGACGACACCTTCCTTGCCGACCTTGTCGATGGCCTCGGCGATGATCGCGCCGATTTCGGTGTCTCCGGCGGAGATGGACGCGGTAGCGGCGATCTCTTCCTTGGTTTCGATCTCCTTGGCGCTGGCGATGAGCTCGGCGATGACAGCTGCCGTGGCCTTCTCGATGCCGCGCTTGAGGCTGATCGGGTCGGCGCCGGCTGCGACGTTGCGCAGGCCTTCGCGAACCAGAGCCTGGGCGAGGACGGTTGCGGTGGTCGTGCCGTCGCCGGCTACGTCATCCGTCTTCTTGGCGACCTCTTTGACGAGTTCCGCACCGATCTTCTCGTACGGGTCGTCGAGCTCGATCTCCTTGGCGATGGACACACCGTCATTGGTGATCGTGGGGGCGCCCCACTTCTTCTCCAGAACGACGTTGCGGCCGCGCGGGCCGAGGGTGACCTTGACGGTGTCGGCGAGAATGTTCAGGCCGCGTTCAAGCCCACGACGGGCCTCTTCATTGAATGCAATGATTTTTGCCATATGTGTAACTCGTCCCTCCCGGACGTTCTAAACGATGATGGGATTAGCACTCAGATGACGAGAGTGCTAAATCGATTCTGGCACTCTGGGGTCGAGAGTGCAAGCGAGCATCCGGGGTGGCGCGCGGCTGGCTTCAGCCGGTCAGGGAACGAGGTCGGCCGAGCCGGTGCCGTTGGGCACGAGCTGAAACCAGGTATTGCCCGGTGCCAGCCGAATTGTCACTCCGTGGCCGTCGACGAGGCGGATCGGTGCGGTCTGGAGGTTTTTGCTCCAGGTAGCCGCGAGCGTTTTTCCGCCGGTCGATATCGACGCCTCACCCGAGGCGATGAGCTCCGTTTTGGGGATGCCCTGATCGACCGTGACGTTCACGCGCAGCACAACCACGTTGGTGGCTTTGAGCTGGGCGCCGTCGACGCTGAGGTCGGGTGCGCCGTCCTGGGCGCGCAGGTAGGCGCCGGTGGCGGCACTCCAGGTCCAGCTGCGGGCACTCGAGTGCGAAAACCGGGTGTTGATCACCGAAATCGGGGTGCCGTCTACGACAGCGGATGCACCGTCGAGTGTGGCCGCGTAGGCGTACTGCTGCACGGGCGGGGCGACGGTCGCGTTGCGGTTGGCGAATTCTGCGGCGGCAAGGATGACGTTGTGCGGGGCCGCGGTGGCCGTCGAACGGGAGAACAGGCCGGTCGTGTCGTAGTCGAAGATGGCGCTGATCTGACCGGTTGCGTCCATGGCGTCGACGAACCGTTGCTGCCCGCCCGAAAAGGCCACGAGGCCCCCGAACGGCGCGATGATGTCGGGGTCCATCGGGCGGATCGATCGTACCGGGCCGACCTCGTCGGGGATGCTGGACTGCCAGAGCGCGACGTACCGGGTGATGCCGCCCTCGACTAATTCTTCGAACACGAGGTCGGTGCGATCGATCCCAACCTGTGGCCGAGCGGCGCTGTGGTTGTCGATTTTGACGGCGAGCGCGGAGCGCGCTGAGGTCCCGGCCGGAACACTGAGTCCGGTCAAGGGCGCCATCTCTGCGGTGGCCGGAGCTGAGTTGCTCGATGTCCACACGCCGGCCGTTGGCGTGGTGGACGGCGTCGCGCTACTTCCCGTGCATCCGCTCAACAGCATTGCCGGCACGAGGAATACGAGAAGACCAACGGGACGGCCCAGCCGGGCGAAGCATGCCGTATTTTTTGAAATCACCGTTACACACTAATGCCGCCCGTTGCAGCGGGCGGCGTCAGCGCGGGGGACAGACCCCGAACGTAGGGTTTGTCAGGCCGGTCGAACCGATTCGGCCTGCGGGCCCTTTGCTCCGGCACCAACCTCAAAGACGACCTGCTGGCCTTCTTCGAGAACCTTGTATCCGCTCATGTCGATGGCGGAGTAGTGAACGAAAACGTCTTGGCCTCCCCCGTCGACAGTGATGAAGCCGAAACCCTTTTCAGCGTTAAACCATTTAACGGTTCCGTTCGCCATGTGTTACTCCTTGCTCAATTTCGACGGCAACCGCCCATTGGCTGTTCCGGGCCCTGCCGCAGAGACTGCGTTCATTCTGTGCGAGCAGCAAATCCCCGAGAGCAAGTCTTCTGTTGCAAGTTACCTACTGGTGCAAGTTATCTTGGGCGAGCGTCCTTGATCCGGGCGGGTATTGCCCGAACAAAATGTGTGACCAAAACCAGACATTACTGAAATCGCGGTGAAAAGACAGGGGCTTGACGGATCAGATTTTGACCACTACGTCTGCAGATTCGAGTCAGGGTCAGCTCGCGGGGAACACGTAGTCGTTGCCAACGACGACGGTCAGGGCCGCGCCCGAATCGACGAAGCTGGTTGAGACGACGATCTTCGCGCCCGGCAGCGAGGCGGCGATGCCGCGGGCAGCGCCTTCCTGGCTCGCGTCGGTGTAGTAGATCACGCTGGTCGGTTCGGTGTCGGTATCGGCATTGCCGGTGGCGCTGACGGCCCAGCCGGCGGCAGTGAGGGTGTCACTGACGGATGCTGCGACACCATTGATCGCGGATCCGTTCAGCACGTTCACGGTCAGCGCCGGATCGACGGTCGCTTCGGCGGTGGGAATGACGGTCTCGGTGGGGGGCGGGGTCGAACCAGATGACGCCAGCCCGGGAATGTCGGAAAAGTTAAGGCGATTATTGATGGCGAAAATGCCGGCGACGCCCACCGCGATCAGCAGAACGGTGGCGCCGAGCGCCCACCAGAACGCGATCCAGCCGCGGCCCTTCCTGCCGGGGGCACGGTGGGCCCCCACGCGGTCGAGGGCATGCGTGTGTGTGTCGAAACGGTCTTTCGCAAATTTTCGCGCCATGGTGGTTGAATCCTTGTTGGGGCTGCCGGACCGGAATCGAGCTAAGCCGGTTTGCGGGCTGAAAGCGGTAAGTGCCTAGTCCTGTGCGGGCATGGACCGTCTGGCGCGTGCTTCGGATCGCACGGAACGCATGCGCTGCAGCCGGTTGACCAGCATCGGGTCAAAGGCAAGGGCCAGCGGTGAATCGACCAGTGCCCCCAACAGTTGATAGTACCGGGCAGCCGAGAGGCCGAAGGTGGCGCGGATCGCCTCTTCCTTCGCACCGACGTGCCGCCACCATTGCCGTTCAAAGGCGAGCACGGCTTGATCACGCTCGCTCAATTGCGCCGGGGCGGTGGCGCTGGGGGCAGCGGCGGGTGTTCGCTCACTCATTGGTGTATCACTCCCCAGACAGGTTTTACGGCTTATCCGCCAGGTTCATCCTATTTGGGAGCGGCTGCATGTTGCCCCGGCACGCCCGGCACGCCGCAGCCGAGGACTGCGTGGCGGTCGCACGGTGTGGAGTGAGCGCCGTGCAAACGCTACGAAACGGCCGCTGTCGAAATGCACGCGGGGCCGCACGAGTTTAGGCTGGGTAGATATCATCCGTATCCGCGCGGCTGGAATGAAAGGACGTCCACCATGGACTACGCAATCAAGAAGTCGAACAGCGAGTGGCGCTCCGAACTGGGCGACGAAAAATTTGCTGTGCTGCGCGAGGCCGGCACTGAGCGCCCCGGAACGGGCAAGCTGCTCGACGAGAGAAGGGCTGGCGTGTACACCTGCGGCGCCTGCAACGCGGAGCTGTTCCAGAGTGGCACCAAGTTTGATTCCGACTGTGGCTGGCCGAGCTTCTACGAGTCCGTGCGGCCCGAAGCGGTCGAACTTCTCGAAGATCGCTCGCTCGGCAGCGTGCGCACCGAGGTGCGTTGCGCGAACTGCGGCTCGCACCTGGGCCACGTTTTTCCCGACGGATTCGGCACCCCGACCGGCGATCGCTACTGCATGAACTCGATCTCGCTCAATTTCACGCCCGCCGAGTAAAGCGGTGAGCCAGCCTCCCCCAACAACGGATGTTGCCACCTCTTTGGTCTTCCAGGCCGTCAATTGCCGGCGCAGCTACTCCAAAGTGACGGCGCTGGCACCTACTCGGGCCGAGCTGCTACCCCTGGTGGCGGCCGCGGCGCGGGTGGCCGATCATGGCGCACTACGGCCATGGCGCCTGATCGAATTGCGCGGCTACGCGCGGGAGCGGCTGGGAGCAGCGTTTGTGGCGGCATCCGCTTGTGACGGTACTGAGGCCATCAAACTGGCCGGCAAGCCGCTGCGAGCGCCGCTGCTGATTGCCGTCGTCGCGTCGCGGCGGGTGAGCGACAAAGTTGCCCACTGGGAACAGGATGCCGCCGCTGCGGGCGTCGCGCACCTGCTCACGCTGCTCCTCGACGACGCCGGCTGGGGTGCGATGTGGCGCACCGGGTCCCTCGTGCGCACCAAAGCCGTGCGCACGCTGCACGCCCTCGCCGACGATGAAGAGCTGCTCGGGTGGCTGTATGTCGGCGGCATTCCGGCGGACTGCAAGCCTGGTGTGCGGCTGTCGATCGATCCCGGGGAGTTTCTCGGGGTTCTGTAGGCTGGCGCGGGTCTTACGGGCGGGCGTGGCCGGGGTGGCGCCAGCGCACCGCGGCGATGACGACGGCCACAAGGGCGAGCGCGGTGCCGCCAATGGTCGTCAAGCCGAGTGGATGCCCCGGCGTTGGGGCGAGCAGATCCAGCGCGAGGGCGCAGACCAGCTGGCCCGCCACGATGCACAAGCCGAGCATGAGCACCCCCGTGGTGCGCACGACGAGCGCGGCCCCGGCGATGAAGATACAGCCAATGAGACCGCCGGTATAGAGCCACGGGTTGCCGGGCAGGTCGAGCGCGAAACCGACCAGCAGGCCCTGCACGAGCGCGGCGAGCACGAGGGCGATGGTCCCGGTGAGAAAGTTCAGAAAGGTCGCCGTCAGCGCGCTCTGCGCGGTGACCCGCACCTGGCCGTTGACGGCCTGCTGCCAGCCCTGGCCGATGCCGGCGATCAGCGGCAGCCCGAGCAACCAGAGCGCATCGCTGCCGCGCAGTTCGCCGCTCACGGTGACGGCGACGGCAATCAGGGCGAGCAGCGCACCGACGATTTTGGATGCGTGCAGCGGCCGGCGCCCGCCCGGGCCGATACCGAAGCGGTCCATCAGCACGCCGCTCACGGTCTGGCCGGCCACAACCGCGACGGTGAACAGGGCGATGCCCAGCGGCGCGGCGACGAGGCCCTGCGACAGCACGAACAGTGCGCCGGCCAGTCCGCCGGACAGGTGCCACCAGGACAGGTGTTTCGCCGAGACAGCGCGCGCGACGAGCTGAAGGCCGCGGCGTCCACGGCGGAACACGATCAGGCCGAGGCTGAGAATGATCAGGCCGGAGCCGAAGGAGATGACGGCGGCGGTGAATCCGTTGCCGATTTGATGCCCGAGTTCGCCGTTCACCCGTGATTGCACGGCGTACAGCGCGCCGATCAACACCGAGACGATGAGGGCCAGCCAGACCGGGGCCGCGGATGCCGCGAGCGCGGCCGACGCATCCGTGCGGGTGCGTGCTCGGGGCTGGGTCACGTGGTAATACTACGAGACAGCCGTGCTCGGCGCGTCGACAGGGGTTGCTGGCGGGCTCCCCGGGCTACGGTATGTACAGCCCGGGCTTGTGCTGGGCTGCTGGGGCTTTGGCGAGGGCGCAGTTCTCTCGTGCGCCGGGCAGGCCAGCCTGCGCCCAGCCCACTCGGGGTAGTCGCCAGGGCGCGGCCGCTACGCGGCGCGCATTTCGATTTCGCCGGGGGCGGCTCCCTCTCTGCCGAAGACGAGGCGACGATTGGCGATCTTGTCGGTGAAGAAACGGTCGTGGCTGACGACCACGACGGCGCCCGGGAAGTGCACGAGTGCGCGTTCCATCACCTGGGTGCTCGACATGTCGAGGTGATTGGTCGGTTCGTCGAGCAACAGCACCGAGGCGCCGGAGAGCAGGCACTGGGCCATGGCGACGCGGGCGCGCTGGCCGCCTGACAGGTTGCCGATCTTCTGTTTCAGGTCGGCCTCGCTGAACTGGAACATGGTCAAAAAGCGGTTGACCGATTTCTTGGTCGCGGTGAGGGCGAGGCTGCCGGGCATGGCGTTGACGGCGTGACTCACGGTGTCGCTCTCGTCGAGTTCGGCGAGGATCTGGTTGTACGAGACGACGCCGGCGCCACTGGCCCAGGCTACGTCGCCGTGGTCGGCCGTCTCCTCGCCCGTGAGCACGCGCAGCAGGGTGGTTTTGCCGCTGCCGTTACTGCCGAGCACGACGATGCGGTTGCCACGCCGAACCTCAAAGCTGAGGTTCGCGAACAACACCTTGTCGCCGTAGCTCTTGGCGAGGCCGTCGACCCGGCAGAGCACATCCTTCACGTGCAGGTTTCCGTAGATCTCGGTGATGATCTGGTCGACCGGGCGCGGCGTCCGCGACTTCTTGATGTGCGCGAGCTGGTTGCCGAGCTGGCGGCTCTCGGCTTTGGCGGCCTCGCGGCGGTCGGCGATGCCCTCGGCTTCGAAGGCGAGCAGCTCGGATTCGTGCACAAACTGCGCCTCGAGGGTCTTGAGCCGAAACTGCTTCTGCACGATGTATTCACCGAAGTTGCCGGGATATTCGTGCAGGTGAAAGTTCTCAACCTCGATGATGCGGGTGACGACGGCGTCGAGAAACTTGCGGTCGTGCGAGACGACGATGGCAGCGCCCTTGAAGCTCTTGAACCAGGCTTCGAGCCACTCGACGCCGGCCACGTCGAGATAGTTGGTGGGCTCGTCGAGCAGCAGCACGTCGGGGGCCTCGAGCACGATCTTGGCCAGGGCTGCACGGTTGCGCCAACCGCCGGAAAGCTCATCGATGGCACAGACTCGGTGTGCCTCGTTGAATCCGAGGGTGGTCAGGGCGGTGTCGATGTGGCGTTTGTAATCCCAACCGTCGAGCCGGTCCATCTCTTCGAATAGCTCGCCCTGGCGACTGATCAGCCGGTCCAGCTCGACGCTGGCCGAGGAATCGAGGGCAATCGCCGCGTCGATTGCGGCGAGTTCGGCCTCGACTGCCTTCACGGCCACGAACAGCGCGTCGAGTACCTCGGTAATGGTCAGCTCGCCATTGAGCTCGGAGAACTGGGAGAAGTAGCCGACGGTGATTCCCTCGTCGAGGGTGACCTCACCGGTGTCGGGCGAGACCTGATCGAGGATGAGTTTGAGAATGGTGGACTTGCCGGAGCCGTTCTTGCCGATCAGACCGACGCGGTCGCCGGGTTCGAGACGAAAGAACGCTTCGCGCAGAATCTGTGTGTTCTCCAAGCGAATACTGACGTCGTTCAGCCGGATCAGGCTCATGCGTGTGCGTCCTCTCATTGCGCGCCCCCGCGCGTGAGCGGGCAGCCGCTCGTACAATCCCAGCCTTCAGTCTACGTCTCGGACCCGCTGGGCAGCCCGCGCCCGTTTTCGATGGTGGTTAGACGGCACGTGTTCGGAACCGGCCCACGTGTGCAGCGAACACCCGCGCATCAAGCGGATGCCAGGACGCGGGCAGAGAGAAACCCCCTGGATTCCGTTCGGGAGCAGGGGGTCGTGGGGCCGGCCACGGGACTTGAACCCGTAACCCCCACTTTACAAGAGTGGTGCGCTACCAATTGCGCCAGGCCGGCATGAGGCACGCGGGCCTCAGGAGACCATCCTAAATCATTTCCAAGCCCTCGCCGCCACCGGCGCCGGCGGCGCGGATGCGCGCGGCACGAGGCGGCGCATCCGCTTCAGCGAGCTACCGGTGCCAGCTACGGGGCCGGCGTCGCGGGGGTGGGCCTCGGCGTCGACGTCGACGTGGAGTAGGTCTCGCCGAGGGCCTGCTGCACGAAGGACGCGAACTCCTTCGGGTCGTCGAACGAGCCGGTGTACGGTTTGCCATTGACCAGGATGGTGGGCGTTCCGATGATGGACTCAATCGAGGAGTTGGGGATCGGGCCGGCAGTCGAGCGGTCGGTGGCTGCCTCGACCCACGACTCGTACGTGCCGTCGTCGATGCAGGAGTTGATGCTGGACAGCGCTTCGCTCACGCCGGAATCCGTAACGACATTCTTGAGCTCGTCGTTGCTGCGGCCGGGCGAGGTCTCCTTCGGCTGATCAACGAACAGGGCGGAGCTGAAGGCAAAGAAATCGTCGGGCGAATAGTTGGCAACGCAGGCCGACGCGTTCGCAGCCCGCAGGGAGTACTTGGTGCCGGCGGACTTGTTCGCAAGAATGGCGATCGGGTGGATTTCAACAGTCGCCGCACCGGAGTCAACCCACTGGGCGATCTGCTCGGTGTTGGCGTCTTCGAAGTCGGCGCAGAGCGGACACAGGTAGTCGACGTACAGGCGGATGTTCGCGACGGCACCGGTGGGATCAGCTTCGGACGGCCGCGGATTGGCGTCGGGCTGCAGCGCGGGCGTTCGGGCGGTGACCAAACCCTCGCCGATGAGCGCACCGTCACTGGCCATATTTTTGGGGCCGGGACCGGCCGGTTTGATCGAGTTCACAATAACAAGGGCGACCAGAACGACAATGGCGACGGCAGCGATTGCCATGCCGCCCTGCAGAAAGACCTTGTTGCGGCGGTCCTTCTTCTTTTGGCTGACTCGAAGCTCCTTGGCCTTCACCCGGGCGGCGTCGCGCCGGCGGCTCCTGGAAGGGCTACTGTCGCTGGGTCCGCCAATAGGCATAAAAAATCGCTTTCGAGAAGTGGAGGCGCGCATGAACGCGCCCATGAAATAGTAGATGCCCTGACTGTGAAACGACCAAACGGGGGGCACGCTGACGACCAAGCCGGGCACCCGTCGTGTAATAATAGGGCGGTCGGGTACTGACTCCGGTCGGCAAACGACGCATAAATCCTATTCACAACGGATCGTCCGGCACGTTCCTGCCGGTGAAGGAGTAATCATGGCTTCAGTGACCTTTGACAAGGCAACCCGGCTCTACCCGGGTTCCACCCGACCGGCTGTTGACCAGCTCGACCTTCAGGTCGCCGATGGCGAATTCCTGGTTTTGGTCGGCCCGTCCGGCTGCGGAAAGTCCACCTCCCTGCGGATGCTTGCCGGCCTCGAAGAGGTCAACGACGGCAATATTCTCATCGGTGAGCGCAATGTGACCGACGTGCCGCCGAAGGACCGCGACATCGCCATGGTCTTTCAGAACTACGCGCTGTACCCGCACATGACCGTCGCCGAGAACATGGGCTTCGCGCTCAAGATCGCCGGCATCAACAAGGACGAGCGTGCCGCCCGCGTGCTCGAAGCAGCCAAGCTGCTCGACCTGGAGCCGTACCTCAGCCGCAAGCCGAAGGCGCTCTCCGGTGGTCAGCGTCAGCGCGTTGCCATGGGCCGCGCGATCGTGCGCCAGCCGCAGGTGTTCTTGATGGATGAGCCGCTCTCGAACCTCGACGCCAAGCTGCGCGTGCAGACGCGTACGCAGATCGCTTCGCTGCAGCGCCGCCTCGGCGTCACGACCGTCTACGTGACCCACGACCAGACCGAGGCGCTCACCATGGGTGACCGGATTGCGGTGCTGAAGGATGGCATCCTGCAGCAGGTCGGTTCGCCCCGGGACCTGTACGCGAAGCCGCAGAACGTGTTCGTGGCCGGCTTCATCGGCAGCCCCGCGATGAACCTGTTCCTCGCGGACACCGTTGACGGCGGCATCAAGTTCGGCACCGCGACCGTGCCCGTGCAGCGCGAGACACTCGCCAGCTCAACCGGCAAGAAGGTCACCGTGGGAATCCGTCCGGAGGACATCCAGATGTCGTCCACCGCCGGCGACGGCCTGCAGATCGAGGTCGACCTGGTCGAAGAACTCGGCGCCGACGGCTACCTCTACGGTCACTCCACGATCGAGGGCAAGCGCACCGACATCGTCGCTCGCGTCGACGGCCGCTCACACCCGAACGCCGGCGAGACCGTCTACCTCACGGCCACGCCGAATCACCTGCACGTGTTCGACGCCGAAACCGGCCTGCGCCTCGGCGGCGCCGTCACCGACTAATCGGTTTTCTGAACGGCTGGAGGGATTCGCTTCCTCCAGCCGTTTTCTCGTCAGTTAGGGTCAAATTATGAGCGGTTCCCTCAACATCATCGCGGCCACGGCCGACCCGGCCCTACTCGACCTGCCGTGGCAGTTGCCCCTCGATGCCTGGCCGAACGAGAACATCGCCTCGCTGCCCAAGGGCATCTCCCGCCACCTCGTGCGGTTCGCGCACCTGAGCGGGCGGGTGGTCGCCATCAAGGAGACCACGAGCGAGATGGCCTCGCGCGAATACGACATGCTCCGCACCCTGGCCAACCTCGAAATTCCCTGCGTCGAGCCGGTCGCCGTGATCACGAACAGAACGGATGCCGAGCTCGATCCGCTCAATTCGGTTCTGGTCACCCGTCACCTGAAGTTCTCCCTCCCCTACCGCGCCCTGTATTCGCATGCCCTGCGCCCGGACACGGCCACCCGGCTGGTCGACGCTCTCGCTGTGCTCCTGGTGCGGCTGCATATGATTGGGTTCTTCTGGGGCGACGTCTCACTCTCGAACACGCTGTTCCGGCGCGACGCCGGCGCGTTCGCCGCCTATCTCGTCGATGCCGAAACCGGGCAGTTGTACTCCGGCGGGCTCTCGAACGGGCAGCGCGAGAACGACCTCGAGATTGCCCGGGTCAACATCGCCGGCGAACTCATGGACCTTGAAGCCGGCGGCCGCGTTGCCGACGAGCTCGACCCGATTCGGGTCAGTAACGGTATCGTCGCCGCCTACCGCCTGCTCTGGAAGGAACTCACCGGCTCGGAATCGTTCTCGAACTCGGAGCGTTGGCGCATCACGCAACGGGTGGAACGTCTCAACGACCTCGGCTTCGATATCGAGGAACTCGCGATCAAGACCGACAGCGCTGGCAGCAAGGTGCACATTCAGCCGAAGGTCGTCGATGCCGGGCATCATCAGCGTCGGCTGCTGCGCATGACCGGGCTCGACGCCGAAGAGAACCAGGCACGCCGGCTGCTGAACGACCTCGACTCCTACCGCGCGGCCTACGGCGACCCCGGTGCCGACGAGGAGATGGTGGCGCACGAGTGGCTCGTGCGGGTGTTCGAGCCGGTGGTGCGGGCAATTCCCGAAGATCTACGAGGCAAGCTCGAGCGGGCACAGGTGTTTCACCAGCTGCTCGATCACCGCTGGTTTATGGCGCAGAACCAGTCGCGGGACATTCCGCTCGCCGAAGCCGTGACGAGCTATGTGCAGGACGTGCTGCGGCACCGCCGCGACGAGGCGACCGTGATCGATCCGCTTACCGGCGCCATCACGCTGCCAATTCGCACGCAGCTAAACGACGACACCGGCGCGGACCCCGACGATGCCGACGACTGGATGCTCAAGGTTTAGCCCCCGTCGGGCACGGCGGTGCTTCGCGGCCCAAACCCGGCCGCTACCGGCACCGGGCCGATACCGGCACCGGGCGGCCGCTGAGCGAAACGTTAGAGCTTCGCGGCCTGCTTCGCAAGCTTGATTTGGGCACGGAGACGGGCTACCTCGTAGAGCGTGACACCGGCGGCGATTCCGGCATTGAGCGACTCGGTGGCGGCGCTGATTGGAATCGAGACGATCGCGTCGCAGGTCTCGGTCACGAGGCGGGACAGGCCCTTGCCCTCGCTGCCGACGACGATCACGATCGGGCGCTCGGCGAAGCCGGTGCCGAGGTCGGGCAGCGACACGTCGCCGTCGCCGTCTAGACCGAGCACGAACACACCCTGCGCCTTGAGCGCCTTGAGCGTCTGGGTGAGGTTGCTCGCCATGGCGACGGGCGTGCGGGCCGCGGCGCCGGCGCTGGTCTTCCAGGCCGAGGCGGTCACGCCGACGGAACGACGCTGCGGCACGATGATTCCGTGGCCGCCGAATGCAGCGGTCGAACGGATGATCGCGCCCAGGTTGCGGGGGTCGGTGATGCCGTCGAGGGCCACGAACAACGGCTTGTGGCCACGGCTGATGGTGAGCTCGAGCAGCTCCATCGGGTGCGCGTACTCGTAGGAGGGCACCTTGAGCGCGAGTCCCTGGTGCACGGCGTCGCGGCCGGCGAGGCGGTCCAGTTCGGGGCGCATGACCTCGAGAATCGGGATGTTGCGGCTCGTCGCCATCAACAGCACCTCTTTGACCCGCTCATCCATTTCGATGCGTGCCGCGATATAGAGGGTCAGCGCGGGGATCTTCGCGCGCAGCGCCTCCAGCACCGAGTTACGGCCGGTGACAATTTCGTGCTCGTCGATCTGCTTGGCCCGACGCGTCGAGGATCCGCCGCCCCCGGTGTTGCCGGTGCCGCGCTGGGGCGCACCCTGCGAGGCGCCGCGGGCGCCACCACGAGCTGCTCCGGCGGGGCCGCCGCGGGCGCCACCACGGTTGCTGGTCGCATCCGCTGCCGGGCGAGAGTTGAAGCCGCCGGCCGCGGTGAAACGATCGGCGGCCGCCTTGCGCTTGCCGGCGGGGTGGTACGGACGGTCTTCGGCCTTGGGCGTGGGCTTCTTGCCCTCGAGTGCCTGACGGCCCTGGCCGCCAGAGCCGACCTGGGCTCCACGGCTGCCCTTACGCACCGATCCGGTGCGCGATTTGCGGTCTAAGTTCTTCATCAGTCAAAGCTCCAATGGGCACCCGACGGGGTGTCTTCGATGGTAATTCCGGCGGCGACGAGTTCGTCCCGGATTCGGTCTGCGGCCGCATAGTCGCGGTTTTCCCTGGCAAGGTTGCGGTCGCCGAGCAGCCGCTCGACCAACGCACTCAGGGCCACCATGGCCGGTTCGTCCGTCGCCACGGCCCAGCCGGGCGACAAAGGATTGATTCCCAGCACTTCGCTCATCGCCAGTACTGCACTGCGAGCGGATGCTGCCGCGTGCAGGTCTTCGGCATCCAGCGCGGCGTTACCGGCGCGCACGGTGTCGTGAAGCACGCCGAGGGCCTGCGGAACGGCCAGGTCGTCGTCCATGGCCGCGGCGAAATCATCCGGCACGATCTCGACCCCGCTCCCGGCGAACCGGGTGCCAGCGAGCCGGCGGTCGGCACGGTCGAGAAAACTTTCGACGCGTTCCAAGGCCGCTTCGGCCTCGGCCAACGACCCGTCGTTGTAGTCGATGGTCGATCGATAGTGGGCGGCACCGAGAAAATAGCGCACGACGATGGCGCGGGCCTGGTCGAGCAGTTCGACCGCGAAGACCGAGTTGCCGAGCGACTTGGACATCTTCTGCCCGTTCACGTTGACCAGGCCGTTGTGCACCCAGTAGTTCGCGAAATCATTGCCGGCCGCGTTCGACTGGGCGAGCTCGTTCTCGTGGTGCGGAAAGCGCAGGTCGAGGCCGCCGCCGTGAATGTCGAAGTGGTCGCCGAGGTAGCGCGCGGCCATGGCCGAGCACTCGATGTGCCAGCCGGGGCGGCCCTGGCCCCACGGCGAGGCCCAGGCGGCCGAGGTCGGTTCTCCGGCCTTGTAGCCCTTCCACAGGGCGAAGTCGCGCACGTCACGCTTGGCGCGCGGGGAGGCATCCGTTGCCGCCTCCATATTGCCGCGCGCCTGATGGGTGAGGGCACCGTAGGCCCCCCAGCTCGCGCTGTCGAAGTAGACGTCCCCGGACTGGTCGGGGGCGGCGTAGGCGTGGCCACGCTCGATCAGCGTGCCGATGAGGGTCTGCATCTCGGTGATACTCGCGGTCGCGCGCGGCTCGTAGGTGGGGGCGAGAATGCCGAGGCGCTGATAGCCCGCGGTGAACTCGAGCTCGAAGCGGTAGGCGAGGGCCCACCACTGCTCATTCGAGCCCTGCGCGTTGATCAAAATTTTGTCGTCGATGTCGGTGACGTTGCGCACGAAGGTGACGTTCATGCCGCGGTAGCTGAGCCAGCGGCGCAGCTGGTCGTAGACCAGAGCGCTGCGCAGGTGGCCGATGTGCGGGCTGGACTGCACGGTGGGTCCGCACACGTACATCGAAACCTGACCCGCTTCGAGGGGGACAAAGTCACGCAAGGCCTGCGCCTTCGAATCGTACAATTGCATGGTCACGCCTCCCAGTTTAGGTCAGGGGTCAGACCCGGCTCGGGCGTGCGTGCAGGCGCGGGCGGCTGAACCGCGGGAGGGGCGGGGTAGAGCAGTGCTGTCGCCGTCGCTGCCACCCCCTCGCCGCGGCCGGTGAAGCCGAGCGCGTCCGTCGTGGTTGCGGAAATATTGACCGGAGCCGAGAGGATGCCGGCGAGTCGCGTTTCGGCTTCGCCCCGACGCGGGGTGAAGCGGGGGCGGTTGCCGATGATCTGCACCGAGACATTGCCAACGAGGTAGCCGGCGGCGGCCACGAGGCGCACGGTTTCGGTGAGGAAGACGTCACCGTGTGCACCGCTGAACCGGGGGTCGGCCGTGCCGAAGATGCTACCGATATCGCCGAGGCCGGCAGCGCCGAGCAACGCGTCGCAGATGGCGTGGGCTGCGACATCGCCATCGCTGTGTCCGCTGAGGCCTCGCTCCCCCGGCCAGTACAGGCCAGCCAGCCACAGTTCGGTCCTACTGTCTGAGGCGAAGGCGTGCACGTCGAGGCCCGTGCCGATGCGCGGAAGGAGCGCGGCTGGCGCGGCAGCTGGCCCATCACTGGCAGGCGCGTCGGTGCCGGGGCCGACCGAGGCGTCCGCGGAATGAGTGGTGGTCGCAGCTGCGTGCAGGATGACCTCAGCACGTTCGAGATCTTCGGGGGTCGTGATCTTGAAGGCGAGCGGGTGGCCGGGAATAACGTTCACCGGAAGTCCGGCGTCGGCGACGAGGGCGGCATCGTCGGTAAGGGCTTCGAACCGGCCGTTCTGCAGGGTCCAGGCGCGGGCGTCCGCGAGCATTGCGCGGGGAAAGCCCTGCGGAGTCTGCCCGGCGGACAGCTCGGAACGGTCGACTGTGCCGAGAATGGCGCCGGAGTCTGCGACCCGCTTGATGGTGTCGACCACCGGCAGCCCCGGGATGATGCCGTGCCCGGTGGAGCGCACCGCGTCGACGACGTCGTCACAGAGCGCGGCGGGCGTGAGGGCGCGCGCGGCGTCGTGAACGAGCACGATGTCGACGCTCGGCAGCAGTGCGTCCATGCCCAGCTCTACCGAGTCCTGGCGGGTGCGCCCGCCAGCGACGATGGTGACCGTGCGCGAAGGCACCGGGCTGCTGGTGGGAGCGGCACCGGTCGACTCGGTGCTGGACGCGGCAGCGGCCAGCACGTCGTGCCGACGAGCAGCCTGGGCGGCGATGACACGGGCGTCCGATACCCGGTCACCGGGGGCGACCACAATGATCTGTACGAGTTCACGCATACCGAAAATGGTGTCCAGGGCGTGGCTGAGCAGCGGGCGCATCTGCAGCAGAACGAATGCTTTGGGTTCAGCGTTGCCGAGGCGAGTTCCACTGCCAGCGGCGACGATAATGACGGCAGCGCTGGGCGGTGCGACGTCGACCGGGAGAGTGCTGAAAACGGGTTCGACTCCATCGCTCGGGAGGGGCGCGGCCGGCGGCACGAGGGGATCAGTCATATCTGGAGGGTATCTATCTGGGGATCGAGCTGGACTGCACGCTGGGTACGAACATGCGAGAGGCGGCGCCTCTCGGCGCCGCCTCTAACGAAGCAATGAGATGAGCTGGGTAGCTCGGCAGTTTAGGAAGCGAGGACTTCGTCGAGCACGGTGGATGCCTGCTCTTCATCAGTCTTTTCGGCCAAGGCCAGCTCGCTGATGAGAATCTGGCGAGCTTTGGCGAGCATGCGCTTTTCACCGGCTGACAGGCCGCGGTCCTGGTCGCGACGCCACAGATCGCGCACGACCTCTGACACCTTGATGACATCACCACTGGCCAGTTTTTCCAGGTTGGCCTTATAGCGACGGGACCAGTTGGTCGGCTCCTCTGTGAACGGTGCGCGTAGAACCTCGAAGACCTCGTTGAGGCCTTCCGGACCGATCACATCACGAACGCCAACGAGGTCGACGTTCTCGGCGGGAACCTCGATGGTGAGGTCGCCCTGGGTGACATTCAGCTTGAGGTACAGCTTCTCTTCACCCTTGATGATGCGGGTTTTCACCTCGGTGATCATCGCAGCGCCGTGGTGGGGATAAACGACGGTTTCGCCAACCTCAAACAGCATGGATAATCCCTTCGCCGATTGCTAGGGTACCACAGCGACGAGGTGCTACAGTACGCGCGCCCCCGCGAGGCGCGGCAGAAACAATCGTGCGCCCGGACTCGCCGCTAAGCTAGAGGCAAAGTGAATTCTGCAGCGTCGACCCACCGTCGAACGCTGCTTCAGTAAGTGGAGGTCTTGTGAGAGCGCGCATCGCTGCATCCGTTGTATTGGCGGCTGGCATTCTGTTGGGCACGAGCGCGTGCGGATTCTTCGCAGCGCCAGCCACCTCGATTGCCTACAACGCGAGTGACGGTGTGAGCGGGGATGTGGGTCAGATCCACATCCGCAACGCTCTGCTGCTCTCGACCGACGGCGAACTAGCCAGTTTGATCGTCTCCGTCGTCAACACCACGGACACGCTGCAGAGCCTGCTCGTGCAGTACGAGTCGAGCACCGGCACGGTTTCGCAGGACGTTCCCGTTGAGGCCAACACGACAGTTACGCTCGGCACCGATGGCGCCGCCTCGGTGGTGCTGGAAAACATGAACAGTCAGCCAGGCTCGCTGTTCCCGGTGTTCTTCCAGTACGGCGAAGAGACCGGCACCGAACTCCTGGTGCCCGTTCTCTCCGGTTTGCAGAGTGAGTACTCGACTTTGCTGCCGACGCTCGCACCGACCCTGACCCCGTCAGAGACGCCGTCAGAGACGCCGTCAGAGACGCCGACTGAGACGCCGACCCCGTCGGCAACACCCTCCGCGTAACCCACAGCAGACAGCTCAGGCCGCCGCCCCTTCGGGATCGGCGGCCTGTCTCGTTCCTGCCGTCAGGCTTCGAAGCGGTAGCCGAGGCCCCGTACCGTAACGAGCATGACCGGCTCAGAAGGTGCAGCCTCGATGCGCGAGCGGATGCGTTTGATATGCACGTCGAGCGTCTTCGTGTCACCGAAGTAGTCGGTGCCCCAGACCCGGTCGATGAGCTGGCCGCGCGTGAGCACCCGCCCGGCGTTCCGCAGCAGGAATTCGAGCAGCTCGAACTCCTTCAACGGCATGTTCACGAGCTCGCCGGAGACCGTCACGGCGTGCCGTTCCACATCCATACGCACCGTGCCGGCCGTGAGCATGCTGTCCACGTCGGTCGCGCTCTGATCCTCATGCCGACGCAGCACCGCGCGAATGCGGGCGACCAGTTCGCGGGTGGAATACGGCTTGGTGACATAGTCGTCGGCGCCGAGTTCGAGACCAACGACGATGTCGACCTCGGAATCTTTTGCGGTGAGCATGATGATGGGCACGGTCGACCGGGTGCGAATCTCCCGGCACACCTCCGTGCCCGGAATGCCGGGCAGCATGAGATCGAGCAGGATCAGGTCGGTGCCGTTCTGGTCGAACTCATTGATCGCGCCCGGTCCATCTTCGGTGACGACGACCTCATAGCCCTCACGTTCGAGCAAAAAGCTCAACGGTTCGCTCAAGGCGCTCTCGTCTTCAACCAAGAGGATGCGTGTCATAGTTTGTCTCCTGCGGCCGCACGAGCAGCCGGTCGCGTTTTGTTCGGGGGTGGTTCGGTGTTGGGGTGCGCCGCCTCGGGGAGGCGGATGGTGAAGGTGGAGCCGCTGCCGGGCTGCGACCAGACGCGGATGTCGCCGCCGTGGTTCTGCACGACATGCTTGACGATGGACAGGCCGAGGCCCGTGCCACCGGTGTGCCGGGACCGGGCCTGGTCGACGCGGAAGAAACGTTCAAACACGCGGTCGAGGTCGGCTTCCTGAATGCCGACGCCCTGGTCGGTTACCGTGATCTCGACAATGCCCTTCTGCAGGCGCACGCCGACGCCGACCCGCGACCCCTCTAAGGAGTAGTTCACCGCGTTCGCGACGAGGTTGTGCACCGCGACGGTGAGCAGGGCTTCGTCACCGAAGACCCGGGCGCCGGACTTCTTACCGATCACGATCGTGATGCACTCGGCCTCGGCGACGACCCGGCTCTGGTCGACCGCGGCAGCGACGATGTCGTCGACACTGAGATTTTCCGGTTCGGCGAGGGCATCCTGCGCCTGCAGCCGAGACAGTTCGATGATCTCCTGGGTGAGGCGGCCCAGTCGGGCCGACTCCGTCGTCAACCGGTTGGCGAAACGGCGAACCTGCTCCGGCTCATCTGCTGCCTTATCGAGCGCCTCGGCGAGCAGGCCGACGGACGCGATTGGGGTTTTGAGCTCGTGGCTGATGTTGGCCACGAAGTCGCGGCGCACCTCATCGAGGCGAAACGCCTCGGTGCGGTCCTCCGCCAGCAGCAGCACGTAGCGGGTGCCGAGCCGGGCCAGGCGCACCCGAAAGCGCATGCTCGCGTCACCGAACGGGCCGCGGGACAGCACGAGGTCTTCGGAGATGGGCTCGCCGGTCAGGCGCACTCGGCGAGCGAGTTCGAGCAGTTCGGGGTGCACAACCTGCTGGTTCCAGACCAGGCCGAGAGTCAGGGCGCCCGGGCTGGTTTTGATGACGTTGTTCGACGGGTCGAGCACGACGCCGGCGGTCTCGAGGGCGTCGAGTACCTGGTCGATACCGTCAGGCACAGCGGGATTGACCACCTCGGAGGCGCGACGCCCGTGACGCTCTGCGACGTGCAGCAGCGACACGAACCCGGCACCGACACCGAGCCCGAGTGCCAGCGACAGCAACACCAGCCACGTCGATTCCATCTCTACAGATTACTGAAAGTCTGCGGCCGTCGTTCACAGCGCACCTGCGCCGCGCCCTGTACTTTAGAAAGTGTTCAAGTGGGCGGCACCTGCCGTTAACCTGATTTCGACAACATAAACCGGTGGCCAAGGTTGGCTGCATAGATCGTGCGTGTTCGCGCGGCCGGAAGGATCACCCCCATGCGCGACGTATTCCAACAAGAACTCGCCGAAGTGCAACAGCGACTCGTCGATATTTCGCGTCTCGTCGCGATCTCGATGGACAAGGCCACCCGCGCCTTCAACGAGAGTGACGTGAGCCTCGCCGAAGAGGCCATCACCGAAGACGAGAAGATCGACGAACTCTCGGTCGAGCTCGACGAACTCGCCATCACCATCCTCGCCCGCCAGCAGCCGGTCGCTCGCGACCTGCGCATCGTCGTCAGCGCCCTGCGTATCAGCGCCTCCCTCGAGCGGATGGGCGACCTCGCCACACACATCGCCCAGCTGGCCCGCTACCGTTTTCCCGACAAGGTCATTCCCAAGGGGCTACGCAGCACGTTTGCCCAAATGGGTGCACTCGATGTGGTCATCGCGAACATGCTCACGGAGCTACTCACCCACCAGGACCTGCAGCTCGCCGACAGGATCCGCAACGAAGACGACAAGGTCGACGCCCTGCACCTCAGCGTGTTCGACGCCGTTCTCGGCGAAACCTGGAAGGGTCTCGCCGCCGACACCGTCGACGCAACCCTGGCCAGTCGGTACCACGAACGTTTCGCCGACCACGCGGTCTCCATTGCGAAGAAGGTTCAGTACCTCGCCACCGGCGCCTGGCACCAGGACGACAACGTCTGACTTCTGCGCGAAAAAGGCTCCGTAGCGTGTGTTCTCGGGGCCTTTTTCGTTGGCGGGCTGACTACTTCTTGTTGCCCTGAGCGGCGACGGCGGCCGCGCCGGCCGCCGCGGCCGCCGGGTCCAAGTACTGGCCGGGGCGCAGCGGCATGAGGTCTTCGCCGAGGTGGTAGACCAGCGGGATTCCCGTGGGAATGTTCAGCTCAGCGATGTCGGCGTCGCTGATCCCGTCGAGGTGCTTCACCAGGGCACGCAGGGAGTTGCCGTGCGCGGTGACCAGTACGGTTTTGCCCGCGCGGAGGTCTGGCGCGATATCGGACTGCCAGTAGGGCAGCATCCGCTCGACAACATCTTTGAGGCATTCGGTGCGGGGCAGGTCCGGGCCCAGGTCGGCGTAGCGGGCGTCGTGCGCCTGCGAGAACTCGGAGTCGTCGGCGAGCACTGGCGGCGGGGTGTCGTAGGACCGGCGCCACAGCATGAACTGTTCCTGGCCGAACTTGGCCTGGGTGGCCGCTTTGTCGAGTCCCTGCAACCCGCCGTAGTGGCGTTCGTTGAGGCGCCAGGAGCGCTTCACCGGGATCCACAAGCGGTCCGCTTCCTCGAGTGCGAGGTTCGCGGTCTGGATGGCGCGGGAGAGCAGGCTGGTGTGCAGCACGTCGGGCAGCAGGCCGGCATCCTTCAGCAGCACCCCGGCGCGCGCGGCTTCGGTGGCGCCCTGCTCGCTCAGGCGAACATCTACCCAGCCGGTGAACAGGTTCTGCTGGTTCCAGGTGCTTTGGCCGTGGCGGAGGAGGACGAGTGTGTAGGGGGCAGACATGTGCCCACTCTATCGAGCAGGGGGTGAATTCAATGACCGGGGGTGCGGATGCCGAGGCGGGGCAGCCGGGGGATGTCGGCGACGGATCCGGCCGATTGCGGCACGATAACCTCCTGGCTGGCCGAGATGAGGATTCCCGCGGACTCGACATAGAGCGTCGACGTGGCCGGGATAGTGCGCTTGATCACGGCGAGCGCTATCGGTCCGAGTTCATAGTGGATGGCACTCGAGGTGATGGCGCCGACGGTGACCCGCTCAGCGTCACCTTCCGGCCTGACGCGGTCGGCCTGCACCGGGTCGCCGGGGGCAGGCAGCACGCCCTCGGATCCGTCGAGGTGCAGCATGACCAGGCGGCGCGGCGGGTGGCCGAGGTTGTGAACCTTCGCCACTGTTTCCTGCCCGCGGTAGCACCCCTTACTGAGGTGCACGGCGGTGCGGAGCCAGTCCAGCTCGTGCGGGATGCTCTTCTCATCGACCTCGCGGGCCCGCCGCGGACGCCAGGCCGCGATGCGCAGCGCCTCCAGCGCGAGAAGACCGGCAGGGGTGACAGAGCGGGGTGACGCGGATGTGGCCGCTCCAACGGTGAGGGCCCCGGCGGCGAGGGCGTCGCGCAGGGCGGCAAGGCTGGCGCGGGGAACGAGGGTCTCGGTGTAGGTCCAGTGGGTTGCGGGATGCTCGGGCGTTTCGGCGTACTGGTACCCACCGCGGGCCACCACGGCCCACGGGTCGCGCCAGGTCAGCGGTACCTCGTTGGGAGCGGCGGCGCTGATTCCAACGGAGGCGGGGGCATTCGTCATGGCGCCGATCGTGGCGTAGGTGAGGGTGTGGTCGACGACCTGCACGCGCAGCATGAACTTCATTCGGTCGAGAAACTTCTGCAGGCCGGGCAGTTCGGCGGCCTCGACGAGGAGCCAGGTTTCAACGCCGTCGTCGAGCACGCGGATGGCGTATTCGAGGCGTCCGGTGGGGTCGAGCAGCAGCATCTCCGTGGATTCCCCGGCCGCGAGGGTGCGCAGTTCCTGGCTGGCGATCGAATTGAGCCAGGTGAGCCGGTCGGGCCCGGAAACTCCCAGCACGCCGCGGTGCGAGAGGTCGACGATGGAGCGGCCGCCCGCGAGCGAACGCTGCTCGATCATGGGGTTGCCATAGTGCGCGGCGACGCCAGCGTCGATTCCTTCGGCCTGAACCGCGCCGGGCAGGGCCAGCAGCACGGAGGCCGGTGGCGACACGGGAGCTTCGGAGTCAGTCATGTCGCTCAATTCTGCCAACTCGGGTTGAGGGTCGGCGATCGTGCACAAAATCGGGAGTGTGTGTGGGCACGGCTCATTGGTGTCAACAGTACGGTGACCCGATTTATTCGGGCCGGGCACGGGCCGGCCGAGTGACCCGCCTTATTCGACGCGGGCGAGGCGACCGGATGAATGGGTGCGGAGGTCCTGACCGAGGGCGGCGATGTCCCACGCCCAGAGCAGATGGTTGTCGACGAGGCCGTAGAGGCGGGTGGCGGCCGCATATGGTTTGGCACCCACGGTGCGCAGCACGGCATCCGTGGCGAGGTCGATGCGCGGGCCCTTGACCTGACCGAGGTAGAGTTCGGCGACGCCACCGGGATGCACAAGGGTGACCTCGATGTCGAAGCCACCATCACGGTTGCGCAGGGTTTCCACGGCCGCGGCCGAGGTGAACGGGCGCTCCCCTGTGCCGGGCAGCATGCCTGGTCCGGGGTCGCCATCGCCCTGGTGGCGGCTGAGCCGCCAGTAACCGGTTTCGGTGACCAAGGGGAGCTTGTCGCCAGACAGCATTTCGTCGGACAGGCTCGACGCAGAAAGCGCGGGGGCCGCTGCGTCGGCATCCGCTGCTTCAGAAGAAGCAGCGGGCGCGTCGGGCTCGAGCCAGGTGTATGAACTGTAGTTCAGGTGCGGCAGGCCGTCGTGGCTGAAGCTGATTCGATGGCCGAAGGTGCGGCTGACCGACTCGTCGCCGATCTTGTATTCGAGCACACCGGACCCCTCCCAGACTCCGATCAACCAGGAGAGTGGGACGAGTTCGGACGGCAAGCCGACCGGGAGGTCAATCATGCGTGATTACCGCTGCCCCCGGAACAGCTTGAACACGACCATGCCGGATACCCAGGCGATCGACAAGCTGGCCAGCCCGAGCAGGCCCAGGAAGAAAAGTTCAAGTGCTAACAGATCCATGCTACGAGTCTAGTGCGAGAGGTCGAGCAGGGCGACGATGACGGTCGCCATCACGAGAATGACGAGGGCTCCGGTGATGCTGACGGTGACCCGTTTGACGTAGCCCTCTTTACTGCCGGTGGCGATCTGCAGGCCCAGTGTGACGAGGGTGCAGACGGCCAGGGTGAGACCGATCCAGCTGATCGCCGAGGCCTCGGTGGCCAGAAAAGCGGTCAGACTAGCGCCCACAATCGCCAGCAGCCAGACGGTCGCGATCGTTTTCCAGTGCCAGTTCACGTCTCTATTGTGCCTGACCGCCCGCAGTGCATGGCACGCTAGTATGAAACTCGAGATACCTGGAGGGCGCGAGTGGCGCAGTTGTTGATCCTGACCTCGGCGGCCAACAATGACGTACTCCCCGCCCTGGCTTTGCTGTCGCACAGCGCACGGCTGATTCCGGCCCAGGCTGACCAGCTCATCAATGCGCCCGACTCGGACCTTCTTCTCGTTGATGCGCGCAGCAACCTGGCCGCAGCGAAGTCGCTCTGCCAGATTTTGCGCACCATGGACAGCTTTATTCCCCTGCTGCTCGTGATCACCGAAGGAGGACTGGCCGCTGTCAGTCCCGAGTGGGGTGTCGACGACGTCATTCTCGATTCGGCGGGCCCGGCCGAAGTGGATGCCCGCATTCGCCTGACCGCCGGCCGCCTCGCCCGCACGGAGCCGTCGAACACGATTCGCGCGGCCGGGGTCGTCATCGATGAGGCGAGCTATTCCGCGAAGGTGCACGGCAAGCCGCTCGACCTCACCTATAAGGAATTCGAGCTGCTGCGGTTTCTGGCAGCGCACCCGAGCCGGGTGTTCACTCGAGAACAGCTGCTGAGCGAAGTCTGGGGCTACGACTACTTCGGCGGCACCCGCACGGTCGACGTGCACGTGCGGCGCCTTCGGGCCAAGCTCGGCGACCAGGAGTCGCTCATCGGCACGGTGCGCAACGTCGGGTATCGATTCAATGTGCACGAGGAGAACGATGAACGAGTTCCCAATTCTACTCGCGCTTAGTACAGCAGATGCTGCGGCGCTGGCTGCCTTTCACCGGGTCGCCACGGCCGCACAGGCCTTCGACGGGTACGCGCCGTTCAATGAGCAGGCACTGTTCGACCTGCACAGCGGCCGGCGGACTGCCTATTTGGTGCGAACGGAGGAACTCGTCGTGGGGGCGGCGCTCGCCGGGCGCGGGGAAATCGACCTGGTGATCAGCCCGGCGTATCGGCGGCGCGGGTATGGGCGCGCCGCGGCACGCGAACTGGCCGCGACCGAGCCGAACGGCGTGACCGCGTGGTCGCACGGCGATCATCCGGCAGCCCGAGCGCTCGCGCGCGAGCTTCAGTTCGTCGCCGTCCGCACGTTGCTGGAGCTGCGCAAGCCGCTACTCGACACGGAAGCGGGCGCATCCGCTCTGGTCGGGAACGAGCGCATTTCGGCGTTTCGGCCGGGAGTCGACGACGCGGAATGGGTGGCGCTCAACGCCCTCGTGTTTGCGACGCACCCGGAACAGGGCGCGATCACCGAGGCCGACCTCGAGGCGCGGCAGGCCGAGTCGTGGTTCAACGCCGACGACTTTCTCATTCTGCGTGATGAAGGAGGTCGCATGATCGGCTACAACTGGCTCAAGGTCGACGGGGTGATCGGTGAGATCTATGTGGTCGGGGTGCTGGCGGAATCCGCCGGGCGCGGCCTCGGTCGCGTGCTCATGCGAGCCGGACTCGAACGCCTGGCCGACGCCGGCTGCACCACCGCCGCGCTCTACGTGGAGGCCGACAGTGTCGGGCCCGTGCACCTGTATCGGACTCTCGGTTTCGTCGACCACACGGTCGACGTCCAGTACCGCCGCCTGATCGACTGAGTACGTGCGACGCGCAGCCCACAGTTTGCGCCCACGGCCGCGCGGGCCGAAAGGTCGACGGTGTCAAGATAATTTCGCTCGACGTTCACTTCGTTCGTCGCGGCGGCGTGACCAACGGTGTCAGGATGGATAGATGGACGGCGAAATCACCCAGGCAGACTCGGGACTGGGCACAGACTTTGATGACGATTTTGACCCACTTTTCGGAAAACTCGACCCGGCGCTGCCCGACGACCGCTACCTCGACCGTGAGCTGAGCTGGCTCGCCTTCAACCAGCGGGTGCTCGAACTCGCCGAAGACGAAACGCTGCCGGTACTGGAGCGCACGAACTTCCTTGCCATTTTCGCCAGCAACCTCGACGAGTTCTTCATGGTGCGCGTCGCCGGCCTGAAGCGCCGCATCCTCACCGGGCTGGCCGTACCGACCAACGTCGGCCGTGCCCCGCACGACGTGCTCAGCGATATTTCGTCGGCCGCCCACGCTCTGCAGGACCGCCACGCCCTCGCCTTCCAGAACCTCGTGCGGCCAGCCCTCGCCGAGTCTGGGATTGACGTCGTCCACTGGCAGAGCCTCGATGACTCCGATCGTCGTTCGCTCCGTACCTATTTTTCCAACCAGATTTTTCCGGTTTTGATGCCCCTCGCCGTCGACCCGGCGCATCCGTTTCCCTATATTTCGGGCCTGTCGCTCAACCTGGCCGTGCGGGTGCGCAATACCAAAACCGGCAAGCAGGAGTTCGCCCGGCTCAAGGTGCCCCCCATGCTGCCGCGCTTCGTGCGAGTCGACCGCCGGGAGTCGGTTGAGCGCATTCGTTACATCGCGCTCGAAGATCTCATCGCCAACCAGCTCGGCGACCTGTTTCCGGGCATGGAAATTCTGGAACACCACGTATTTCGCGTCACCCGCAACGAAGACGTTGAAATTGACGAAGACGAGACCGAAAACCTGATCAAAGCGCTCGAGAAGGAGCTGCTGCGGCGCCGGTTCGGCCCCCCGATTCGGCTGGAGATCACCGAGGACATGGACGAGGTCACCCTCGGCCTGCTCGTGCGCGAGCTCGACGTGACCGAGCAGGAGGTCTATCACCTGCCAGCACCGCTCGACCTGGGCGGGTTGTTCGACCTGCGCATCGACCGGCCTGACCTGCACTTCGTCAAGCATGTGCCCACCACGGCGGCCCAGCTGCTGCCGAGCGAGCCGAACGCCGAGCAAGACATCTTCGCGGCCGTGGCAAACCATGACGTACTGCTGCACCACCCTTATGAGTCGTTTGCGACGAGCGTGCAGGCGTTTCTGGAGCAGGCCGCGGCCGACCCGAATGTGCTCGCCATCAAGCAGACGCTGTACCGCACGTCGGGCGACAGCCCCATCGTCGAGGCGCTCATCGCCGCCGCTGACAGCGGCAAGCAGGTGCTCGCCCTGGTCGAGATCAAGGCCCGCTTCGACGAGCAGGCGAATATCACCTGGGCGCGCAAGCTCGAAAAAGCCGGCGTGCACGTGGTCTACGGGCTGGTCGGCCTGAAAACGCACTGCAAACTCGCCCTCGTCGTGCGCTACGAGAAGGGCGTGCTGCGGCACTACAGCCACATCGGTACCGGCAACTACAACCCGAAGACCAGCCGTATCTACGAAGACCTCGGCTTGCTGACAGCGGATGCCCAGGTCGGCAAAGACCTCACCCGCCTGTTCAACGAGTTGTCGGGTTATGCCATTGAGAAGAAGTTCAAGCGCCTGCTCGTGGCTCCGCTGCACCTGCGCAAGGCACTGCTCAAGCAGATTCAGGCCGAAACCGATAACGCCCTGCAGGGTAAGACGAGCGGCATCCGTATCAAGGTCAACTCGATGGTCGACGAGGACATCATCGATGCGCTGTACCGGGCCAGCCAGGCCGGCGTGCATGTCGATGTCTGGGTGCGCGGCATCTGCAGCCTCAAGCCGGGGGTTGCTGGCATGAGCGAAAACATCCGGGTGCGGTCTCTTCTGGGCCGGTACCTCGAGCATTCGCGCATCTTCAGCTTTCACAACCTCGGCGAATCGCAGGTGTACATCGGCAGCGCCGACATGATGCACCGCAACCTCGACCGCCGAGTCGAGGCGCTGGTGCGACTGATCGACCCGGAACACCTGGTCGAGATCGAGGCGCTGTTCGAACGCGCCATGGACTCGCGCACCTCCAGCTGGTGGCTCGATGACACCGGCCAGTGGACCCGCCACGACGTTGACGAGCACGGTGTTCACCTCGATGACATGCAGAATCGGCTGATGGCGCAGATCAGCGCGCGCAAGCGGCCGACGGGGCGTCGCTGATGGCGGACAGGACCACGGACGTATACGCCGCCGGAGCTGTCTGTTGGCGCCTGATCGACGGCCGCATGCACGTGCTCCTCATCCACCGCACGATGCACGGCGACGTCACCATTCCCAAGGGCAAGGTCGACCCGGGCGAGACGTTGCCGCGCACCGCGGTGCGCGAGGTCGAGGAAGAGACCGGGCTGGCCGTGGCGCTGGGGGTTCCGCTCGGTATCTCGCATTACAACATGCCGGATGAGCGCACCAAGATCGTGCACTACTGGGCCGCCGAGATCACCCCCGAGGCCATTGCCCGCTCGACGTTCGTACCGAACGGTGAGGTCGCCGCGATCGAATGGGTCACCATTAAAAAGGCGCGCACCTATTTGAGTTACCCGGCCGACGTGCGGATTCTCGAGACGTTCTCGGCCCTCGTCGATGCCGGCGTGACCCGCACGTTCGCCGTCATCGCGCTCCGGCACGGCAAGGCGGCGGCGCGCACCAGCGCCGGGCCAGACGCGCGTCGCCCGCTGACCGCCCGCGGAGTGAAGCAGGCGGCAAGCCTGGTCGACACGATTACTGCGTGGCGGCCGCTGCGCATTATTTCCAGCACGGCAACGCGGTGTGTCACGACGGTGGCGCCGCTGGCTGCCGCAACGGGCATCCCGATCAAGCAGACCGAGTTGATCAGCCAGGACGCTCTTGAGAGCGGTGAAGCTGATGTTCGCGCCGTCGTCGGCAAGCGGGTGCGTGCCCGCAAGACGGCCGTTCTGTGCAGCCACGGACCAGTGCTGCCGGAGATTCTGCGCGAGATCGCCCTGGCCACGGGAAGTCAGACCTCGTCGGCGCTGTTTGACGCCGCGGACCTGGACACCGGCGGGTTTGCGATCGTGCACCTGTCGTCGGAGAACCCGTCCGCGGGCATCCTCGCCATAGAAACATACCCCGCCTCGGCCTGAAGCTCCCGGTCCACCGTTATCGCACGTTTACCTTCTGTTTACCGGAAGGTCGGTCGGCGGTTACTTGACCGGATTAACCTCAAACCGGGCCAGCACCGGCCCCGCACCCGAAATCACAGTCTTCTCAAACCCTCGAAAGGGAATCACGTGAACTTCAAGCGTTTCGGCCGCCCCGCGGTCATCGCCATTGCCGCAGGCCTTGCCCTGTCTTCCTGTGCAGCAAACGAAGGCGATGTTGCCATAACCGGCAACGATGCATCAGCCAGCACGCTCTCCGGAACGATCAACGGCGCCGGCGCCTCCTCGATGGGCGCAGCGCAGGAAGCCTGGCGCGCTGGATTCCAGACCGCCAACCCCGAGGTCACGGTCAACTATGACCCGACCGGTTCCGGAGCGGGTCGCGAAGCCTTCATCGCCGGCGGCACCGACTTCGCTGGCAGCGACTCCTTCATGAGCGACGAGGAACTGGCCGGCACGTTCGCCTCCTGCGCCCCGGGCAGCAAGGCTGTCGACCTGCCCGTCTACATCTCCCCGATCGCCGTGATCTTCAACGTCGAAGGTGTTGACGAGCTCAACATCGATGCCGACACGCTCGCCAAGATCTTCGCCGGCACCATCACCAGCTGGGACGACGCCGCGATCGCAGCCCTGAACCCCGACGCAACCCTGCCGGCCACCGCGATCACCGCCGTGCACCGCTCGGACGACTCGGGTACCACCAAGAACTTCTCCGACTACCTCGGCCAGACCGCACCCGACGTGTGGACCGAAAAAGCTTCGGACACCTTCCCGTTCTCCACGGGTGATGGCGCCCAGGGCACCTCGGGAGTCGTCTCGGCCGTCACCAACGGCGTGGGCACCATCGGCTACGCCGATGCTTCGCAGGCTGGATCGCTCAGCACCGCCAAGCTCATGGTCGGCTCCGACTTCGTGGCGTACACCCCCGAAGCCGCGGCCGAGGTTGTCGCCGGATCACCCCTCGTGGCCGACCGGGCTGCCGATGATCTCGCGCTCGAGCTGAACCGCAAAACCACCAACCCGGCGGAATACCCGCTCGTTCTGGTGAGCTATGCGATCGTCTGCAACGAGTACGCCGATGCCGCCCAGGGCGCGCTCGTCAAGGCCTACATCGAGTACATCGCCAGCGCAGCCGGCCAGACGGTTGCTGAGGAAGCCGCCGGAGTCGCGCCGCTGACCGGCGAGCTCGAAGCCAACGTCGCCGCGGTACTCGCGACCGTCAAGTAACAATTTCACACACCTGCCCGGTCCCTTCCCGCACATGTGCGGGAGCGGATCGGGCAGACTGGGGTTTAACGGCCAGTTGCGTCCAGCCGTCACCACACCCTCGATTTCACACAATTTCACCAGCACGACGCTACTTAGGAGACCGGCATGACCACAGTTGCCGCCACGACTATCAAGGCCAGGCAGCGACCCGGCGACCGCATCTTCTCGTCGGCCACTGTCATCGCTGGCAGCCTGATTCTCGCCGTGCTCGCCGCCGTGGCCATCTTTCTGCTGGTCGAAAGTCTCCCGGCCTTTGTCGCCGACCCCTCCGCTTTCGACGGCGATATCACCAATTTCTGGTCGTACGTGGGCCCGCTCGTCTTCGGCACGGTCTACTCGGCCATTCTGGCGCTGATCATGGCGGTACCGGTCGCCATCGGTATCGCCCTCTTCATCTCGCACTTTGCACCGCGCAAGCTTGCGCAGGGTCTCGGTTACCTCATCGACCTGCTGGCCGCTGTTCCCTCGGTCGTGTTCGGCCTGTGGGGCATCACCGTGCTGGCCCCTCTCCTGCAGCCGTTCTACACCACCCTCGTCGATTGGTTCGGCTGGTTCCTCCCCTTCGCCGGCCCTGTCTCGGGCACCGGACGAACGATCCTGACCGTCTCCGTTGTGCTCGCCGTAATGATCCTGCCGATCATCACCGCCATCTGCCGCGAGATCTTTTTGCAGACCCCGCTGCTGCACGAAGAGGCTGCGCTGGCCCTGGGCGCCACCAGATGGGAAATGATTCGCATGGCCGTGCTGCCGTTCGGTCTGCCGGGCATCATCTCGGCCTCGATGCTCGGCCTCGGCCGTGCGCTCGGCGAGACCATGGCCGTGGCCATGGTGCTCTCCCCCAGCCCTGACGTCTTCTTCCAACTCCTCACGTCCCAGAATTCCAACACGATCGCCGCGAATATCGCGCTCAACTTTCCTGAGGCGCACGGTGTGGGCGTGAATATTCTGCTCGCGACCGGCCTCATGCTCTTCGTGGTCACGCTGCTCGTGAATATGCTGGCCCGAGTCGTAATCAACAGCCGTAAGGCATTTTCGGGAGCCAACTGATGTCCTCCGTCATCGACGCCGCACCGCTCACCAATTCGCTCACCGCAGGCAAACTGCCGCGGCGTTCGTCGCTCTGGGTGCTTCTGGCGAGCTGGGCTGTTTCGGCCGCCGTCTTCGCGATGCTCTACCTGTCGGGAACGGTCGACGGCTTCAACCTGGTGGGCACGGTCGTGTTCGGCACTGTGCTCTACTGCGTGGCCCTCTACGTGCTCTCTCGCCTGGTGGAAGGCTCGCGCAAAGCCATGGACCGGCTGGTGACGGCACTCGTGACGGCCGCATTCATCATTGCCCTGCTGCCGCTCGTGTCGATCATCTACACCACCGTCGTGAACGGGCTGCCCGCCTTTCTGACGCCGACATTCTTCACCGAGTCACAACGCAACGTGGTCGGCGGCGGCGGCGGCGTGCTGCACGCGGTGATTGGCACCCTGCTGGTTACCGGCGTTGCCACGCTCATCTCGGTGCCGATCGGGCTGCTCACCGCGATTTACCTCGTTGAATACGGCCGTGGCCGGCTCGCCAGGGCCATCACCTTCTTCGTCGACGTGATGACTGGAATCCCCTCGATCGTCGCCGGGCTCTTCGCCTTCGCGCTGTTCGCGCTTTTGTTCAACGACCCGGGTATCCGCTTTGGTTTTGGTGGGTCCATCGCACTGACCGTGCTGATGATTCCCGTGGTGGTCCGCTCGAGCGAAGAGATGCTCAAGCTCGTGCCGAACGAACTGCGCGAGGCGGCTTTTGCACTGGGGGTGCCGAAGTGGCTGACCATTCTCAAGGTCGTGCTGCCGACATCCATTGCGGGAATCGTCACCGGTGTGATGCTGTCGATTGCCCGTGTGATCGGTGAAACGGCTCCGCTGTTGATCATTGCCGGGTTTACGTCGAGCATGAACTACGACCTGTTCAGCGAACGTATGATGACGCTGCCGGTATTCGTTTACACGCAGTACGCCAACCAGGGCGCCGACGCGCAGTCCTACGTCGACCGCGCCTGGGCCGGAGCGCTCACCCTGATCCTGATCGTGATGCTGCTCAACGGGCTCGCCCGACTGATCGCCTACTGGTTCTCGCCCAAACTGGGCCGCTAATTCTTCTCACTCGCTTTTAGAAAGCTCCTAGAAAGGGACATATGTCCAAGCGCATCGAAGTCAACGATCTCAACGTGTATTACACCAATTTCCTGGCCGTCGAGGGCGTCTCGATCGTGATCGAGCCGCGTACGGTGACCGCGTTCATCGGGCCCAGTGGTTGCGGCAAGAGCACGTTCATTCGCACGCTCAACCGCATGCACGAGGTCATCCCCGGCGCACGTGTCGAGGGTGAGGTACTCATCGACGGCAACAACCTCTACGGCCCCGGCGTGGACCCGGTGCTCGTGCGCCGCCAGGTCGGCATGGTCTTTCAGCGGCCGAACCCGTTTCCGACCATGTCGATCCAAGACAACGTGCTGGCCGGCGTGAAACTCAACAACCGACGCATGTCGAAAACGGATGCCGACGACCTCACCGAAAAAGCCCTCCGCGGTGCGAACCTGTGGAACGAGGTCAAGGACCGCCTCGCTCGGCCCGGATCGGGCCTCTCCGGCGGGCAGCAGCAGCGCCTGTGCATCGCCCGCGCCATTGCGGTCGAACCCGACGTGATTCTGATGGACGAGCCGTGCTCGGCGCTCGACCCGATCTCGACGCTCGCCATTGAGGACCTCATCGAAGAGATGAAGAGCGAGTACACGATCGTGATCGTGACCCACAACATGCAGCAGGCCTCACGGGTGTCGGACCGCACCGCGTTCTTCAACATTGCAGGTACCGGCAAGCCGGGCAAGCTCATCGAGTATGACGACACGACGACGATCTTCTCGAACCCGAGTGTGCAGGCGACCGAGGATTACGTGTCGGGGCGGTTCGGCTAGGTCACTCCGCGCTGGCGAACAGTGCGGCCCCGTGGGTGACCCGACCGGCCAGGAGGGTCGCGGCCACCGGCATCCGCTCGAAGGTGGCGTCGGAAACCTGTAGCGGGTCGCCGTCGAGGATGGCGAGGTCGGCCACGTCGCCGACGTGCAGCCGGGTGCGTCCGCGCGCTGAGGCGGCGAGGGCTTGCCGGCGGGTGATGACCTGGTCGGGGCGCCAGGGTTCACGCCCATCACTGCGGGCCCGCGACGACGCGGCGCTCATGGCGGTAAAGGGGTCGAGGGGCGCGACGGGCGCGTCGGATCCGAACGCGAGCGTGGCGCCGGCGTCGAGCAGCGAGCGCAACGCGAAGACGCGGTCGGCACCCGCAGCCCAGTTCTGTTCCACCGTATCGCGGTCGTCGAGCGCATGCTCGGGCTGCACGCTCGCCGTCACGCCGAGACGGGCGAAGCGAGCGAAGTCCGCGGGCCGGAGAAACTGGGCGTGCTCGATGCGGCCGGTCACGTGCGCGCGTTCAAAGGCGTTGAGGGCAACCGTATTGGCGGCATCGCCGATGGCGTGCACCGCCGGCAGCAGCTCGGCCCGTGCGGCGTGGCGGAGAACCTCCGTCAGCTCGTCCTCACTGACGGTGAGCACGCCGTGCCCGCCGCCCGGGTATGCGTCGATGCAGAACGCGGTTCGGGTGTTCAACGAACCGTCGATGAGCACCTTGAGCGGACCGACCGTGAGCAGGCCGCGGGTGCCAGCGACCCTCTGGCCGGTGTGCATTCGCTCGGTGATGGCACGATCGAGATCGGCGGAGTAGATGCCGGCCTCAATTCGTAGTGCGTCGAATCCCGAGACGATGCGACGCTGCCAGTTGTCCCGATTCCAGGTCATTTCAAAGTCGACGATACCCACGACTCCGCGGGCGGCGGCCCGGGTCGCGGCGCAAGCGGCCAAAGCGTCAACCTCGGTGTCGGGCAGCTGGCCGAGCGCGATCGTGAGTTCGAATGCGGCCTGTTCGCGCAGCAGACCCGACTCGTCGACACGCACGCCAAAGCGCTCGGCGGCTGCAGCGTTGAGCCAGACACAGTGCAGGTCGTGACTGATCAGGGCGGTGGGATGCCCCTCCGTCACCTCATCGAGGGCGCGCAGGCTGGGGGCGTCGGCCCAGATGGCATCGCGAAATCTGACTCCGATCAGCGGGGTCGGCCTTACGGCTTCGGTGATCTGCGTGCGCACGAGTTCGAGGGCCTCGCGCGCTGCTGCGGCCGCGGAAAGGTCGAACCGGTTGCCGGCGAGCGCCCACTGGGTGGCATGCACGTGTTCGTCCCAGAGCCCGGGGATGAGGGTGCGACCGTCGAGGTCGACGCTGGGGGCATCCGTTGGGGTGTCGGCTGGCACGATCTGCGTGATGACGCCGCCCGTGATCTGCACGTCACAGGGGCTGGTGTCGCCGAGCTGCGTGACAGAGCGCAAAACGAGATCGGGCATGGTTCGTCCGTTCGATCGAGGGGCTGGCGCGGCGGCGGCCACCACAGCCACCCTACATTCCGATGCAACCCGCAGGGGCGAGGGTTACTGGCCGGAGATGGTGCGGGTAGCTCGGCGGCGGGTGGCGTCGATCAAGAGGGCGTTCTCGCCGTCGACGGACTCGGCCCAGGCCAGGGCAGCCTCGGGGCTGCGGCCGTGGCGCTCCTGCCGGTCGACCAGGCGGCGGAGACGCTCGGCCGCGCTGGTTTCGCAGAACCAGGATTCGGCGAGGAGGGCGTCGATCTGCATCCACGGCTCGGAGTCGGCGAGCAGGTAGTTGCCCTCCACCATGACCACACGCGCGCTTGGCGGCACGGCGATCTCGGCCGCGATGCCCTCGTCGACGGCACGGTCGAAGCTCGGCGCGTAGACGGTGTGGTCATCTTCGGTGAGGAGGCGGCGGAGCAGGGCGACGAATCCCCAGCCATCGAAGGTGTCGATGGCTCCCTTGCGATCGTGTCGGCCGAGGCGATCGAGGGTGGCGTTGGCGAGGTGGAAGCCGTCCATGGGCAGGTACACGGCGGAGTCGTCGCTGCCGAGCAAACCGTTGACCTTTGCCACCACCTGCATGGCGAGGGTCGTTTTGCCGGCACCCGGGCTACCGGCGATGCCCACCAGAATGCGTCCGCGGGCCGGCAGGAGCGCGACGACCCGCTCGGCGAGATCGGTCAATTGGGAGCATGCCGGGGGGCCGGCAATGGCGGCGGCGGTTTCTGTCTTCGACATGATTCGACTCTAGGGCGACGGGGTCGAGTTGGTGGGGACGTGCGGGCGGCTTGCTGGATCAGGGGCCGGTGGGGGGCCAGATGCCGTCGCATCCATTCTGCTGACAGGCGAATTGCCAGGACTGGCCGACGGGCACCACTTCCATGGGCATGAGGCAGCGTGGGCAATTCGGCGGACCGAGCACGAGTGCGCTGTCATTGGCCAGCTCGGCCTCGGTGTAGGGCGGGCCGAAGTACAGAAGCGAGCAGGCGTAGTTGGCGCAGCCGTAGTCGTAGGTGTCACCGTGCCAGGACACCAGCATGGGGTCGCCGCACTGCGGGCAGAGACGTGGCTGAGACACGTCTCTCTTCTGAAAGACCCACGAGACGTTCTCGTTGATGTCATCCATGGGGTGAGACTAGTCCCGCAGGCCCGAGCGCGCCCGGTTTTGGACGATCTGTGGAGAATTTTCGGTCGGCCTGGCGGTCCGGGCGCACCCGTGGTGGCTGGGCGCACGATCGAACATGCGCCCAGCCACTCAACGTGTGCTCGGCCCATGAGGCGCCGGTCATTGTGTCGGCGCTGCTGGCATGCCGACCAAATCCGGGCAGGCACAAGCCGTGGCGCATCGAGACGGGTCGGGCTGTGCCCAGCATTGGGGGCTGGGCGCTGGCCACTTGAGCGAGATGCTCCGTCGTTGCGTTCACTAGGATCAAAATCGCAAAGCACTTATCGCTCCCACACGGGGAGCGTGGTTGTATGCGACTCGGCCCGCCCGTTCGCGTTCGCCGACGAACCAACGCGAGGCACACTAATGGGCAAATTAACATACGACTCGAGCATCACCGTCGATTTCGACGATCGTGTGCTCGCGCACATTCAACTCGTGATCGGAGCCAAACTGCGTCGCGGGGAATCCTTCTATTTCTCCTGGCGTGATGACCCCCTCGTCGGCGGAGGCCGCAGCACCGTCTGGATGCATCCCGGCATCTCCCTGGCCTATAAATACTTCGGCAGCAAGACGCCGACCCTCAACCGCGACTGGGTCGAGGCGCTGTCCCTATCGGCCAACTCGGCCACCGGCCTGCAGATCGTGGCCGAGCCACCGCCGCGCACCCCATAGCGGATACGCGCGGCGCGCGGCCGGGTCTCGCGCCCGGCGCCCCGTGAGCGTCTCGCTCACGATATTGGCTGCCAGCACGACGGTGGCCGGTCAACGCTGATCCGCTGACGGCGAGTTGCGGCTATTCAGTCGGCGCGGGCCGGCTGCGGTTGTTCAGCACGCCGTGGCTCTCGTCGAGGTAGCAGCTACCGCAGAGCGACTCGTAGGTGATTTCTTCGCCGTCGATAGCCACCTGATCGCCGTCGAAAACAAAGTCGCCGTCTATTTTGCGCGCGTTGAAAACGGCTTTGCGCCCGCAGCGGCAGATGGTTTTGAGCTCTTCGAGGCTGTGGGCGACCTCGAGCAGACGGCGACTTCCGGGAAAAGCGACGGTCTGAAAATCCGTGCGAATGCCATACGCCAACACCGGCACGTTTTCGAGAATGGCGATCCGCAGCAGGTCGTCGACCTGGGTTTCGGTCAGAAACTGGGCTTCGTCGAGCAGCAGGGCGCTCACGTCGCGGCCGGACCGGTGGAGCACCTGGGCGCGGTGCTGCTGGAACAGTGCGTAAGCATCCGCTTCGGGGGTGAGCAGAAAATCGACGGCTCGGGTGACGCCGAGACGGGACAGTATGCCGCGGTCGCCTTTGGTGTCGACCGAGGGTTTGGCGAGTAGCACCTGGTGCCCGCGCTCCTCATAGTTATAGGCCGCCTGCAGCATCGACGTACTTTTGCCGCTGTTCATGGCGCCGTATCGGAAGTACAGTTTCGCCATTATGAGCCTTTGATTCTGGGGGCCGGGGTCTGGCCACGTTCAGCGTCAAATTCTAGCGTGAGCAGCGGATGCCGGCTGGTGACCCGCACCCGGGTGAACACGGCGCGCAGCACGCTGAGGTATGGGCGCAGGGCACGGCGCCGCTGAATCGACGGCAGGGAGATACCGGCCTGAATGGTGATGGTGTCGACGGCGCCGAGGACCGCGCTGCTGTGCCGGTCGATGATCATGCGTGGGGGCGTGGTGGCGGCGTGCACCTGAGCCTGCGCGCGGGCCTGGGCTCTGGCCTGGGCGGCGGCCTGCGCCTGGGCCGCGGTGACGATCGCCATGGTCATGGTGTCGGTGGCCGGTGTCGAGCGGGCTCCGCGGTGACCGAAGGCCTGAGTAATGTGGTCCGTGTCGGTGGGGGCAGCGCCGGATCCGTCGATCTGCACAACGAGGCTGGTGGGGTCGAAGCCCTTGAGCGTGCAGAGGGCCACGATCAGGGCGCCGACGGCAGCGCGCTGGTCGGAGTCGAAGCCGGTCGCGCGGCGTTCGGGGTCGGCGATGATGCAGAGCGGGGTGAGGCCGCGCCTGCTGAGTGCCCCGCGTTCACGGTCGATGAGGTCGTCGAGCCAGGTGTGGTCGACTTCGGCCACGAGCACCCGGCGCACCTGGAAGGCGAGGGAGCGCGCGCGCTTGACGTCGGCGGCGGTGAGGGATCCTCGATCGAGAACGTCGGCGAGAAAGGGCAGCACGTCGGCACCGAGATTGGTCAGTCGATGGTCGACCACGGATTGCGCGAGGAGGCCGCGACTGGCTTCGGTGCGCGCTCGGATAGCGCGGCGGGCATCCGTCTGCCAGCGGTGAATGGAGTTGACGACCTGACGCGAGTACGCGGCACCGGCAAGGGTGGGCGCGAGAACCTGGGTCATGGCAATGATCGCGAACAGTAGGGGCAGGGTCTGCACGTCGAGGAAGGGCGACTGCGCGAGGGCCGTGAGTCCGACGACCAGGGCGACTGACCCGCCGAGCACGAGGATCTCTTTCCACGGCCGGAAGGGCGCGAGGGCGAGCAGTAGCAGGCCGAGGCCGATCGGGGCGAAATCATCTTGAATCATGCCGTTCAGGTGCCAGGTGCTCGCCGCGGCGAGCAGATGCGCGGTGACGCCGAGGGCGACGATCACGATGGCGCGCACGCGAGTGAAGGGGGCCAGATCGGGGCGAGCCGACCACACGAGTGCGGCCGCCGCAATTATGAGCACGGCAACGGCGGCCGCGGCGACCTCAACGATCTGAATTTCGTGCAGGCGTGAGGCCGTGGTGACGACGGCGTAGGTCACAACGATGACGGCGACAACCGGGGCGAGGGGCCACACGGCGAGGCCTCCGATCGGGTCGAGGCGCTGCTGCGAAGCGGATGCCGGTGCGCGCGGCCGCCGCGGCGTGGGGGTGGCGCGGGTCATGGGGTGGGCCGCCCAGACACTGGGACGTTCTGCTCTTGTGCCGCGGGCACGGTCAGGCGCACGCTCGTGCCGGCACCGGGGCGGCTCCAGATGAGCACTGATCCGCCGAGCTGTTCGATGCGGCGCCGCACGGACTGCCGGAGACCCAGTCGGTCGGAAGCGGATTCCGATTCGGTGAAACCGCGGCCGGCATCCGTTATCAGGAGTGAGATCGTGGTCAGGTCGGATTCGATAGCGACCTCGGCCGAGGCGATCCCGGCGTGGAGGATGACGTTGACGAGGCACTGTTGCACGGCGAGGCCGACGTCGCGGTCGCTGCCGGCGTCGAGGCGGGCGAGGGCGTCGCGATCGCCGGTGACCTCGATGGTGAGTCCGCGGTCACGACACCGTCGGATGGCGGTGTACACGGCACTCGCGTGCCAGTCGTCGCTGGCGGTCGGCTGCGCGGTGACCGTGGGTTGCGGGGCGGTGCTACTGCGGGCGTCGATGTCCGTGAGCCAGTTCGTGTCGTGCAGGGTGGTCAGTGTGTAGTTGAGGCTCGCGCGCAGCCCCGGGGAGAGCGCGCCCGGTTCGGCCAGGGACAGGTCGACCAGCTGGGCCACGGTCGTATCGTTGAGCAGGGCGATGGCGCGAGTGTCGAGGGCGTCGCGCAGCTGCCGGTTGGCGCCCTCTTGCACCGCGCGGTGAACCGCGGGCTGGGCGGCGTTGCTGACGCGGCGGTCGATACCGGCGAGCACCATGGCACCGACCAAAACGAGGTAGGTCGAGAGAGTGAACAGGTCGGTCCGATACGGCACCGTAGTGCCAAGAATCGCGAGGAACGCGGCGGCCTCAGCCAGGAGAAAGGCTGCGGTGCTCCAGAGCACACCGCCGAGGGCGGTGGATCCGGCGCCGCCGACCATGACCAGTGCCATCTTGGGCAGGGCGGCGAGGTACATATTCGACGTGGGGAACACGTCGGGAACGCCGAGCACGGTCAGTGTGAAAACGTAAACGCCGAGGGTACCCACGATCAAATAGGCAACGGCCAACGCGATGCGCCGATGCCGGGTGAAGAGCACGAGCAGGGCGCCCATAGCGACCACGACCACAATGGTGATCCAGAGCTCTGGGCTGCGATTGAGGCTGAGGATGGAGCCCGACACCGCCGCCGCCATCAGACAGGTCAACGCAAACCAGTGCGCGGCCCGCGCGAGAGCGCGCGCGAGCGTCTGCTGGACCAGATGACCGGGTAACCCTAGAGACATAATTTCCCCCTCGCTAAGTATGCCACCGGGCTGCGACCGAGCCGTGTGGGCGCGGGTGGCGGACGCCGGGGGGGCGTGCGGGCGGGGTTGGGGGCGTGTGGGTGCGGGGGCGGACGCCGGGGGCGCGTGCGGTCGCGGTTACCGGGGTCAGAACAATGTGGGCGCCCATTCGGGCGGTAGTTCGGCGGCGATCAGGGATGGGCGAGCCGTGTTCACCGGGCTCCCGACCGCGCTACCTACCACTAGCTGGGCAAGGTCACTAGCGGCTGCCGGGGTGGGCGCGAAGTGGGGCGGCTTGCGGGTGGCTGGTGGGGGCATCCGTTCTGGGGACGCCGGGAGCGCGCTCGACCGCACGCCACCGGTGGAGGGGTCGACGACTCCGCGTTCGAGCCCGTGCGCGCGGATGAGCGGTCTGATGCGGGCGGCGAGCCAGGTGCGATACTCCTTGGGCGCGTATTGACCGCCGGCGTAGAGCTCCCGGTATCGGCCGACAAGCTCGGGGTGGTCGCGGGCCAGCCACTGCAGGTACCAGTCTTTGACGGCGGGCTTGAGGTTCAGCCCGGAGTAGAGCACGCTCGTGGCTCCGGCCGCTTTGGCCTGCCGCAGGGCCTCGTCGAGGTGGGCGCGAGTGTCGGTGAGGAACGGCAGAATGGGCATGAGAAAGATGCCACAGTCGAGTCCGCGTTCGCGCACCGCGGTGACCGTGGCCAGGCGTGCCTTCGTGGTGGGGGTGCCGGGCTCAACCGACTGCTGCAGCCCGGCACGCGGTCCATCGTCGGGAAGTCCTGCCTTGGGCAGTCCATCGTCGGGCAGTCCTTCGTCATAGATGGCGATCGACATGGCGAGGTCGACCGGAACACGCGCGCTCGCCTCGACGAGCAGGTCGAGGTCGCGGCGCAGCAGCGTTCCCTTGGTGAGGATGGAGATGGGGGTTTTACTGTCGGCGAGGGCCGCGATGATGCCGGGCATGAGCCGGTAGCGTCCCTCGGCACGCTGGTACGGGTCGGTGTTGGTACCGAGGGCCACCGGATGCCGCCCCCAGGTAGGTTTCGCGAGTTCTTTTCGTAAGACCTCGGCCACGTTGACCTTCACGATGATCTCGCTGTCGAAATCTTTGCCGGCGTCGAGGTCGAGGTACTGGTGGGTGGGCCGCGCGAAGCAATAGGTGCAGGCGTGTGAACAGCCGCGGTAGGGGTTGATCGTATAGCCGAACGGCAGCGCGCTCTGCCCGGGTACGTGGTTCAGCGCCGACTTGGCGAGGATCTCGTGGAACGTGATGCCGGCGAACTCGGGCGTCTGCACGCTGCGGACGAGGTTGTTCAGGCGGGCGAGGCCAGGCAGCGCTCCAACGTGCTCGGTCTGTAGTTTCTGTTCGTTCCACCGCATGCTTCAAGTCGAACACAGCTACGAGTGAAATGCAAGCTGTCCCCCAAAAAACCGGATGTTCGACATCCGCTCTGGACCAAGTCGCAGTATTGTTCCGTCATGCACCCCCTCTCGATGGCACCCGCATGACCCGGCTGCGACGCAGCGACCCGACCCGGCCGGGGTATGCTCGGCGGCGCTCGGGTACCGGCTTCAGCTACCGCGACCCGGCCGGGGGGCCCGTCACCGAGAAAGAATTACGGGAGCGGTTCGCGGCCCTCGCGATACCGCCGGCCTGGACCGACGTGTGGATCTCACCGCACCCCAACGGTCATATTCAAGCGATCGGCGTCGATGCTGCCGGGCGCCGCCAATACATCTACCATCCGGTCTGGCGCGAACAGAAGGACCGCCTGAAGTTCGAGCGTGCACTGCAGCTGGCCGAATCGCTTCCACGGGTGCGCGGCCAGGTCACCCGGGAGTTGCGCGGCGACGGCCCGCCGCGCACCCGGGCGCTCGCCGCTGCGTTCCGCATCCTCGACCGGGCCTCGCTGCGCATCGGTAGCGAGCGTTACGCCGACACCTATGGCAGCCACGGACTTTCGACACTGCTCTGTTCGCACGTCATGGTGCGAGGCGACGTGGTGCGGCTGAATTTTCCGGCCAAGAGTGGGCAGCAATTTCAGGGCGTGATAGCGGATGCCGACCTCGCGACCTACCTGCGCCCCCGACTGCGCGACCGCCCGGAAGCGCCCCTGCTGTCGTGGGTATCGGATGATGTCGAGAGCGCCGTGTCGGCGGCCGACATCAACGATTTCATCAAGGAACGCACCGGGGGCGAATTCACCGCGAAAGACTTTCGCACCCTGCGGGGCACAGCCGCTGCTGCGCAGAGCCTGGCCCAGAGCTTCGCACAGAGCTTGTCGGCAGGAACCGTGCCGTTGTCATCCCTGGCACGGCCGCCGAGCGCAGCAACCCGGAGCCGTCGCGCCGACGACCGCGCCATTGCCGAAGCGATGCGGCAGGCCGCCGATGCGCTCGGCAACACACCGGCGATCGCGCGCACGAGTTACGTCGATCCGCGCGTTGTCGACCTGTTTCGGGCGGGTGAAACCATCAACCCCGCGGGGCGAGTCTCGGTCGAAACGGCGCTGCGCGCTTTGCTCCTCGGCGACGGTGCATGATTCTCGGTGCGGGCTCCCGGTGCGGTGCGGGATATTTTCCCTGAATAGCACCTGTTCGGGGTATAACTTGATTGCCGCCCGTTGACCCCCGGAAAGGTATTGCAGTGACCCACGATTCTGACCCCATAGACCAACCACCACTCGACGCTCCCGATACCGGGCCTGATGCCGGGCCAGATGCGCCGAGCTCCCCCAGTAATCCCGACCAGCTCGTGGGACCGGACGGCCCCAACGGCCCCGCAGAGGAACACGCGGAGGAACGCGCCCAGGAACCCGCCGATTCCGCCGTTCCAGTCCCCAGCGCGAGCACCGGTCCCGACGGGCCAGCCCCGGGCGAGGCCGGGTCGACCGCCGGTGAAGCCTCTGCGGCGTCCCCGGCCGATCCGGACAGCGACGCCGAGGACGACCAGGACAACCTCGACAACGAAGCGAACCGGGATGCCGATTACACGGACGCCCCCGACCCCGGCCCCGACGACACGGCATCGAACCCGGATCTAATCGGTCACGGGGCGGACGAGGAAGACCCCGCACTGGCGGAACCAACCGCCTAGACCCATCACCCCAAAGGAGTACCCATGAAAGGCAAACTACTGTTTCTCGCTGGCACCGCGACGGGTTTCGTGCTCGGATCCCGGTCCGGACGCCAGGCCTACGACCGCCTCAGTGCGAAAGCCCACGCGTTGTGGGGCGAACCCGGCACACAGAAGGTCGTTTCGCAGGCTGAGTCCATCGCCCGCGACGCCGCATCCGTGGCCCAAACCAGGGTGAGCGGCCTGCTCGACCGCACCGAGGCGTCCGACAAAAAAGAGAAGCACGCAACCAAGCCCACAACGGATGCCACCAGTTACGAAATATAGGTCACGACGCGGCGCCGCCTCCCCGGGTGGTGTGCGTGGCGCGGGGTCCCGGCCGTGGGTTCGTTTGTGACGTGGCCAAACTACTGGGTCACGTGCGACGCGACCGGCGTGCGTGGACGCGGCATCGTGCGCGGTGCCGCGTTGTCCCGCACCAGAAAGCTGGCTTGGGCCCGATCGAACGAGGAGTAGAACCACCTTGTGGTGAGCACTCCGAGCTTTGTCACCTCGTAAGCATCCCCACTCTGCTGGATGACTCCCAGCAGAGCGGCCGGGTCGCCGTCGAGAATTTGCGAGTCCCGCACCAACCATTCCGTCGGTGTGAGCTGGAGGATACCGAGCTGCGATGCGCGCAAATTCTCAGCATCCGAAACGCCATTGTTCGGGTTCAATTACTGCCTCCGGACCACTTTGGGATCTAAGTAGACATCCGATGGTTCCCGCAATCAAGGGGTTGACAGCGCCCTCCTACCAAACTCCCATGACGCACCAAGCGGTACCGGGCAGCAAGTGTCGTGCGCCGTGCCGGTCTAGTTGCTGAGGTGCAGAACCTCGGCGGTGGCGGCGAGTGAGGCGGCGGCAGCGGCCGGGTCGTCGGAGAGCATGGTGCCGTAGCTCGGGATCATCTGACGGATGCGCGGCTTCCAGCCCTCGATGCGGTCGGGGAAGCAGCGGGCCAGCAGGTCGACCATGATCGGCGCGGCCGTCGAGGCTCCCGGCGAGGCGCCGAGCAGGCCAGCGATCGACCCGTCAGCAGATGTGATGACCTCGGTACCGAACTGCAGCACGCCCCCGAGCTTGGCGTCTTTCTTCATGACCTGCACACGTTGGCCGGCCGTGATGAGCTCCCAGTCGTCCGAGACCGCAGCGGGAATGAACTCGCGCAGGGCCTTGAGCTTGGCGCCCCGCGACGCGAACACCTCACCGATCAAATATTTCATGAGGTCGAAGTTGCGGCGGGCGACGGCGAGCATCGGGCCGAGGTTGTGCGTGCGAATGGAGAACGGCAGGTCGAACCAGGTGCTCGACTTGAGAAACTTGGGGCTGAAACCGGCGTACGGGCCGAACAGCAACGACATTTCGCCGTCGACGACGCGGGTATCGAGGTGCGGCACCGACATGGGCGGCGCGCCCTTGGCGGCCTTGCCATAGACCTTGGCCTGGTGCTGGGCAACGAGCTTCGGGTTCGTGGTGCGCAGAAACTGGCCGCTGATCGGAAAACCACCGAACCCCTTGATTTCGGGGATTCCGCTCTGCTGCAGCAGCGCGAGGGCGCCTCCGCCGGCGCCGACGAAGACGAAGCGGGCGTTGATGGTGCTGCGGGTCTGCCCGACCTGACGCAGCAGATTGAGGTTCCAGGTGCCATCCGCTTTGTGCTTGAGGCCGACTACCTGCTCGTTCATGTGCATCGTGACCCCTTGCCGTCCGAGGTTTTCGAACAGAAGGCGGGTGAGAGCGCCGAAGTCGACGTCGGTGCCGCTCACGATACGGGTGGCGGCGATCTTCTGGCCGGCCGGACGCTTGCGGGTGAGCAGCGGGGTCCAGGTGCCGATCTTTTCGGCGTCGTCGCTGAATTCCATGCCGGCGAACAGCGGCTGGGTGACGAGCACGGCGTGCCGCTTGCGCAGGTACGCCACGTTGGCCTTGCCGTGCACAAAGGTCATGTGCGGGGTGGAGTTGATGAACTTGTTCGGCTCCGGCAGGGCGCCGATCGTGACGAGGTGCGCCCACAACTGACGGCTGATCTGAAACTGCTCGTTGATCACGACGGCCTTGTCGGCCGTGACCGAACCATCGGGGGCCTGCGGCATGTAGTTGAGTTCGCACAGTCCGGCGTGGCCGGTGCCAGCATTGTTCCACGGGTTCGAGCTCTCCTGGGCCAGCTCGCCGAGGCGCTCGTATACCTCGATGCGCCAGTCGGGCTGCAGCTCCTTCAGAAGCGTGCCGAGGGTGGCACTCATGATGCCGCCACCAATGAGGACTACGTCAACGCTTCCCTGAGAATTCACACTTTCGAGTGTATCCCTGCGAGCGGATGCGCCCGACCGTGCCCGGTTTCCACTCCGGTCAACGGTAGCCGAGCGACTTCAGCTGCGGCGTTGGATCAGGAGGGTGGCACCGTGGCGGCCGCCCTGTGGACTGGCAGCACGGCCTTCGCCCCGAATTCACCGAGCCGGTCGACGGTCGCGGTGAAGCCCTGCGGCACACCGAAGTGAAAACCCTGGGCGCTGCGAATGCCGAGCTGGGCCAGCCGCCGGGCCATGTCTTCGTTCTCCACACCCTCGACGATCATCGAGTACTCGAGCGTGTCGCCAAAACTCTGCAGGGCGGTGAGAACCTCGCGTTGGCGGATGTCGTCGAGGTCGTCGACCAAGCTGCGGTCGATTTTGAGGATGTCCATGGGCACGCGCACGAGCGAATCGACCGAGGAATCTTCGGATCCGTAGTCGTCGAGGGCGACCAGAATGCCGCCGGAGCGCAGCCGGTTGACCTGTTCGCGAATCTGCATCGACAACCGCACAGCCGAGCGCTCATTGAGCTCCAGGCAGAGCGAAATCTCGGGGTAGCGATTGTTCAGGTCTTCCACGAACCTGCCGAGCCGCTCCGGCGCGAGCTGTCCGGCTTCAACGTTGATCGTCATACAGACGATCTCGGGTTCGATCAGACGAAACTTCGCCGCCGCATTCATTGCCTTCTCGGCAATCTGCCGGGTCAGCTTGTCGAACCGGCCCAGATTCTTCGCCTTCTCCACCAACGACGGCGGTGAAATAGCACCCAGTTCGGGGTCGACGTAACGCAGCAGCGCCTCAAAAGCCCAGATGCGGCCGGTCACGAGACTGACGATGGGCTGATAAGCCAGTTGCAGCTGGTCTTCGTCGATCGCGAGGGCGATCGTGTCGTTGAATTGCGACGAGCGGTGACCCGATACGTTGATGCTCACGTCACCATCGAGGCCGCCGCGGCGGCGACTTTTCTTCACCATGAGCATGCTGTGGTCGGCGTCGTGAACCAGCGACGCGACATCTGTTTCGACGAGCAGGGAGAACGCCAAGCCGATACTGAGGCTGGGGGTGATGATGTCGGCGCCCACGGCGAGCGGCGCAACGGAAGCCGCCAGGACCGTCTCGGCGATGGCTTGGGCTTCGGCCAGGGTCGACAAGCGGGTGAGGACGATGACGAATTCGTCGCCGCCGACCCGCGCGACGACGTCGTGCGGTCGCACCGATTGGCGCAGTCGCTGACCGAGAACCCGCAGCACCTCGTCGCCTGCCTGGTGCCCGTAGGTGTCGTTGAGGCGTTTGAACCCATCGAGGTCCATGAAGAGCACCGCAATAGCCTCCGCGTTAATGCGGGTGCTGTTGATGGTGTCGAGGGCCTCCTGAAACGCGCCGTAATTGGGCAGGCCGGTGAGCGGATCGGTATTGGCCCGTATGGTGAGGCCGGCCAGATTCTGCCGGACCTGCAGGGCCAGTTCGGCGGTGGCCGCCAGGGCTTGCAGCGCGCGCCGGTCGACGCCGGAGAAGGCGCCGTCCATCGCGTCGCGACGGGCGACGAGAAACCGCAGCTCTCCAGGCTCTAACATGACCGGCACCCCGATCGCTCCGGCCTCGGCGGGGCCGGTCTGCACGGTGATGGATTGCACGCCGACCGCGCTGGCCGCCGCTTCGCACAATACCGCGGAGATGCAGATGTCGGAGTCGGCGTTGCGCGTGGCGCTGAGGATGCTGCTGCCGGCCACGAGGCCGATCAGCCGACGCCGCATGTCCCGAATCGAGCGCACAACGATGATGATCAGCGCGACCGTGAAACTGCCCACGAGCGTGCCAATGGCAGTTTGAATGGCAGTACGGCCCGTTCCAGGTGTGGGAAGGCCGATCTGGGCCCAGTAGGTCGAGAACACGGTCAACACCGCGACTCCGACCAGCAGTGCACTCAGGCGCACGGGCGAGAAAAGTGGTCGGCCGCCCCTGTCGGCGGGGGCATTGATCAGGTGCATCCGCACTACTTCAAGCGTCAGTACGAGCAGCACATATCCGACGGATGCCGCGGCGACCGCTGGCAGCTCGGCCAGACCAGCCAGGCCCAATAGCCAAACGATGAGGAAGTAGACCATGCAGCCCATGCCCGCGAGGCCCGCGCTGTAGACGGACACACTGACCCGGCCGGATTCCACCAGCAACGCCACGATAATTCCGAACATGACCACGCCGATGATCGCTTGGCCGGGCAGCACCGGGGCCAGCGCCGGAACGACCAGAACAGGCAGGCTGATGGCGGGCGTGCGATGGGGCACACTGCCCACTCGAATCCAAGCTATTTCAAGTGCGGCCGCGCACAGTACACCGAAGAGCGCTGCCGCGACTCCGGCGCCCGGATGCACAAGAACAATGGCGACTGCCCCCGAAATGAACACCAGGACCACGGCCGTGAACATGCCAAAAGACACGCGCTGCAATACGCCCGACACCCCAATTAGGCTCACACGATCAGATCTTACGCGACTTGCCGGTCACGACGGAACTCTAGTTCGCGGCGAGATCGGCGGCGATGATCTCAGCGATCTGCACGGCGTTCAACGCGGCACCCTTGCGCAGGTTGTCGTTACTGATGAAGAGGGCCAGACCACGCCCATCCGCTACGCCTTCATCTTGCCGAATACGACCGACAAAGCTGGCGTCCTGCCCGGCCGCCTGCAGCGGTGTGGGGATATCGGTCAGTTCGACGCCGGGGGCGGTTGTGAGCAGTTGCCGGGCACGCGCGACGCTGATCGGCTGCGCGAACTCGACATTGATCGAGAGGGAATGGCCGGTGAAAACCGGAACGCGCACGCAGGTTCCCGAGACCAGCAGCTCGGGCAGGCCGAGAATCTTACGGCTCTCATTGCGCAGCTTCTTCTCTTCATCGGTTTCGAATTGGCCGTCGTCGACGATGGAACCAGCCAGCGGGATCACATTGAACGCGATCGGGCGGGCGTAGATGGTGGGTTCGGGCAGGGCAACGGAACTGCCGTCATGCACGAGCTGCAGGAGATTCTCGTCTTGCGCAGCGACGCGCACCTGGCTGGCCAGTTCGAACGCGCCGGCCAAACCACTGCCAGAGACCGCCTGGTAGGTGCTGACGATGAGACGCGTCAGTCCGGCCTCATCGTGCAATACCTTGAGCACGGGCATGGCGGCCATCGTGGTGCAGTTCGGGTTGGCGATGATGCCCTTGACGGCCTGTTTGATGGCTTCGGGGTTGACCTCGCTGACGACGAGGGGAACGTCCGGATCCATGCGCCAGCCCGATGAGTTGTCGACGACGAGCACGCCGGCCGCGGCGAAGCGGGGAGCCTGCGTCTTGGAGAGCGTGGCTCCGGCCGAAAAGATGGCCACGTCGAGCCCGGTCGGGTCGGCAACCGAGGCGTCTTCCACCGTGATCTGCTCGCCCTTGAAGGTGAGGCTCGTGCCTGCCGAGCGTGCCGAGGCGAAAAACCGAATGTTTTTGACTGGAAAATCGCGCTCCTCGAGCAGTCGACGCACCACGGCGCCGACCTGTCCGGTGGCTCCGACGACGCCGATGTTGATGCCGGCTGTGCTGGCTGAGGTGGTCACGTATGTTTCCTAACGTCGTTCGCCCTCACGGGCATTTCATGCTGCCAAGGATCTGTGCCGGCATAACTTCTGCACTTTGCCAGCCCGAACAAGCACGCCCACGAAATTACGTGGGAGTTGAAAACCATCCGGACAAATTGCAGGAGCTACGAGACGGGAGTGTCGGTGAGGCCGGGCTCCGGGGCCGGCATCTGTTCGGGTGGAGTGCGCCCTAGCGGCCGGAGCCGCCGTGCACGACGGCTTCGATTTCGCCGTCGAGCCCGAACGCGCTGTGCACCACGCGGAGCGCTTCGTTGATGGTGTCGGCGCGGGTGACGACCGAGATGCGAATCTCGCTCGTGGAGATCATCTCGATGTTGATCCCGGCCTCGTAGAGCGCCTCGAACAGTTTCGCCGAGACGCCGGTGTTGGTGCGCATACCGCCGCCGACCAGCGCGAGCTTGGCGATCTGGTCGTCGTACTGCAAGCTCGTGAACCCGATGAGGTCCTTCTCATTGGTCAGCGCGGTGAGCACTTGCTGGCCTTCCGACTTGGGCAGAGTGAACGAGATGTCGGTGAGCCCGGTGGAAGCAGCGGACACGTTCTGCACGATCATGTCCACGTTGGCGTTGGTGCGGGCGACGATCTTGAAGATGAGCGCGGCCTTGCCGGGGATGTCGGGCACGCCGACCACGGTGACCTTCGCCTCACTCAGGTCAGCGGCGATTCCGGCGATGATTGGCTCTTCCACGATTTCTCCATTTTCTCGCGCGGTCGCGGCGTTGTAGACGATGGTGCCGGTGTTGTTGTTGAACGAGGAGCGCACGTGCAGCGTGACGCCGTGGCGGCGGGCATATTCCACAGCACGAATATACAGAACCTTGGCCCCAGAGGCTGCCAGCTCGAGCATCTCCTCGCTGGTGACCCGCTCCAGTTTGCGGGCGCGGGGAACGACGCGCGGATCGGCGGTGAAGACGCCGTCGACATCCGTGTAGATCTCGCAAATATCGGCGCCGAGGGCGGCGGCAAGGGCGACGGCGGTGGTGTCTGAGCCGCCGCGGCCGAGGGTGGTGATGTCTTTGGTATCGCGGTTGAAACCCTGGAAGCCCGCGACGATGGCGACGGCGCCCTCGTCGAGGGCCGATCGGATGCGGCCGGGAGTGACGTCGACGATTCGCGCGGAGCCGTGGCGGGCATCCGTGATCATGCCGGCCTGGCTGCCGGTGAAGGAACGGGCGTCGTAGCCGAGGCTCTTGATGGCCATCGCGAGCAGCGCCATCGAGATACGTTCACCGGCCGTGAGCAGCATGTCCAGCTCGCGCGGGGCGGGCAGCGGGGTGACCTGGTGGGCGAGGTCGAGCAGTTCGTCGGTGCTGTCGCCCATTGCTGACACGGCGACGACGACCTCATTGCCGGCCTTGCGGGTGTCGACGATGCGCTTGGCGACCCGCTTGATACTTTCAGCATCGGCGACGGACGACCCGCCGAACTTCTGCACGATCAAGCTCATGTCACTCCTGAGATGGGGGGTGCGGGCCTGTCGTTCGGGCCGCGTCCAAGTTTCCATCCTAAATGCTGGTGCTCGCGGGCCGCGCCATGTGACGCCGTGCGGCAGTGGGATGGACGGGTTCGCTGAGCGGTGAAGCGGACGCGCATTACTTGGCTGATGCCGGTCACCGCTGCTAGCGCGCTAGTGGGTGACCTCACGACGGCCCTCAAAGGCGCGGCCGAGGGTGACCTCGTCGGCGTATTCGAGGTCTCCGCCGACGGGCAGTCCGGAGGCGAGGCGCGTGACCTTGATCTCGAGGGTCGTGAGCAGGCGCGAGAGGTAGGTGGCGGTGGCCTCCCCCTCGAGGTTCGGGTCGGTTGCGATGATCACCTCTTGCACGGTGTTGTCGGCGAGGCGTTGCATCAACTGGCGGATGCGCAGATCATCGGGGCCGACGCCATCGATGGGACTGATGGCTCCGCCCAGCACATGATAGAGACCCTTGAACTCGCGCGTGCGCTCGATCGCGACGACGTCCTTGGCCTCTTCGACCACGCAGATCGAGGCGGGGCTGCGGCGCGGATCGCGGCAGATCAGGCAGGTGGGCTGCTCGGACACGTTGCCGCAGATGTCGCAGAACCGCACCTTGTCGCGCACCTCGAGCAGCACGTTGGCGAGCCGGGTCACGTCGAATTTCTCGGTCTGCAGAATGTGGAACGCGATGCGCTGGGCTGACTTGGGGCCGATACCGGGAAGCTGACCGAGTTCGTCGATCAGTTCCTGGACGATGCCTTCATACATGGTTTAGTAGTCGTTTCTGGTTCGGGGCGCCGCGGTGTACGGCTGTTCTTCGATGAAAGTGGCACCGAGAATCTCGCGCACGACGGCCTCGCCGTAGCGCTGCTTTTCGGCGAAGGACGGAGCGCGAGACGGCTCTTTCGTGGTTGCGCGCTGACCGGAGGCGTTCGGATGCTGGCGCTGGGTCGGCGCACTCTGCTCGCCGGTGTTCTGGCGGCTGGCGCCGGGCTGCCGACCCTGCGACGGGGTCGGCAGCACGGCGGATGCCTCGGCGCGCGCTGCGTAGTGCGGCACGCGTTCCTCGGCGGGTGCGTCTAGCTCGGGCGGTAGATCGTCTTCGAAGGGTGGCGGCACATCGTCGAACGGCGGCTCGTCGTCGTCCTGCGGCACGGCGGACGGCGCGACGGACGGCACTGCGGGCGGCACGGCTGACGGCCCGGCTGACGGCACGACTGACGGCACGACGGCAGCGTTCGGGAGTGGAGCCGCGAGAATAGCGGCGGGTGGCACATCCGTTGTGTCGTCGGCCACAGCGGGTACCGCCGGACCGTCGGGCGAGCCGGGAATAGCCACGGTGGCCCATCCACTGGTTGAGACCGCCACGGGAGACGCGCCGGCCGTTGATTCCGCTGGGTCGGGGGCGCCCGCGGGCGATGAGGTCGAAACGGGCTCAGCCACGAAGGGCGCCGGCTCAGCTGATGCTGCTGCTGCTGCTGCTGCTGCTGCTGCTGCTGCTGCTGCTGCTGCTGCTGCTGCTGCTGGCGATTTTGCTGCCGGGGCCGCTGGCGCAGGCTCCGCGGCGACGGTCGGCGANGACGGTCGGCGAGTCGGACGAGGATGAGGCGCCGGGCGAGGAGGCCTCACGGCCGGCATCGACGCGGGCGATGAACTTCACCCTTAGGCCGAGCACAGCGACGATCGCCGTGCGCAAGAAATCGCTCGTTCCCATTCCGGGAACCTTCTGCTGCTTGAAGCTGTCGACGTCGGCTTGGCTCGGGAAGGAGAGGGCCAGCACGTCACCGTTCAACCCGAGTACGTGCGCGGTATAAACAACGAGCCACGCCGTGGTCTTCTCGGTGCGCACGGCTTCGAGAATCTCCGGCCAGGCGTCTTTCAGCTGCTGCAGCGAGACCGGGGCCCCGGGAATCACGGCGGGGCGCGCAGCCGAGGTTCCCGCAGTGGCGGTCTCGACCAGCGGCGAGGGCAACGTCGCGGCGGTCGCTCCCGCTGCGGACGAGGCATCCGCTGCAGATGAGGCATGCGGTGCGGATGAAGCACCCGCTGTGGACGAGGCATCCGCTGCGGACGAGGCCTGCGCTGTAGACGACGCAGCGGAGGCGCTCCGCGCAGGGGACAGCGTCGCAGTGGTGGAGCCCGAGCCGGATGGCGATGCTGGGCGCGCAGCCGGCGTTCCCGCAGTGGCGGTCACGACCAGCGCAGAGGGTGCGCCCGCCGCGGCAGCGGCGAAGCCCCCGGACGGCCCGGTGGGCGCAACCGACCGCGCGGCAGGAGCAGTGGCGGCGACGGGCGCCGCTGCAACGCCGTCGACACCGATGCGACGCTCGAGGCGCTCGACCCGGGCGAGTGCACCGCGCGTCGTGTCGTCGGTCGCGGGGATCAGGGCGCGCGCGATCATGAGTTCGAGGTGCAGGCGCGGCGAGGTGGCCCCGCTCATCTCGGTGAGCGCGGCGTTCAGAATGTCGGCGGTACGGGAGAGTTCAGCCGGCCCGAAAGCGGCGGCCTGACCGTTCATGCGCTCCAGTTCGTCTTGCGGTACTCCGCGCAGCACGGCCGCGGCCCCGGCGACGCTCGTGGCCGAAACGATGATCAGGTCACGCATGCGCTCCAGCAGGTCTTCGACGAACCGGCGCGGATCTTGCCCGGTCTGGATGACCCGGTCAACCGCGTCGAACGCGGCGGCGGGATCGCGGGAACCGATGGCCTCAACGGCCTCGTCGAGCAGGGACGCGCTCGTGTAACCCAGCAGCGCCACGGCGCGCTCGTACTCAATGGACTGCCCGTCGGACCCGGCCATGAGCTGGTCGAGCAACGAGAGGGTGTCGCGCGGTGAGCCACCGCCGGCGCGCACCACGAGCGGCAGCACACCGGGGGCAACGACCATCTTTTCGGTGTCGCACATCTGCTGCACGTATTCGAGCATCGGCCCCGGCGGCACCAGCCGGAACGGATAGTGATGGGTGCGCGAGCGGATGGTGCCGATCACCTTTTCGGGTTCGGTGGTCGCGAAGATGAACTTCACGTGTTCCGGCGGTTCTTCGACGATCTTGAGCAGCGCGTTGAAGCCCTGCGGCGTGACCATGTGCGCCTCGTCGAGGATGAAGATTTTGTAGCGGTCGCGGGCCGGCGCGAAAATGGCGCGCTCACGAATGTCGCGGGCATCGTCGACACCGTTGTGGCTGGCCGCATCGATCTCGACGACGTCGAGGGAACCCCCGCCGTCGCGGGCGAGTTCGACACAGCTCGGGCAGACACCGCACGGGGTGTCGGTGGGGCCCTCGGCGCAGTTCAGGCAGCGGGCCAGGATGCGCGCCGACGTGGTCTTGCCGCAGCCGCGCGGGCCGCTGAACAGGTAAGCGTGATTCACCCGGTTCGTGCGAAGCGCCGTCATCAGCGGATCGGTCACTTGGGACTGGCCGATCATCTCGGCAAAGGTCTCTGGCCGGTAGCGGCGATACAGGGCGGTAACCACGTAGTCCATGGTACTTGCCCGCACCGACACTCGCCCGCGCTCGCGCCGCTTTACTGTTCTGTGCCTGCGCGTAAATCAGCTCGATCCACGACCGGCCGTTCGAACGAGCTAGCGCACGGTCGCCAGGGTCTGGCGGGCAATCTCCAGTTCCTCGTTGGTGGGAATCACGAGCACGGTAACGGCCGAGTCGTCGGCGCTGATCACGCGCGCGCCCCGTTCGGCGGCAGCGTTGCGCCCGGGATCGATGCAGATGCCCAGTGCCTCCAGGCCGGCGAGGGACCGTTCGCGCACGAGCGGTGCGTTCTCGCCGACACCGGCCGTGAACGCGATCACGTCGACTCGGCCGAGCTGCGCATAGTACGCCCCGATATAGCCCTTGATTCGATGCACATACACGTCGATGGCCAGCTGCGAGGGCCCGTCGCTGGCAGTGGCGGCCTCCATGACGTCGCGCAGGTCGCCGCGTCCGGTGAGGCCGAGCAGCCCACTACCGCGGTTGAGCAGGGTGTCGAGGTCATCGAAGTCGAGTCCGGCCCTGCGGTGCAGGTGAAAAAGCACGCCGGGGTCGATGTCACCGGAGCGGGTGCCCATGACGAGCCCCTCCAGCGGCGTCATGCCCATGCTGGTCTCGACCGAACGGCCGCCGGCGACCGCGCAGACCGAGCCTCCGTTGCCGAGGTGCAGCACGATCTGGTTGAGCTCCGTCACCGGGCGCGCAAGAAAGTTGGCGGCCTCGCGGGCCACGAATCCGTGGCTCGTGCCGTGAAAGCCATAGCGACGAATGCGAAACCGCTCCGCGAGGTCGGCATTGATCGCGTAGGTGAACGCCTCCGGCGGCAACGTCTGGTGAAACGCAGTGTCGAAGATGGCCACGTGCGGCACGTCGGAGAAGGCTTCACCGGCCGCGACGATGCCCTGCAGCGCGCCCGGGTTGTGCAGCGGTGCGAGCCCGGACAACTCATCGATGTCGCGCTCGACCTGCGGCGTCACCAGGGTCGGTTGGTGAAATCGCGCTCCGCCGTGCACGACGCGGTGCCCGACGGCAATCGGCGCGTGTTTGGTGAGCGACGGCCCGTGGCTCGCGAAGGCCGCGAGCATGACCGCGAATCCGGCCGTGTGGTCGGCAATAGGCAGCTCACGCTGCCATTTCTGATCAGCGGATGTCGAAACCGGCGTTTTCGACGCGGCGTCCGCCTCCGCGGTAGTCGCCGCCGCCGCGGCGACAGAGTGTGAGGCCGCGCCCATGAGCTCGCCGATGCGCTCGACCAGACCGCTCGCCAACGTGGTCTCGGTGTTCATTTCGATCAGCTGGTATTTGAACGAGCTCGAGCCGGAGTTGACGACGAGAACCGCAGTCACCGAGTTGCCCCGGCGGGTGTGGCGTCCACGACAGGAATGCTCTGCGCGCCGCTGTCCGCAGCGGAGGCAAGCCCGGCCGCCTGGATGGCCGTGATCGCCACGGTGTTGACGATGTCCTGCACGAGGGCACCGCGCGACAGATCGTTGATCGCCTTGCGCAGGCCCTGCAACACGGGGCCGATCGCGACCGCGCCAGCGCTGCGCTGAACGGCCTTATACGTGTTGTTGCCGGTGTTCAGGTCGGGAAAGATGAACACGGTGGCGCGGCCAGCCACGCTGGAACCGGGCATCTTGGTGGCGGCGACCGCGGCATCCGCTGCTGCATCGTACTGAATGGGACCTTCGACCAGCAGGTCGGGACGTCGCTCCCGCACGAGGGCGGTCGCGGCGCGCACCTTCTCGACGTCGACGCCCTCGCCGGAAGTTCCGGTGGAGTAGGACAGCATGGCGATGCGCGGCTCGATGCCGAACTGCACCGCCGTCGCCGCCGCCGAGATGGCGATGTCGGCGAGCTGCTCGGCCGTGGGCACTGGGATGACGGCGCAGTCGCCGTAGACGAGCACGCGATCGGCGAGCGCCATGAGGAACACGCTCGACACGACGCCGACGCCGACCTGGGTCTTGATGATCTCGAAGCTGGGCCGAATGGTGTGCGCGGTGGTGTGGGTGGCGCCGGAGACCATGCCGTCGGCCAAACCAAGCTGCACCATCATGGTGCCGAAGTAGCTCACGTCGGTGACGGTTTCGTTGGCTTGCTCGAGGGTGATGCCCTTGTGGGCACGCAGCTGTTTGTACTCCCGCGCGAACTTCAGGCGCAACAGGTCATCGAACGGGCTCAGGACGCGGGCCTTGGAGATGTCGAGGCCGAGGCCAATGGCGCGCGAGCGCACCTCGAATTCCTCACCGAGAATGGTCAGCTCCACCACGTCGCGGGCGAGGAGGGTAGCGGCGGCCCGCAGTACGCGGTCGTCCTCCCCCTCCGGCAGCACGATGTGCTGGCGGTTCTGCCGCGCCCGTTCGAGCAGCGCGTACTCGAACATGAGCGGAGTGACGACCTCGGCCCGACTCACATCGAGCCGGTCGAGCAGCGCCGCCGCGTCGACGTGCGTCTCGAACAGGGCCAGCGCGGTGTCGTGCTTGCGCTGCGAATCGGCGGCGAGGCGCCCGCGGGTGCGGGTGATGCGCAGGGCCGTGTCGTAGGAGCCGAGCGGTGTCATGATGATCGGCAGCGAGGGCGCAAGACCCTCCATCAGGCGCTGGATCGAGTCGGGCAGCTCAAAACCGCCGTTGAGCACGATGCCGGCGATCGACGGGAATGTTGCGGAGGCGTTGGCGAGCAGCACGGCCAACAGCACGTCCTCGCGGTCACCCGGCACGACGACGACGGCGCCCTCGATCAGGCGCGGCAGCACGTTGACCATGGACATGGCGGCCACGACGACACCGAGCGCCTCGCGGGCCAGCAGCGCCGGGTCGCCCTTGATCAGGGTTCCAGCGGTCGCTTCCATGATGCTCTGCATGCTCGGAGCGACGAGGTAAGGGTCTTCGGGAATGGCCCAGATCGGCACCCCGAAGGCTCCGCCCGAGCGCGCCGGCTGGGCGTTGGTCGTGGCGCGCACCGACTCGATGATCTCGGCCAGGGCCGTTTCGTCGGCGCGGTTGACGATGATCGCCAAAATGGATGCGTGTTCATCGCGCAATTCCGCCAGCGCCACGTCGGTCTGCTGGCCGATGTCCACGGCGGAGCGGGCGTCACTCTGGCCGAGGCGTTCACCCTCGCCGGGGCCGACACGGCCACCGAGCACGAGCAGCACGGGAGCACCGAGGTTCGCGGCGATGCGGGCGTTGAAGGCGAGTTCGGTGGGGCTGCCCACGTCGGTGTAGTCGCTGCCGATGACGACGACAGTGTCGCAGTTGGCTTCGACCGCTTTGTACCGCGCAACGATGCGGGCCAGGGCGGCATCGGGATCGGTGTTGACGTCGTCGTAACTGACCCCGATGCTCTGCTCGTAGGTTTGGCTGGCCGCAGCGCCGGGGCCGGCGTTGGCCTGCAGGTGTCGCAGCAGCAACTCGACGACGTAGTCCGGTTCGGTCGCGGTCCGGGCGACCGGACGGAAGACGCCGATCCGCTCCACCAGGTGGGTGAGCGTGTCGAGCACCCCGAGCGCGATCGACGATTTTCCGGTATTGCCTTCTGCGCTGGTGATATAGATGCTTCGAGCCACGTTGTCCATTCAAGCGTATGTAGGGTGTGAGTTTTTCCTAGACGTTGTCGCTGCCGGTCTGGTCGACGCGCGGCGCGGCATCCGCTTGCGACCAGGACCAGTCGGTGACCGCTGGCAGGTCCTCGCCGTGGTCTCGGGTGTATTGGCGCGCGGCCAGGCGGGCGTCCTGCATCCGCTGCCGGAGCAGGCCGGCGCGGGCGGCGAGCCCGGGGGTGCGATCGATGACGTCCATGACGAGGTGATACCGGTCGAGGTCGTTGAGCATGACCATGTCGAACGGGGTCGTGGTGGTACCGATCTCCTTGTAGCCGCGGCAATGCAGGTTCTGGTGGCCGTGGCGCTTGTAGGTGAGCCGATGAATCAGCCACGGGTAGCCGTGATAGGCGAAGATGATGGGCTTGTCGGGCGTGAAGACGGCGTCGAAGGCACTGTCGCTCAGGCCGTGCGGGTGGTCGTCCTCGGACTGCAGGCGCATCAGGTCGACGACGTTGACGACGCGCACCTGGAGATCTGGCAGGTTCTCCCGCAGAATTTTGGCGGCGGCGAGCACCTCGAGTGTCGGCACCTCACCGGCGGCGGCCAGCACGACGTCGGGAGAGTGACCCGCAATTTCGGTGCCGGCCCAGTCGAAGATGCCGAGCCCACGGGTACAGTGCGCGACGGCCTCGGCCATGGTGAGCAGGTTCGGCGCGGGCTGCTTGCCGGCCACGACCACGTTGACATAGTCGACACTGCGCAGGCAGTGGTCGTAGGTGCTCAGCAGCGTATTCGCGTCAAAAGGCAGGTAGACCCGCACGACGTCGGCACTTTTATTGACCACGTGGTCGATGAAACCGGGGTCCTGATGGCTGAACCCATTGTGGTCCTGGCGCCAGACGTGCGAACTCAGCAGGTAGTTCAGGCTCGCAATCGGCGCCCGCCACGGGATGTCGGCGGTCACCTTGAGCCACTTGGCGTGCTGGTTGAACATGGAATCGACGATGTGAATGAACGCTTCGTAGCAGTTGAACAGCCCGTGTCGCCCGGTGAGCAGGTAGCCCTCGAGCCAACCCTGGCACTGGTGCTCGCTCAGCACTTCTATGACGCGGCCGGCGCGCGCCAGGTTCGTGTCACCGGGCCGGATCTCGGCGTCCCACTGTTTGCTGGTCACCTCGTAGACCGGCGGGGCCAGCCGGTTGGAGGCGGTTTCATCCGGCCCGAAGATGCGAAAGTTGTCAGGATTCAAGCGGATGACCTCGGCCAGGTACACGCCGAGCACGCGCGTCGCCTCGGCTTGCGTTGCCCCCGGGGTGGGCACATCGACGGCGAAATCACGAAAGTCGGGCAGGTGCAGGTCGCGGCGAAGGAGTCCGCCGTTGGCGATCGGGTTGGCGCTCATGCGCAGGGGGCCGACCGGGGCGAGGCTGGATATTTCTTTGACCGGGGCACCCTGTTCGTCGAACAGCTCGGCGGGGCGGTAGGAGAGCATCCACTGTTCGAGCAGGGCCGTGTGCTCCGGGGTATCGCGGGCGTTGGCGAGCGGAACTTGGTGGGCGCGCCAGGTGTTCTCGACCTGCACCCCGTCGATGACGGCGGGGCAGGTCCAGCCCTTGGGAGTGCGCAGGATGATCATGGGCCAACGCGGGCGGGCGAAATCTTCTTTTTGGGCTGCGGCTTCGGCGGCTGCAGCCTTGATCGCGGCGACCTGGTTGAGCACCAGGTCGAGCGTTTCGGCCATGCGTGCGTGCACGAGCAGCGGATCTTCGCCGTCGAAGCCGCCGGAGACGATATACGGGGTGTGACCGTAGCCGCGCATGAGGTCGAGCAGCTCGTCTTCGGGGATGCGCGCGAGCACGGTGGGGTTGGCGATCTTGTACCCGTTGAGGTGCAAAATGGGCAGCACGACGCCGTCGTGAATCGGGTCGATGAACTTGTTCGAGTGCCAGCTGGTGGCGAGCGGGCCGGTTTCGGCTTCGCCGTCGCCGACCACAGCGGCCACGAGCAGGTTGGGGTTGTCGAACGCGGCACCGTAGGCGTGGCTGAGGGCGTAGCCGAGCTCGCCGCCCTCATGGATGGAGCCGGGCAGCTCGGGCGAGGCGTGACTCGGGATGCCGCCGGGAAAGGAGAACTGGCGAAACAGCTTCTGCACGCCGTGCGCATTCTGCTCGATGTCGGCGTAGACCTCGGTGTAGGTTCCGTCGAGGTAGGCGTTGGCGACCATGCCCGGACCGCCGTGGCCGGGGCCGGTGATGTAGATGGTGCTCTGGTTGCGCTCCTGGATCGCGCGGTTCAGGTGCGCATAGAGAAAGTTGAGGCCGGGCGTGGTACCCCAGTGACCGAGCGGGCGCGGTTTGACGTGGTCGAGGGTGAGCGGCTCCGTCAACAGTGCGTTGCCGAGCAGGTAGATCTGGCCGACGGCCAGATAATTCGCGGCACGCCACCAGGCGTCGATGCTGGCGAGGGCCGCGGGGCTGAGCGGTGCGGGTGCACGCGTAGGCCAGGTAATGGTGCCGGAATCGTGGATCATCGGTCCTCCGCATCGTCTCGCGGCCACGCAGCCGCACTTCTTCCATCCTATTCAGCTCAGATAATGTCACCAGTGCCAAAAGTCCCGTCGGTCGCGGGTCCGCTGGCTGCAATTGCGTAGATCTATGCCGCGGTCGCCGTCACCCCTTGAGCCGAAACGCTCATCCTGGTACCTATACCCGCGTCCTTGCCGCGTCAATGAGTGCGTCGAAGCTGAGCTCGAGGTGCTCATCTCTGACTTGCGCGTCGGGGTGTGCATCGAACCAGCGGATGGTGTCGCGCGCGCCGAGCGCGAGCGGGGTGGTGCAGACAAAATCGGGCACGAGGGCCTTCACCTTGCTGTTGTCGAAGATGACGGAATGCGCCTTGTCGCCGAGCAGTGCCGGGCCGAGATGCGGCACCGCGGCCGCGATAGTCTCCGATGCCACGTGCACCAGCTCGGGCAGTGGCGCGCCCGCTGCCGCGGCGTAGAGCTCGTAGATCATGTTCCACGGCAGAAATTCGTCGGAGGTGATGGTGAAAGTGTCTCCGATGGCCTGCGGCAGGCCGAACAGCCCAACAAAGGCTTTGGCGAAGTCCGTGCTGTGCGTGAGGGTCCAGAGCGAGGTACCGTCACCGTGCACCAGCACGGGGCGGCCGGCCCGCATGCTGACGATGTCACTCCACCCGCCGGTGAGCGGAATCGCAGTCTGGTCGTAGGTATGCGAGGGGCGCACGATCGTGACCGGGAATCCCCGCTCGCGGTAGGCCGCGACCAACAGGTCTTCAGAGGCAATCTTGTCTCTCGAATACTGCGAGTACGGGTTGCGAAGCGGCGTGGATTCCAGGACCGGCAGTCGAGCCGGCGGCTTCTGGTAGGCCGACGCCGAACTGATGAACACGAACTGGCCCGTGCGTCCCGTGAACAGCTCGATATCGGCCGCCACATGCTCGGCCGTGAAGGCAACGAAGTCTACGACCACATCGAAGGTTCGCCTGCCCACAGCAGCCCGGATCGAGGCCGGGTTGCGTCCGTCCGCGGTGAGCACCTCCACACCGACCGGAACCGGGCGCTGGGTTGTCGTCGCCCGGTTCAGCACCGTGAGGCGGTGCCCGGTCGCGACCGCACGTGCGGCGGCGGCAGCGCTGATCACGCCGGTGCCGCCGATGAACAACACGTCGAGCCCGCGCATCACCATGCGTACTGTTCCGGAGCGGTCTTCTTGCCGGGGAAGATCGCGTCGAGGCGAGCCAGTGCCGACGCATCGAGTTTCACGTCGAGCGCACGGATGCCCGCTGCCAGCTGACCCTGCGTGCGCGGACCGATGATCGGTGCGGTGACGCCGTCTTGGTGCAGCAGCCACGCGAGCGCCACGTCGCCGGGTTCGTGGCCGAGTTCGGCGGCGAAGTCTTCGTACTTTTCGATGGCGTCTCGGTGCGTCGCGAGTGCTTGCACGGCATGGCCGGCGAGGCGACGCTTTCCGTCTCGCTGCTGGCGCAGAACACCGCCGAGCAGCCCGCCCTGCAGCGGGGACCAGGCGATGACACCCAGACCATTGGCCTGTGCGGCCGGCAACACTTCAAGCTCGATATCACGGGTGATCAGGTTATAGATGGACTGCTCACTGACCAGTCCGGTGAAATTACGTCGACGAGCCTCGGCCTGGGCCGTGGCAATGTGCCAGCCGGCGAAGTTGCTGCTGCCGGAGTAGAGAATCTTTCCCTGCGTGACGGCTGTCTCCATGGCCTGCCAGATTTCGTCCCATGGTGTGTTGCGGTCGATGTGGTGAAACTGGTACACGTCGATGTAGTCGGTCTGCAACCGGGTGAGGCTTGCGTCAAGAGCCCGGCGGATGTTCAGGGCCGAGAGCCGGCTGTCGTTCGGCCAGTCGGTCATGTTGCCATAGAGCTTGGTGGCGAGCACGGTCTTCTCGCGGCGCTCGCCGCCCTGGGCGAACCAGTCGCCGACGATTTTCTCCGTCGCGCCGTGGCCGAGTCTGCCACCGTAGACGTTGGCGGTGTCGACGTAGTTGATTCCCGCAGCTTGGGCGGCGTCCATGATGGCGAACGATTCAGTCGGGTCTGTTTCCGGGCCGAAGTTCATGGTGCCGAGGCAAAGCCGAGAAACCGTGAGGCCGGAACGGCCAAGTTGGGTGTATTCCATAGCCTTAGGCTGGTCCCGCAGCGGTCAACTGTCAAACAGCAACCGCGGATACCGCTGTTTACCTGCGCTTTTGCATCGAAACCGGCACAGAAAAGACTCCTCCCGCACCTCGGCACACGGGCGCGGTCCCGGTACAGAAAAGACTCCTCGCGCACCCGCCAGAGCCCGGTTACCCTTGCTACGTTTCCGTCCTGGGGGAATTGGCCAAGGTGGCGCCACGCGAGGAGCCAAACATCAGTTTAGGGCACGACGCCGGGTGGCACCAACCGAGCGCGGTCCGCGTGGGTGGCGGCAGCATCCCCTGGAAACAGGTAAGATTTGGGCTGTCGTTGTTTTATTGAACGGCGACCAGGAGAATTCGCCTAGTGGCCTATGGCGCACGCTTGGAAAGCGTGTTGGGTGAAAGCCCTCGGGGGTTCGAATCCCCCATTCTCCGCCAAACTAGTAGTGCGCAGCGTCGCATCCCCATTCTCCGCCAAACCAGCAGTACAGCGTGTTGGGTGACGCATAGGTCAGACGCCCGCGCGATCGGCGAGACCGCGCACGAAGGCGGCCTGACCGGCGTGCTGCAGGTCGTCGGAGAGTACGCTCGCCAGGCGCACGCCCACCGTGACGGCCGGGGTCCAGGAGTCGTCGACGACCCGGTCGAGATCGGCGTCGGCCAGGGTATTCAGGTAGGCGACGGTCCCGGTGTGCACCGCCTCGTAGTAGCCGCGGAGCAGGTCGGCGTCGGCGCGCACGGCCGCGACGTCGGCGGATTTATGCCCGTAGCCGATGGTCGCCGGCCCGAATGGCAGGTCGAATCGTTCCGCCCACCCCTGGCTGGTGTACACCTGCGGTCTGCCCGCCAGGTCGGCGATATGGTCGTCCTGCAGGCGGGACAGGTGCCAGATGAGCCAGGCAATGGTGTTGGCGTCGGCATCCGCTCGAAAGGTGAGGGTGGCGAGGGTCGCGTTCTTGAGAACCCTGGCGACGACGCTGTGGATGCGGGAAAACTCTTCGAGGAGCAGTTCGGTCGGGGTCATGGGTCTCCTTGGTCGTTCTGCCACCGTACCCCCGTGCTACGCCGCGATCCTGCTGGGACTAAAACGCATCCGAGGGATGCTGCCCCTCCGCCAGCTCGAAACACGGGGAGAAGGAGGTGATTTTTAGTTCGGTGCCGGGAGCCCAGATCGATGCGCTGTAGAAGTCTCCCTGCGTACCCGTCATATCCACCCGCGGTGCCCCCTGCCGGGTGCTGCGTCTCTCCACGACCACTCCGTCTTTCTGCTCCCACGCAGCAGCAATGACGTCGATCATCGCCTCCGCATCGACATCTCCCAGCAGAGTGACCGTCGTTCGACCGGACCACTTCAACTGGTCATCCGCGCACCCCAACAGATGCGCAGTCTTCAGCTGCGTCTGGTCGCCGACGTTCTCGGGTGGAACGAGAGCGGCAGCCTCATCCTCCATCGCCATCGCGATGCCCTTCGCCGTTTGAAGATCCATGGTCTCACTTCCCTGATTCGTCGACGCGCACGAGGCCAGCACTACTGCGAGAGCGATCATTCCGACGAGAGCCGCCAGTTTTCCCTGGGGATTCATCCGTAGATCAGCTCCTCGAGGTCGACGAGCACGTCGTCATTGTTCACATCATCGGTGGCGACGCGGTTGTGATTGTCCATGAGCACCTTGAAGTCCAATATTGGTGCTCCCTGCCAATCCTTCGTGTAGGTGGGCTCAGGGCCCTGATAGAACGCACCATAGTCGAAGGCGTCGCTGAACCGCGGATTGTTGCCTCCTCCGACGACACCGGAGCCCTGGGCGATCTGCAAGATATCTTCATAGGAGAAGTCTGTGTAGTTCGTCTCCGGGTTGGGTGTCCACTCTTTGGGCATCCACGCGCCCGAGAGTGAGACTACCGAGTGGTACTGGGCCCCGGACACTTCCGCCGCGGTGATGTTGGCGAGCCCCCAACTATGGCCGATGGCCGTCGACGTGGCATCGGTGAGCAGCGGATCCAACGCCAGGCCCGCCTCGAAGTCAGCCAGTACCGGACCGGACCGTTGGGCGAATTCTGCCGAATTCGCATCCACTATCCCGGCCGCCAACCCACTCCGGGTGCCGCCCGAGTCTCCGGGAAAAAGGCCATCCTTGTAGACAAACGCCACCGAGTCAGGATGCCATCCGACGAACAAGGTCGGTAATCCTTGCAGTGAGCCGTCATAGAACATGTCCATATTGCTCATCGTGCCTGGCACGTACGTGATGCGCTGCCGCGTCTCACTCGACGGCGTTCCGAACATCTCGACGATGCGGGCGTTCTCACGGTCATAGAGATAGAGCTGATTCTTGCCGTCGACCGTTCGCTGCAGATAGGTGAGCTCGGCCTCCAGCACTTCGTGCTCTCTGGCGATTTCGTCAGCCCTGGCATAACTCTGCTCCCATCGCGCTCTCGTCCGGTCCAAACCGGCGATTTCGGCGTTGAGCCTGGCGGATTCGGCGTCGATCTCGGCGATCCGGGTGCTGACATTGAGCCGGTTGGCGGCGACGCGCGCGAGGGCCGGCAGCCCGTTCAACGAACCGAGCAAGGCCGGACTTCCCGCGATGAGGGCGAGTTGCGCCGGTTGCGCCAACTGCTCCCACCGCTCGTGAACGGTCTCCGGGTTTGCCGTGAACAATCGCTTGACCAGTTCGGGATCTGTGGCGATCAATACGGCGAGATCGGTGGATGACAGCGTATTCAATCGAGCGATCAGATCGTCGACAGATGCCCCCGCTGCCCAGGTCGTGGCGAACCAGGCAGTCGCACCGAGCACCTGATCCGACGCCAGGTCGCGCACACATGCGGCATCGGCGGCGCGACGACGCTGCAACAATTCCTCCCACAGCACATCAATAGCGGCAATCCGCGCCGTGACGACTTCGAAGGCTTCCTCCCGACGGGCATTCCGATCGACGGAGGGCATGAAAACGAACGTGTCGTTCGGCAAGGTGAAGTTGGTTTTTCCATACTGAAGGTCGTAGAGATCAGTGTCGGCCGCGTTGCGCCGCGCCTCCAGGATGCGCTGATCACCCTGAATCTCGTCGAGGAGCAGGGCATACGTCTCGAGGGCTTTCGCCTGCGCGTCCAACCCTCGAATCAGCAGGTCGATCTCGGGAGTCAGGGCCACCAGGCGCTCGACGAAGGCCTCGCGCGACACGGCGGTCCACCCGGTCGTTTCGGCGTGGGCTTGCGCGCGGGCCAGCGTCGTCAGCAACGTGCGGAGAGCATCCGCTTTGCCGGAGCGAATTCTGGCCTCGGCCAGGATGCCGTGCGTCTCACCCGAACCCGGATTCGCGATGGTCCACACGATCAGGTCACCTCCCGGCTCAGGAAGGAATCGGTCGCTCGAAACTGTTCGGCCACGGTCGCCGGAAAGTCGCAGAGCGCGGTCAGCGCGAGCGCGGCCAAATCAGCCCGTTCGACCTGTTGTGATGTCGTGTCCCGCAGGGCCGCCGCGACCGTATCGCTCTGCAAAGCCCCCTCGGGCCACCGAAAGGCCCACTGGGAAAAGCTCAGCTGCGCCGCAGTGCCCGACAGCGTCGTCGACAAATCATCGAGGACCGAATCCGTCACCCGTAGAGTCGACATCAGCATCCCCCTGCCACGATCCGTGCCGCCAGTGGCCCCCAGGGAACCGCACTGAGTCGAGACTACAGACGTTAGCGACGGTAGGCACTCACATCGGTGGCCTTGACCGAAAGCCAGACCGCCCCGCCCACCTGCAGGCCGAGGTCGGCAACCGCAGCGGGGGTGAGCTCCGCGATGGCCTCGGCGGTCGTGAAATCCATCGCCCCTTGCCTGTTTTAGAGCCTCTTGACGACGACTCCGTGCTTCTTCTCCTAGGCAGAGGCCATGACTTCGGTCATCGGCGCAGCCCAGCAGATGCACCGTCTTGAACTGCATCGCTACACCGCGGACGCCCGCATTGCCGATTGCATGATCACCGCAGCACCGAGTCGCACCCCACTTCGATCTGCTGGACCTCTCGCAGATTCAACACTGGAGTATGCACAGCTTCGAGCTCTCCGTGCTCGGCGTCAGCGCCCAACAGATATAACCGCGTCGTTGATGATTCCCCCGGGGCCAACTCCACCGCCACCTGACTCACGGGATAGCCCGTATCCGACGCCGGGTGGTAAGGAATCGGCTCCCCCCCTCGCGCGTATCGAGGAACGTAGTCATCTTCGCCCCGGTCGCGTCGTTGAAATACACCCCAAACCTTTCAGCGGATACGTCACTCACTGGCAAATCGCCGGTTAGGGTCGCATCTTCCAGCAATTTCTGGTCATTTTCATGCGCGCTCCAGATCAGAATGCGTCGCTCGTCGCCGGCCTGCACTGAAGTCGAGATGAGCGATGAGGGGTCGGCCAGCGCGGCAAACACCGCGGCGGTCGCAGAAGCAAAGAGTGCATCTTGATCTGCCGGATCGTCGTAGTTCGCGTAGACATCGGTGAGCAGCAGATGCACCGCGTTGTCGCTTGTCAGCACCTCACCCGTCGCCAGCGTTATCGTCCCGGTGGCGCGCAACAGATAGCCCAGGGCAACCGGGTCGAGCGAGATGACGCCGTCGACCTCTGTGCCGTAGGTTCGTTTCCACATCTCGCGCGTCAGCGCACCCGTTACCGGAAACTGCGGAGTGAGCGTTACATCCCCCAGGAACGTACTCACCAAGTCGGAGTAGATGCCGCGGGTCTCTTCCGGCAGGGCAAGAACCGGTTCGTCAAACACGATTCCAGAAGCCGACCCCTGACGAATAATTTGACATTCTCCGTCGAGATTTCCGCGAATGCGCCGGGCAGCCCGCCGGTCGCCCTCACCTCCGGATTGTTTTGAAAAAGCAGGAGATAGCTGCGCTGCCCGTCGGCCCCCAACATGGCCGGCAGCAGTTGTACCGCCCGATTCACGCCAGCTACTTTTTCCTCCGTCGAATCAATTGTCTATGACAGTTGTATAGTCGCGGCGCGCACCTGTTCCAAAACATTGGAAGTATCGATCGCCGCCACATCGGCTGGCGCTCGTGCCAAAGTCGCGTCCACTCCGGCCAGGTCAGGTTGCGCCTGTACGAGGGGGCTAAGTTCGAGAGCGCCGCCGACAGGGCTGAACCCACCAAAATCATTCTTCTCGGTAAGCGAGATCAACGGCGTCACCGCATTCTCGCTGATGTCTTCAACGACCTGCGTGAGCTGCCGGACAGCCGTGTGGTTCGTCCCGAGACACGGAACCTCTTCCATCGCCCGGCGTGCCTCATCGGGGTTGCGGCTTGCAATCGCCGCGCGCACGGGCTTGTGGTGCACGATGGCGTGTTCTTGCACCTCGGTGAAAGCGGATGTCTCCCGCCGCAGCGTATACAACAGCTGTCCAAGCTGACCCATCAGGGCGGGCACGAAGGGATTGCCACTCGCTGTGAGGACAATGTCATGGAATGCGAGGTCGTTGCGGGTGAGACGGTCGAGGTCGCCGTTTTCGTAGGCGGCTTCCATCTCTGCGATCGTCGCATCGAGCGACACCAGGTCGCTGGCGTGGTGGTTGCACGCAGCCAGCTCGGCGGAGCCGGTCTCCACCATGCGACGAACCTTGAGGAGCCGCAGCGGAACCTCGGAACCGCCCAGGTTGTGCGCCGCTGCGCGCAAGATCGTGTCGAGGCTCGACTAGCCCGAGGGCGAATTGACGAAGGTGCCGAGCCCACGCCTGACGGAGACGATCTTTTGAGCCTGGAGGCTCTTGATCGACCCGCGCGCCGTCAGGCGGCTGACTCCAGCTTCCTCGGCCAAAACCGCCTCCGGCGGAAGCATCGCCCGCTTCGCGAACACCCCCGAAGAATTCGGTCGAAGAGGCTCTCCACTAGATCATCGACCAGCGACGTTCGACTCATGAGACCTATTCTCTCGTACCGGCGCGGCGTCGGACGTGCGCGACCACTCAGGTTCGTAGGCGTAAGTTTTGCTAGGCCAGAGGAGTCCCGGCAGGCTCAACCAACCAAAATTAGTCGGTTGGCAAAGCGAGATGGCGAGTATCGGGAAGCATCACTGTCGCACTGGCGGGCGACCGCACCAGGTGCGCAGTCTCTTTTCAAATGAGCAACTGTTGCGTCCGGCGGCGTAGGTGCGATCAGTCCCGCCCGGTCACATTCCGCTTGTTCGGCGGCTGGGCTGGAGCCGTGCCAGCACCGGTAAAGACGGTGCCGAGCGGTGTTCGACTGACGAAATATGCGAGTGCCCACGACACCACCAGAACGACGGGGAATACCAGGACCGCTGGTATGTCAACTGGAAGTTTGCTCAGCAACAAGATGAATGCGCTGTGGGTCAGCACGACCGCGAGCCCAACAGTGGCCGCGCTCGTAACGACTCTGGCAACACCTGGCGTGATGGATGCAAACACCCATTGCACCAGGAGGACGAGACCCGCAGAAATGGCGCTGGCAATCACGACGCTGACCACGGGTGTGCCGAAGTCACTCTGCTTCATGTCTAGTGGCTGCGATACGCCGGTCACGATGAGGGGTGCCGAGCCGGCCAGGAGTACAACGGACAGCCCGACCCGCGACCTGAGTCGCGGGGCGATACGGCAGAAAGAAATGCCAGCGAGGATAAAAATCATTCCTGGGACGGCAACGCCCAGCGAAAAGGGTACAGCGGTCAACAGATCGGGGGCGAGGTAGGCGACAGCCAACCCGGCGACAGCCACGGCCCAGGGTATCCAGTCTGGAAAGCGTTGAAGCGCACGAAGGGACAGGCATGCGGCGAAGAGCGCGGTGACGAACCAGAAGGCGAAAAACGGTGCGCCCATGTAGGAACCGCCGAGCAACACGTTGACGAATTGTAGAGTCTGCCCATTCGCCCACAGGTATGCACCGTAGACGGCACCAATGGATAAGAGCCACGCGGCGTACGGCACGAGCAGGGCGCGTACCCGCTTGGCGAATTCTGCGCCGAGCGACCGTTCATTCGCCCAGAAGTAACCACTTAGAAAAAAGAACACGGGAACGTGCCAGGTATAAAGGCCCATGCGGGCGATGTCATTGCTACGGTCCGACCAGACGTGTCCAGCCACGATGGCCACAATCCCGAAAACGCGCAGGCCATCGATCCCGGCCGAGCGCAGTCTTGTGTTGTCCACGTGGCGAAGCCTACGACTCCGTGCCTCCGGCTCACCTGGGAAACAACGCCCCCGCCCTATTTTTCTGGCCGTCTGCCCGGAGAGCAGGAGGGCGGCGCGGGTTTGCGTGGCCCCTCGAGGGGCAGCTCGCACTCGTCACCGATAGTCGGGTCGCCCTCGCGGCGGCTGGTGCGTTGTTCGGGCTAGTCGCAACGTCGATCAGCGAGGCGAGCCACTGAGCAGGCGCTGCCTCGTGAGGTCGAGCCCGAGGGCAACGACGCGCGCCGAAAGGCCCACGGGCCCTTCGGCGAGCGCCCTCACCTCGAGCGCGTGCTGCAGCACCGACGCACTTCGGACGGGGAGCGCGCGCCAGATGTCAGCAACTGTGTGGCACAACGAGATCGAGCCGGTGGCGCTGGTCACCGACCATCCCGCGGCGAGCGCCGCGATGCGGGGTGCGCCGGGCACGCCGGCACACACGGAGGACACCGTTTGCGCCACCAGAATGCGATTTCTGAGGGTGTGTTCGTTGCCCATCACCGGGTCGGGGTAGACCGTCGTGCCGCATGCTCCGCACATTTTTGGTTCCTGACTGACCTGACGGCCCGAGTTACTGCATCACGTCGCCGGAGTTGGGCCCGAGGGTCTGCCCCACATAGAGGTTTCCTCCCGGCTCACTCGCAAGCAGCAGCGCCGTCGGGGCGACTTCGGCTGCAACGCCGAACCGCCCGAGCGGCAATTCGGCGCGCTTGGCACTCTTCCAATCTTCGGAGATGCCCTGCACGAGCGGAGTCTCGATCGGGCCGGGAGCGATGCTGTTGACGAGCACGTTGTCGCTGGCAATTTCAAGCGCCAGCGACTTAGTCAGAGCCACGACCCCGGCCTTGGCCGCCGAATAGTGGCTCAGGCCGGTGCCACCCTTGATGGCGAGCTGGGAGGCGATATTGATGATGCGGCCCCATTTCTGTTGGCGCATCTCCCCCACCACCTCCCGGCAGCACAGGAACACCCCGGTGAGGTCGACCGAGAGAGTCTCGTTCCACATGGCGAGTGTCATGTCTTGCAGTGGCGACTCGGTGAGCAGGCCAGCACTGTTCACCAGAACGTCAATGGTGCCAAGCCGTTGGCGAGCGGTCGCGAAGGCCGCGCGCACGCTGTCTTCCTGCGACACGTCAACAATGATCGCGCCAATGTCGGTGCCCGCGCGATCGAGTACGACCACGCGGTCGCCGTTGGCGACAAATGCTTCGGCGATCGCTCGCCCGATTCCGCTACTGCCGCCGGTGACGACGACTCCGCGGCCGGTGGACGCGCGATGGTGCGGGGTCATTTCTGTTCCATATCTATGCGCGCATTTTCACGGTGAGTCCGCCGTCAACGATGAGGGACTGCCCGGTGACGTACCCGGCCTGCGACGAAGTGAGAAACGCGATAACACTGGCTACTTCTGCCGGCGTACCCACCCGACCCCAGGGGATGTCCTTGCCGGCTCGGGCGAGTCCGTTTGGTCCCAGCGAATTTACCGGGTCGAGTGACTGCGGAGTTTCGATGAGTCCGGGAATGACCGCATTGGCCCGAATGCCCTGCGGCCCCAGTTCAACAGCCACACTGCGAATCAGACCGAGCACGCCGGCTTTCGCCGCAGCGTAGTGAGCATGACCCTCCCACCCGTAGACCGCGCCGGCGATCGAGGAGACCGCCACCATGGCGCCGCCCTCGGTCATGCGTTCGGCTCCGGCACGCAGTGTGCGCAGCACACCGGTGAGATCGACATCGAGCATGTCGTTCCACCGGGCATCCGTCATGTCGGCGAGCGATGAATGACGCAAAATGCCCGCGTTGGCGACGGCGTAGTCGAGGCGGCCGTACTCGTCGACCGCTCGTTGGGCGAAAGCGTCAACGGATGCCGTGCTGCGCACGTCGACCTCGTGCACGACGGCTTCGCCACCGGCGGCGCGCACCAGCCGCAGTGTTTCCTGCGGGTCGTGCGGGTCGCCCGGAAACGTGCCGATGACGCTGCGCACCCCCTCGCCGGCATAGTGCACGGCGAGGGCCCGACCGATGCCGCTAGCGGCTCCGGTGATGATGGCGACGTGGGATTTAGGCACGCTGGGCTTTCAGCTCGGTTTCCGGTGCGACAGCGAGCGGAGCTTCTGCCATGGGCTTGGCGGCGAACATGAGCACACCCGAGATGAGAATGCCGAGGGCACCGACCCAGAGCGCGGCGGTTCCCGTGTTGGCTCCGGCGGCGACGGCGGTGAACAGCGCGCCGCCGATAACGATGCCGGGCTGGCTCATCGCGCCGATGAACGCCGTGCCGGTGGCGCGGCAGCTCACCGGGTAGCACTCGGCCATGAAGTACTGAATAGCCGCGTACGGGCCCACGAGAAAGAACAGGCCGGCGCCAAAGCTCGCGACGATGGTCACGGGGCTGTTCGCGAGGGGGCTCAACATGATGGTGAAGGCGACCGATGCGAGAATCCAGCCGCTGATGATGGTGCGCTTGCGACCGATCTTGTCGCCGAGCCACCCGTGAAATACGTAGCCGAAGTAGGCCAGGGCGTTGATGACAATGAGCATCCAGAAGGCATCGGAGAGTTCGATGCCCTTGGCGTTCTTGAGAACGGAGCTGCCCAAAATGCTGAAGATCATGATGCCAAAGAAGTTGAAGATCCAGGCGAGCGAGAACACGATCGTGTTACGGCGCAGCTTCGGCTCCCAGATGAGCTTGAGTGGTGCGGTCGAGGAGTGCTCGACGCCATACGACCCGGCGAGCAGGTGGGCTTCTTCGGTGCGCCCGGCCTTCTCGAGGCGGCTGAGTTCACTGTGCAGTTCGAACTGAGGAGTTTCTTTGAGCTTGCGTGCGATGGCCCAGACGATGAGCGCTGCGGGGATGGTGGCCATCAAGTACAGGGCACGCCAGCCGAGGGTCGGAAGAAAGGCCAGGGCGAGCGCACTGGCGAGCAAAAAGCCGAGCGGCCAGCCGCCCTGAATGAAGGAGTAGCTCAGACCCGGGCGCTTGCGCTTCTTCTCGTCTTCGGTGACCTGGTAGACCTCGTTCATGTAGGTCGCGTTGACGGCCTGCTCGGAGAACCCCAGACCGCCAAATGATCGAACGATCACAAGCAACCCACTGCTGAGGAAGGCCATTCCGGTGGGGATGATGGCGGTGAGGCCGGAGACGATGGCCGTGCCACCGACGGTGACCATCATGCCCTTGCGTCGTCCGAGGCGGTCGATGACCGGGCCGACGCCGAAGCAGACGATCGCGGTGCCCACTGCGATCCAGGTGTTGATCGCGTAGGCTTCCGGCGCGGTCCAGCCGAAGGATTCCTGCATGGCGGGAAGAAGCGTGCCGAACAGTCCGTAGTCGAAGACGGCAACGGTCCAGGCCAACAGCGCCAGAATCGTGGCGGTGCGGGTCTGCTTCACGGTGAAGGCGGGAAAGCGACGTTTCTCGTTGACGGTCGCCGCCGTGAGATCGAGGGTGGGAGATTTCAGTTTCATGCGGAGAGAACCTTTCGGGGGGAACGGGCGAGGAACGAATCTGCAATCTGGTCGAAGGTGTTCCAGCTGACGCCTTCGTGGGAGTTGAAATGCTCGATGAGGCGCTCGAGCATGAGGAGCACTTGCGGGCGTCCGGAGACGTCGGGGTGGATCGTCATCGTGAAGACGGCCTGATCCATTTCGCGGTAGACCCAGTCGAACTGGTCTTTCCACATCTGCTCGATATCGCGCGGATTCACGAAACCGTGCGAGTTCGGGGCGGCCTTGATGAACATCATCGGCGGCAGGTCATCGAGGTACCAGTTGGCGGGAATCTCCACGAGGTCGGTCTCGATGCCGCGCACGAGCGGCTCCATCCAGGTCTGGGCGTTCTGGGCGTAGTCGATCTTTTTCCAGCTGTCACCGACACGCACGTAGTACGGCTCGAAGTCATTGTGCATGAGCGAGTGGTCGTACTTGATGCCGCGTTCGAGCAGAATTTCGTTCGTCACCGGCGAGAATTCCCACCACGGGGCGACATACCCGGTGGGGCGGCGTCCGGAGACATTTTCGATCAGTTCGATGGATCGGTCCAGGATCGTGGTCTCCTGTTCGCGGGTCATCGCGATCGGGTTCTCGTGGGAGTAGCCGTGCACGCCCATCTCGTGGCCCGCGGCAACAATCATGCGGGTAAGCTCGGGAAAGGTCTCGATGGAGTGCCCTGGAACGAACCAGGTGGCGGGTAAGTCGTACTTGTCGAACAGGCGGATAAGACGCGGCCCACCGACCTCGCCGCTGAACATGCCGCGGGAGATGTCGCACGGGGAATCTTCGCCGCCGTAGGAACCGAGCATGCCGGCGACAGCGTCGACGTCTACTCCAAATGCAATCTGGATATCTTTTTTCATATCTGTGCCTTTCGTTGCACTAACAAATTTGGGCCGGCTCGGTGATGGCTGCCCCGTACAGGGCGAAGGCGTCGGCGATCTCGTCATGGTTGCGATCGAGCTGCAGCAGAAGGCTGAGCAGAATCAGCGATTGCGAGGGCCGCAGCAAACCAGTGGGGATGGCGCCGGCCGCGACGAGGTCTCGTCCTCCGCCGGCGCCGTAGACCGGGATGACCGGGCCGGCACCCACCCGGGTGCTCGTCACCACGACGGTGCCGGCCGCGGCGGCCGCGGCGATGGCGGCGCACAGGACGGGGTTGCCGTTGCCGCTTCCCGTCGCTTGCAACACGATTCCGCTGGCCCCGGCAGCCACGGATGCCTGCAGCAAGATTTCGTCTGCCCCCGGATAGGCAGACACCACGTCGACGCGCCTGGCCTGGCGGGGCGGGAGGGGCGGGAGCGGGAGCGGGGGCATCCGCTGGTTATGGCGGGTGATGACGACGTCACCGGTGGCGGTCAGGAAACCGGCCGAGCCAAAGTCGGGGTTGGTGAAGGCATGGAGCGCGAAGGTCTGTGCTTTGCGCACGCCGCGGGCGGGGAATATCTCGCCGGCGAAAACGATCAACACGCCGAGGCCTGCTGCCGCAGGTGATCCAGCGACCGCGATGGCATCGGCGAGATTGCCGGGACCGTCGGGGTCGGCGGCGTCGGCGGATTTCTGCGCCCCGGTGAAGACCACCGGGCTCACGTGGTCGTGGGTGAGGTCGGCCAGGTAGGCGGTCTCTTCCATCGTGTCAGTGCCGTGCGTGACGACGACCCCCCGCACCGAGGGGTCGGCGAGGGCAATCTTGATCTGCGCGCAGATCGCGATCATGTCGACGAGAGTGAGCAGGTAGGACCCCTCACAGGCGACGTCGACGACCCGCACAGGGTAGGCCGGGGCTGTGGCCAGACCGCCGAGAACCTGTGCACCGGCGTCGGCGGCAACCGCCGCGCCGCCTTCCGCAGGGCGGGCGCGCGACGAGATTGTTCCACCGGTCGCCAGCAACACCACGTGGGTGCCGGCACGATCTGTCATTATTTTCTCCGGGGGTCGGTACCCAAACGATTGGGTTTCTTGATGCAAGAGTAGATACCCAATGTTTCGGCCGACTGCACGCGTCATTGCGGGTACGTAACGTTCACTACCCAATCGTTTGGGTAGTGAGGTCGTCAAACTATAGAATGAGATCGACAGGCAAGTCAAGCTTCGTGTCCGGCTTTCTCGGATCACGGAAACTGGAGACAGCGACATGACAGGCATCAGACCGGGGTCCGTCACCCTGAAAGATCTGGCCGCCGAACTCGGCCTGCACCCGTCGACCGTGTCACGGATCCTGCACGGGAAAGCTGACACGGCACGCGGCGCCGCCGCGCCGGTCACGGCCCAACGTGTGCGTGACCTCGCCAAGAAGGTGGGCTACTCCCCCGACCCCCAGGCCACGAGTCTGCGCACCCGGCGCACGCATCTTCTCGGAGTTATCGTTCCGCGTCTTTCCGACCTCGTGCTTGCGGTTATGTACGAAGGAATCGACGAGGCAGCCGACGACGCCAACTACTCCACATTCGTCATGAACTCTCGTGACGATACATCGATACAGCGGCGCAAGATGGAAATAATGCTGTCTCGGCGGGTAGACGGCCTCATCATCGGTGACGCGCACCTTGACGGTAATATTCTTGACGAGCTCACCGAACGCAAGGTGCCGTTCGTGCTCATGAACCGCGCCATTGCCGGTTTTGTATCAGCTACCTGCGATGACACCCTTGGCGGCGCTCTGGTGGCGCAGCATCTATGGGACCAGGGCCACCGCGATGTTTCCATCATCGCTGGTGAACCCTATGCCAGTACCGCAGTCGATCGCACCCAGGGCTTCGTCTCCCGGTTTCGCGCGCTCGGCGGAACGATCCCCGAGAGCGCCATCGTGTGGTCGCGCTTCGACACAACGGGCGGGCACACCGCAGCGGATAACATTCTGCGAGGCACACATCGACGCCCCAGTGCGATCTTCGCGGTCAACGACTTCGCGGCCATCGGCGCCATGGGCGCGGCAAATTCTCACGGATTGCACGTGGGCCGCGATCTGGCAATTGTCGGATTCAATGACACGTCGCTGGCCGCGCAACTGCCCATCGCGCTGTCGTCGGTGCGATCGCCGATGCTCGACATCGGCCGGGTCGCCGTGAAGTTGCTCCTCGACGTGCTGAACGGAGAGGCCGTGGAGTCGGTTAAACTCGTGCCTGTTTTGTGCGTGCGAGACAGCAGTGATTTCACGTGGACGGCGCGGTAAGAGGCGGTTACTGCCCGAAACGGTGAGGGTGGCCAGACAGGCGTATCCGAGCGGGGCTGGGTCAGGGGACTGTGGGGGGCCAGATGCCGTCGCATCCGCTTTGCTGACAGACGAACTGCCAGGAGTCGCCGCCGGGACCGATCTGCATGGGCATGAGGCCCCGAGGACGATTGGGCGTCGCGCCTCGGCCGGAACGCTGCTCGCCAGCTCGACCTCGGAATAGGGCGAGCCGAAGTAGAGCTGCGTGCCGGGCGTAACTCATGCGCCGTTCTAGAGCCAGCTGCGGCCGGCGTCGGTGCGGTGGAGACCGGGTAGATGTCAGCGAGCAGGAACAGGCCGACGGCGATGTAGATCCAGACGCGGCGCAAGGAGTCGCGCGGGGCTGATCGGCGAAAACGGCGCATATCAGTGCCCCCGCAGGGCGGGGCCAGGGCCGCCGCGATCGTCGTGACCGAGTCGTCGATAAGGGCAGCCGCGCGGGTGTGCACGGCCGCCGACTGCCGGTAAGGGTCGTCGATGTCGTCGAGAGTGGGTGGATTCGGCGATCTTGGGGCTACGCAGGTCGGCGTCGACGAGCAGAAAGCGAGCACCCGCGTCAGACCGGGCGATGGCCAGGTTGGAGCTCGTCGTGCTCTTGCCTTCACCGCCGGTGGAAGGCGCGACGACAAAGGAGCGATCGGCGCGGCCGAGATCAGCTTTTCTTGAACACAATGAGGGTCCCCCCGGGTACTTGGATGGTTGCCACGTCAAAGTTGACGCTCTCCGGCACATCATCTTGAAATACCCTTTTTCTCAACGTTGAGCGCCGTCCCTGTTGCCCGGAATATAGACGTTAGCGACGGTAGGCACTCACATCGGTGGCCTTGACCGAAAGCCAGACCGTCGAGCCCACCTGCAGGCCGAGGTCGGCAACCGCGGCCGGGGTCAGCTCCGCGATGACCTCCGGGTCACCGCTCGTACGCAGGCGCACTCCGCCGCTGCCCGGCTCAATGCCTCGCACCCGGGCCGACCAGACGTTGCGGGGGCTGGCGTGCCGGGGCTGTTCCGTGTGCACGACAACGGATGCCGGGCGAAAGACGGCCGCGGCGGGCGCGGGGGCCTCTGCGCCGGGGGTTGCGGGCGACAGGGCTACAGCATCCGCTGGGCGCACCCGGAACGTGCGGCCGTCTGGGGCGACGACCGCGCCGCTCTGCGCGGTGCCCACCACGAGATTGACTCCGGCGAGGGCAGCGACGAAGGGGTTCTGCGGGGCCGCGAGCACCGCTGCGGTCGTGCCTTCGTCGATGAGCGCGCCGTGGTGCAGCACGGCGACGCGGTCGGCGAGCACGACGGCGTCGACGATGTCATGGGTGACGATGATGGCGCTGGTGCCGGTTTCGGCAAGCTGCTCGCGGATGAGTTGACGGATGAACGGCGCTGTTTCCGCGTCGAGAGCGGCCATCGGCTCGTCGAGCAGGAGCACGCGCGGGCCGGCCGCGAGGGCTCGGGCGAGGGCGACACGCTGCTGCTGCCCCCCGGAGAGGGCGCCGGGCAGGCTGCTGCCGAGGCCGGCCAGGCCGACCCGGTCGAGCCAGCGGTCGGCCTGCACCCGCGCCGGGGCGGCGTTCAGTCGCGCTTCGCCGAACCGGAGCGCGAAGGCTACGTTGGCGCGGGCGCTCAGGTGCGGAAAGAGCAGGGGCTCTTGTCCGAGCAGGCCGATAGCACGATTCTCGGGTGCCACGAGCCGGCCGGGCGCGGTGAGGGTCGCGCCATCGAGGGTGACGGTTCCGGTATCGGGGGTGACCAGCCCCGCGAGCAGGTCGAGCACGGTCGACTTGCCCGAGCCGTTCGGGCCCAGGAGGGCCAGCACCTCGCCGGGCGCGAGCGTGAGTTGCACGTCGAGGGTGAACCCGCCTCGGGTGAGCTGTAGGGTCGCGGCGAGAAGTGCGGTGACGACGTCTCGGCCGAGGGTGGCGGTCACGAGAGTACGCTCGCCCGGCGGGTTCCGACCAGCACGAGGATGATCACGGCGACCGCGATCAACAGCAGCGACAAGGCGACAGCCTGATCGGTCGTCACACCCGAGCCGTTGAAGGCGGTGTAAATGGCAAGGGGCATGGTGCGGGTGACTCCGACCTGGTTGCCGGCAAAGAGGGCGGTCGCACCGAATTCGCCGAGCGCGCGGGCGAAGCTGAGAACGGTGCCGGCAAGAAGTCCGGGGCCGACAAGCGGCAGCGTGATGCGCGCGAAGACCGTGCCACGGCCGGCACCGAGGGTCGCGGCCACACGCTCGTAGCGGATGCCGGCGGTGCGCAGCGCCCCCTCGACCGCGATCACGAGAAACGGCAGGGCCACGAAGGTTTGCGCAATGACGACCGCCGCGGTCGTGAATGGAATGCGCAGTCCGGCAAGTTCGAGGGTGTTGCCGAGTACGCCGCCGCGTCCGAGCAGGGAGAGCAGTGCGATACCGCCAACGAGCGGCGGCAGCACGAGCGGCACGGTGACGAGCGCCCGCAGCAGACCGGCTGCACGCGGCTTCGACCGCGCGATGACGACGGCGAGCGGCACGCCGAGCAGCAGGCAGAGCAGCGTTGAAACAGATGCCGTCACTAGCGACAAACCCAGCGGCTGCAGGGCCTCGGGTGAAAGCAGCAGGGCGGGCAGGGCGGCCCAGTCGACCTTGAGCAGGAGACCGGCGAGCGGCAGCACGAGCAGGGCCAGGCCGATGCTCGCGGGTAGATAGAGGAGGCGCGGAATCACGGGCGCAGGCCGCGCGGGCCGCGCCGGGCGCAGATTCGATGGCCGGGCGCAGGCTCTATCGTGCGCCCAGCGGGCAACGCTGCGCCCGGGCGCGTTCCCGCGCCCTGCGGGGCGTTCACTGGGCGTTCACGGGGCGGTCACGGGGCGAGAAAACCGTGGGCGGAGAGCACGGCCTGGCCGGCCGGCGAGAGCACGAGGTCGACGAAGGCCTGCCCTGCCTCGGCGTGCGCGCTGCCGGCCACGACCGCGATCGGGTAGTGCCCGACGACTTCGCTGGCTCCGGCCGGGGTCACGCCGTCGATGCGGCCGGGGTTGGCGGCGACGTCGGTGGCGTAGACGAGGCCCGCATCCGCTTCGCCGCTGGCGATCTTGGTGACCACGGCCGTCACATTCTGTTCCTCGCTCGCGGGGCTGAGAGTGACGCCGGCGTTGGACAGCAGGGCAGCGGATGCCGCACCGCACGGCACCTGCGCCGCGCACAGCACGGTGATCACGCCGGCCCGGGCGAGATCTGCGAGGTTTTCGATGCGCAGCGGGTTGCCGGGGGCGACCGCGATACGTAGCGTGTTGCCGGCGAACAGGGTGGCCGGACCGACCAGTGCGTCGTCGGCGAGCGGCTGCATGTTCTTCTGGTCGGCACTGGCGAACACGTCGGCGGGGGCGCCGGCCGCGATCTGGGTGGCCAGGGTGGAGGATCCGTCGTAGCTGACCTGCACGTCCACGGCCGGATTCTCGCGTTCGAGCAGGGCGGCCATCTCGTCGAAGGCGCCGGTGAGAGATGCGGCAGCATAGACGCTGAGGGTCTGGGGCTCGAGCCCCGTAGCGGTCGGCTCAACGGTGTCCGCGGCGTTCGATGGCGCACAGCCGGTGAGGGCTAGGGCGAGCACAGCCAGAACGGCCAGGGCCTGCGGGAGGCGGCTCACGGCATCCGTCCCGGAGTTTCGACGATCACATTGGTGGCCTTGATCACGGCGACGCTGAGCGAGCCGATAGCGAGGCCGAGTTCGCGCACGGCCTCGCTCGACATGAGCGAGACCACGCGGTGCGGGCCGCACTGCAGTTCGACCTGGGCCATGACCGTGTCCATGGTGATGGCGGTGACGATGCCGACGAATCGATTGCGGGCGCTGCGGCCCACACTCGACGGGTCGCTCGGGGCGTTCGCCTGCTCGACCGCGAAGGCGGCGAGCGCGGCTCCGTCAACGGCGAGGCGACCGGAGGCGTCGGCAGTCGCGGCAAGGCGACCACCGTCGACCCAGCGTCGCACGGTGTCGTCGCTGACACCGAGCAGCTCGGCGGCCTCACTGATCCGATATTGCGTCATAAACAGCAGAATAGCACCGCATCTGCGGGCGTGATCGCTCGGCTGTTTCGCAAACCTCGACGGGCTGGCCCGGAAACCTCGCGGGGCTGGCCCGCCCTGCGCATAACTCCTGCAAATTGCTCATCCCTGCTACTACATTCCGCTCAGATGGGGGCATAGCGACGGCGGCAGCGACAGATTGCAGGAGTTATGCCGCCGTGCAGCTCGGTTCGGCGGCAGTCTCCCGTCGAGCTGGTGGCCGCGAGGCCCTGCAACGCTTAGCGTTAAGCCATGGCTATTCCTCCCCTCGTCGAGCCCATTGATCGGCTCACCGCCTCCGAATCCGTGCGTACCGCCCGCCAGCGTCGCCTCCCACAGCTCAATGAACTCGGCCAGCGCCGCCTCGCCAACGCCCGGGTGCTCGTACTCGGCGCCGGCGGGCTCGGCTCCCCCGCCCTGCTCTACCTCGCAGCGGCCGGCGTGGGCACCATCGGCATCGTCGACGATGACGACGTGGAACCGAGCAACCTGCAGCGCCAGATCGCCCATGGGCAAGCGGATGTCGGCCATCCCAAGGTCGACAGCGCCGCCGAGCGCATCGCCGAGATCGCCCCGGAAACCACGGTCATCCGGCACGCCGAGCGACTGGTGGCGAGCAACGCGGCCGAGATCATCGGCGGCTACGACATTGTCATCGACGGCACCGACAATTTTCCGACCCGGTTCCTCGTGAACGACACCTGCGCGCGGCTGGGGCTGCCGCTGGTGTGGGCATCCGTTCTGCGCTTCGACGCCCAGCTCTCGGTGTTCTGGGCCACTCCGCCGGCCGCTAGCGGCATCACCGGCGTGCACCTGCGCGACCTGTTTCCGACGCCGCCAGCCGAGGGCGAGGTACCCAACTGCGCCGATGCCGGTGTGCTCGGCGCGCTGTGCGGCCAGGTCGGGTCGCTCATGGCGACCGAAACCATCAAACTCATCACCGGAATCGGCTCGCCGCTGATCGGACGGGTGCTCGTGATCGACGCGCTGTCGGGCCGGTTCAATGAGATTCCGCTGCTCGGAACCGGCATTGCCGCCGAACCGACCGCCGCCGAGATCGCCGCTGAGCGTTCTGCCGAGCTCGCCCAGGCGGCCAGGGAGAGCACCCCCGAGGTCTCGAGCGTCGAACTCGCCGGGCGCCTCGCCGCCCAGAGCGCCGGCACCGACAGCTTTCTGGTCCTGGACGTGCGCGAGCCGAACGAATACGCCGAAAGCTCGATTCCTACGGCCCAACTGCTGCCCATCGGTGAGCTCCTCACCGATGGCGTGCTCTCGGACAGTGGCCGCGCCGCGCTGCCCCAAAACACCCCGCTGATCGTGCATTGCCACGCCGGCGGCCGGGCCGCCCGGGCCGCGAACGCGTTGCGCGAGGCGGGATTCACCGATGTTTCGGTGCTGACCGGTGGAATCCTCGCTTGGGATGACCTCGTCACGGCCGGGCGTGCTCCCGGACTCGGCAGCAGATGGCCGTCGCCCGAGCCCGCCCTGACCGCGCCAGACGCGTCGACCCGCGATGACGCCGGCAGTGCCAGCCCGTCCGACAGCCTGGTCTAGCCGGTGACCGACACCGAACGACCCGATGCCGGCGCGCGTGACACTGCGCCAGGCGATCACGCGAACCACTCGCACACGCGGACGGATGCCTGCGCGCCCGCCGCATCCGCGCGCACCGTTGCCGAGCAACTCGCGATCGTGCTCGCCAGCGTCGCTCCCCTGCCGCCCGTGCGCGTGGAGCTCGACGCGGCCCGCGGTCTGGTGCTGGCCGAAGATGTGCTCACCGTGACCGATACGCCTCCCTTCGACAATTCCGCGATGGACGGCTACGCCGTCATCCGCTCCGATCTGCTCAGCGCCTCGCCCCAGAACCCGATCACCCTGCCCGTCGTCGCCGACCTCGCCGCCGGCACCGCGGAGAACCCGCGCCTCGTGCCCGGGCAGGTCGCGCGCATCATGACGGGCGCGCCCATTCCCGACGGAGCAAACGCCGTCGTTCCGATCGAGGACACCGACCAGGGCATCGAACGAGTCGCCATCGTGCGGGCGCCCGGCGCCGCGGCGCACGTGCGCCGGGCCGGCGAAGACGCCCACGCCGGCGACCGGGTGCTGCGCGCGGGAAGTGTGCTCTGGCCCACCCGGGTCGCCGCAGCGGCGAGCGCCGGAACCAGCTCGGTGCTGGTACACCCCGCTCCGCGCGTGGCCGTCATCTCGACCGGAAGCGAACTGGTCACGCCCGGCAGCCCGACCCGTCGCGGCCAGATTCCCGACTCCAATTCCTTTCTGCTTTCGGCGGCCGTCGCCGAGGCCGGCGGCATAGCCGTGCGGATCGGCGCCGTACCGGACGACGACGACGTGCTGCGCGCGCTATTGGACGAACTGGCCGGCTCGGTCGACGTGATCGTGCTCTCCGGCGGCGTGAGTGTCGGCGCGTACGACGTGGTCAAGGCCGTGTTGAAACCGCTCGGCACCGTGGACTTCGGGCCGGTCAAGATGCAGCCCGGCAAGCCGCAGGGTTTCGGGCGCTGGCCCGCCACCGAACAAGCATCCGGACCGCTCATCTTTGCCCTGCCCGGCAACCCGGTCAGCGCCTACGTGTCCTTCGAGGTGTTCGTGCGGCCCGCACTCCAGCGCCTGCTCGGCCAGCCGATCCTGAACCGGCGCACCGTCACGGCGACCGTCGTCGACGGCTGGCGCTCCCCACCCGGACGCGCCCAATACATGCCCGTCATTGTCACGCACCGCACCGACGGCACCGAAAACGGCACCCTGACCGAGGCACGCCCAGCTTCCCGGGGCGGTTCGGGCTCGCACCTCGTCGCCGGCCTGGCGCAGGCATCTGGACTCGCCATCGTGCCCGAGGATGCCACTCACATTCGCGGCGGCGACCTCATCACTGTCATGCTGACATCATGACGCACACCCCCGACACGGCCGGCGCGGCCGTACCCGCCCAGCTTTTCACCCACCTCGACTCGGCAGGGCAAGCCCGTATGGTCGACGTGACCAACAAGGTCCCGACCGTGCGCAGCGCCACCGCCGCCGGTTTCGTGCGCTGCGGGGCGACGGTGATCGCGGCCCTCCGCGACGGCACCGCGCCCAAGGGCGACGTGCTCGCCGTGGCCCGCATCGCGGGAATCCAGGGTGCCAAGAAGACCGCCGACCTGCTTCCGCTGGCCCATGTGATCGGCGTGCACGGCGCCGTCGTCGACCTCGCGGTCGAGGATGACGGCGTGCGCATCACCGCCACGGTGCGCACCGCCGACCGCACCGGGGTCGAAATGGAGGCGTTCACCGCCGTCTCGGTCGCCGCCCTCGCCGTCGTCGACATGGTCAAGGGCCTCGACAAATCCGTCACGATCGAGAATGTGCGCCTGCTCGCCAAGAGTGGCGGCAAGAGCGGCGACTGGCTGCGCGCCGAAATCTAAGCGGATGCTGCCGGTTGACCTCATCGTGCTCGCGGGCGGCCGCGGCAGCCGTCTCGGCGGCGTACTCAAACCCGCAGTCGAGGTGGCCGGACGTACCCTGCTCTCCCGCGTTCTCGATGCCCGCCCGGTCGCTCGGCACGCCGTCGTGGTCGGCCCGCCAGCCGCCCAGCCGGCGGCAGCCCCACCGGTCACCGCGCCCGTCGCGCACACCCCGCTGATCTGGGCGCTCGAAGACCCACCATTCGGCGGGCCGGTGGCCGGCCTCGCCGCCGGCCTCACCGCGCTCGACGCCCACGCAGCCCTGGCAACGAACGTACCGCTCGACACGAACGAAGACGGCCCTGAACCACCCGTCGGCTGGCTGCTGGTGCTCGCCTGCGATCTGCCCTGGGGAGCGGATGCCGCGCGCCTGCTGGTCGCTGCAGCATCCGCTCTCGAGAAAACGGATGACCGGCAGGACGGCGTGCACCTCGTCGACAGCAGCGGCCATGCGCAGTGGCTCGCTGCGATCTATCGGGCACCCGCTTTGCGCGCGGCCGTGGCCCGTCTCGGCGACCGCGTCGACGGCGCCAGCATGCGACAGCTGCTCGCCGGTTTACAGCTCGACGGGCTGCAAGACGAAGCCGGAGCCGGTATCGACGTGGACACGTGGCAGGATGTTAAGAGTAGTACCGTGCGTTTGACCGACGCATCCGTACCCGACCATTCAGCCCGACCAGAGGAGTGAACCCGAATGAGCTCTGCACCGCTGCCTCCCGAAGCGCTCGACGACTGGCTCACCGCCCTCGCCGACCGACTGCAGCTCAACTCCGAAGACGTGCCCGTGGGCGGCTTGCTCGACGTGGCCCGCGACGTGGCCCACAACGTGGCGCGCCCGGCCGCGCCGCTCAGCACCTTTCTGATCGGACTCGCCGCCGCGAAGAATGGTGGAACCACCGCCGATATCGAAGCGGCCTGCGCCACCGCGACCGAACTCGCCCTCGCCTGGACCCCCGGCACACGCTGATGGCGACCCTACGCTTTTTCGCCGGCGCGGCCGAAGCCGCTCAGACCGAAACGGCCACCCTCGATGCGGGAACAATCGGCGAACTGCGCACCGAACTCGGCGAGCGTTACGGCAACGAGTTCGTGCACGTGCTCGGCCTGTGTTCCCTGCTCGTGAACGGCGCCCGCGCTACGGATGACGCGGTCGCGCTCTCGCCGACCGATGCGATCGACGTGCTCCCGCCTTTCGCGGGCGGGTAGTACTCCCGACAGGCCTACAAACCGACCCAGGAATGGCTGCCGTCGACCTCGTACTGCTTCTTCCAGATCGGCACCTCCGCTTTCACGGTCTCCACCAGGCTCTCGCAGGCCGCAAAAGCGTCGCCGCGGTGCGCGCTCGCGACCGCCGCGACGAGGGCGAGGTCGCCCACGTCGAGGTGACCGATGCGGTGGCTGACGGCCAAGACGACAAGCGGATGCTGCGCCCGCACCCGGTCGGCGATTTCGCCGATGATGCGCCCCGCGTCGGGGTGCGCGCTGTAATCGAGGCCCGTGACACGTCCGGCAGCATCCGGATCGTGATCGCGTACCTGCCCGATGAACGTGACGACGGCGCCGTGCGTGGCGTCGGACACGGCGGTCACGTGCTCACCGACGTCGAGCAGCGACTGGGTAACCTGGGCAAACCCGGCCCCCATCAGTGGTCACCGCCGTCGAGCTGATCGATGATGTGCCGCACGAGCGGCGCGAGAATAGCGACGCCGTCACGCACCGCGCCGACCGAACCGGGCAGATTCACCACGAGGGCGCCGTTGTTACCGACCGAATCGGCGATTCCGGCGATCCCGCGGGACAGCATCGCGGTGGGGATCGTGGCAACGCTCACCGCACGTATCCGCTCGGAGATGCCCGGCAGGTTCGTGCGCAACAAGGGCGCCGTTCCCTCGGGGGTCAGGTCCCGCGATGACACTCCGGTGCCACCGGTCGTCACCACGAGGCGGGCGCCATCCCCGAGTGCGGCGGCGATCGCGCCGGCCACGCTCTCGATGCCGTCGGGCACAACCCGCGGCTGCGCACACGGGATCCCCACTTCGGCGAGGGCATCAACGGCGGCCGGCCCCGATCGGTCCTCGCGTTCTCCGCGCGAACAACGATCAGACACGGTGATCACGACGGCCCCGAGTTCGGCCCCAAGCTTGAGCTGAGTTTTCACCTTTCCACATTACCGTGACCGTCACGAGCCTCCCCGCATCGGCTTTCACCGGAATCATTTTTCACGGTGTTTGACCGATGCACCCCGCCCGACAAGCGAACAAGCTGGCTACCAAGCGGGTCGAACGCCCGACCAAAAGACGAGGAAGCCATGTCAACCGTCTCACCACCACGCGTCGTCTCCACGCTGAAGTCGGACCTTTCCAACTGGGATCCGGAACACGACGAAACGTGGGATTCGCACCTCGCCTGGCGCACCCTGTGGATCACCACCTTCAGCATGACGCTCGGGTTCGCAGCCTGGTATCTGGTCAGCGCGATCGCCCCGCGTCTCAATGACATCGGCTTCGACCTGAGCACCAGCCGGCTGTACTGGCTCGTCGCCCTGCCCGGCCTCGCTGCGGGACTGCTGCGGCTTGTGTTCATGTTCCTACCGCCGATTCTGGGCACCCGAGTGCTCGTCGCCCTCTCGAGCGCGCTGCTCTTGCTGCCGATGATCGGCTGGACCCTGGTGGCCCGTGACACGTCTACGCCCTACTGGGTACTACTCGCCCTGTCGTTCGCGGCGGGCATCGGCGGCGGCAGCTTTTCTGGCTTCATGGCCTCGACCAGCTATTTCTTTCCCAAGCGCCTGGCCGGCACAGCGCTTGGATTGCAGGCAGGACTCGGCAACTTCGGCATCGGCCTCATTCAGCTGCTCACCCCGTGGGTCGTGGGGTTCGGCCTGCTCGGCACCGCAGTGCTCACCCCGGAGAGCGATTCAAACGGCGAGTTGGTCTGGCTGCACAACGGCGGGCTCGTGCTCATTCCCTGGGTGATCCTCGCGGTCATCCTCGCCCTCCTGTTTCTGCGCCGCGTGCCGATCAAGGCCAACTTCAGGCAGCAGCTGGACATCTTCAAGGTCAAGCACACCTGGATCATGACCGCGATCTACCTCATGAGCTTCGGCGCGTTCAGCGGCCTCGCCGCCCAGATGGGCCTCATCATTCTCAACGTCTACGGCGACTTTCCCGACGCGCCCAACCCGCTCGCCTTCGCCTTCATCGGTCCGGTCGTCGGCGCCCTGGTGCGCGCAGCCTCCGGCCCGCTCTGCGATCGGTTCGGCGGCGCTATCTTCACGTTCATCGGCGGCGCCGGTATGGCGGTGGGCACCACCGTCACCGTGTTCTTCCTCACCCCCACGGACGTCTCGGAGTTCAACGGGTTTCTGACCGGAATGATCATCATTTTCTTCTTCTCGGGCTTGGCCAACGCCGGCACGTTCAAGCAGATGCCGATGATTTTCCCCAAGCGCCAGGCTGGCGGGGCCATTGGCTGGACGGCCGCGATTGCCGCTTTCGGACCGTTCATCGTTGGTATGGCCCTCACCGGCATGAGCCCGTCCACCTTCTTCATCGGCTGCGCCGTGTTCTGCGCGCTGTGCACCGCGCTCGCCTGGTTCTATTACGCCCGTCCTGGCGCGCCCAACCCGAGCTAACGCTCCCTCCCACGACCCGAAGCCCCTACTCCTCCAGCGGGGGCTTCGGGTTTCTTCCTGCCGACGGGGTCATACTGAAACGAGGAGGTCACCGATGACCGAATACGACGCAATCGACGAACCCCTCGGCGGCGACCCGATCTGCTGGCTCGAACAGGTCTGCCCGGAGTGCGGCGCCTACGTCTCCGGTGAGCTGCCAGCCCGGTGTTGGCGCTGCGACATCCTGGTCTCGCCGTCCTGACCCGCCTCCGCCCACGCGATGCCCCTCAAAACATACCGCCCGATCCACGAACTGCGCACAAGTCACCCCTCGCCCAACCGGGCAAACCCTCGTACAGTCGGAGCACGCCCACGGAAGGACAATGCCATGGCCGACCAGCAAAGTTTTGTGATCGTGGGGGCCTCCCTCGCGGGTGCGAGCGCAGCCCGCATCCTGCGTGATGAGGGTTTCAATGGAGAGATTCATCTGATCGGCGCGGAGGAGCACCATCCGTATATCCGCCCGCCGCTGTCGAAGGACTATCTCGCTGGCACCGCTGAGCGAGACTCCGTCTTTGTCGAAAGCCGAAGCTGGTATACCGACCGCGACGTGCAGTTTCACCCCGGAACCCGCGCGGTCGACCTCGACCTTGCGGCACACCTGGTGAGCACCGACGACGGCGAGTCGCGGCGCTATGATCGGCTACTGCTGGCTACCGGCTCCCGCCCCCGCCCCCTGACCGTGCCGGGCACCGACCTCGGCGGGGTGCATTACCTGCGCACCCTCGACCACGCAGAGGCGTTGCGCTCCCTGTTGGTCGGCGGCGACAAACGGCTCGTGGTCGTCGGGTCCGGATGGATTGGCATGGAAGTGGCCGCGACCGCCCGAACCCTCGGTAACGAGGTGACCATCCTCGAGCGCGGTGCGGTGCCGCTTGCGGCGGTGCTCGGCGACGAGCTCGGCAGCCTGTTCGCGACCCTGCACGAGGAGCACGGGGTGGTCGTGCGCCGATCCGTGGTGGTCGAGAGCCTCGTCGGAACCGACGGCCAGGTCACCGGGGTGCTCCTCGTCGGCGGTGAAACAGTGCTCGCCGACCTCGTGCTGGTGGGCATCGGTGCGGTTCCGAACGTGGAACTCGCCCAGAAAGCCGGTCTCGACGTCGACAACGGAATCCTGGTCAACGCGAGCCTCACAACGAGTGACCCACACGTCTTTGCAGCGGGGGATGTCGCCAGCGCGGAGCATCCGCTGATTCAGCAGCGCCTGCGCAGCGAGCACTGGGCGAACGCCTTGAACGGCGGCCCGGTGGCGGCGCGGGCGATGCTCGGCCAGAGCGTGTCCTTCGACGCCATCCCATACTTCTACACCGATCAGTTCGACCTCGGCATGGAGTATTCCGGCTTCGGCCCGCTCACCCGCGACGCCGAACTGGTCTATCGCGGCAACCCGGGAGCCCGAGAGTTCATCGCGTTCTGGCTAAGCGCCGGCCGGGTCGTCGCGGGCATGAACGTGAATGTCTGGGATGTCAACGACGCCGTGCAGGGCCTGATCCGACACGGCCGACCGGTTGATCCGTCTCGGCTGAGCGACGAGACCATCCCGCTGGGCAACGTCTAGTACCCCGAGTGCGTTTCAACACTCACCGGCGAGCGGAGGCGGCACGAGCCGCACTCGCCTCCGACGCCGGTGGGAGATCAAACCCGAGTGTCGACCAACGTGCTCGGCGCTGATTGCGTGGATTCCTCAGAATCGTCCGTGAACGGCTGGGCCGTGCGCGGGGCGTTGTAGAGAGTCTCATTCAGGATTCCCTGGCGCTTAGCCACAATCGTGGGCACGAGCGCCTGGCCCGCCACGTTGACGGCCGTACGACCCATGTCCATGATCGGGTCGATGGCCAAGAGCAGGCCGACGCCGGCCAGTGGCAGTCCAAGCGTCGACAGGGTGAGTGTCAGCATGACGACGGCGCCTGTCGTGCCGGCCGTGGCTGCAGAACCCAGGACTGAGACGAGTACGATCAGCAGGTACTGGCTGAGGTCCAGCTGGATACCAAAGAACTGGGCGACGAAAATCGCGGCGACGGCCGGGTAGATGGCCGCGCAACCGTCCATCTTGGTCGTTGCGCCCAGCGGTACGGCGAAGGATGCGTAGCCGCGGGGCACCCCGAGGCTGCGTTCGGTCACGCGCTGGGTCAGCGGAAGGGTTCCGATGGACGAGCGCGACACGAAGCCCAGCTGAACGGCCGGCCACACGCCGGAGTAGTACTGCTTGACGGAGAGCCCGTGGGACTTGATCAGAACGGGGTAGACCACGAACAGAACCAGAATCAGGCCAATGTAGATGGTGACTGCGAACTTGCCCAGTGACCCCATGGTGTCCCAGCCGTAAACCGCTACCGCGTTTCCGATCAGGCCGATCGTGCCCAGCGGTGCGATGCGGATGATCCACCAGAGCACCTTCTGAATGACCGCGAGGGCTGACGCGTTGAGGTTCAGGAACGGTTCGGCCGCCTTGCCCACCTTCAACGCGGCGATGCCCACCGCGATGGCGATGACCAGAATCTGCAACACGTTGAAGCTGATGTTGGTGGTCGCGATGCCGTCGACGACGTTGGTACTGGCGCCCAGTCCGAGGAAGTTCTTCGGGAAGAGCCCGGTCAAAAAGGCCCACCAGTCACCGGTCTTGCCGGAGTACTCGGCGTTATCGGCGATACCGGTGCCGGCCCCCGGCCGCACCAGCACACCCAGCCCGATTCCGATCAGAACGGCGATCAACGCGGTGATAGCGAACCAGAGCAGTGTGTTCCAGGCGAGCTTTGCCGCGTTGGACACCTGACGCAGGTTCGCGATGGAACTGACTACGGCCGTGAAGATGAGCGGCACGACGGCCGCCTGCAGCAGCGAGACGTAGCTCGAGCCGATAATTTTCAGGGTGGCACTGAGGCCGTTGGGGTTTGCTTCGGTGCTGCCGGTGTATTTGGCCACGAGCCCAAGGCCCAGACCGACGATGAGTGCTGCGATGATCTGCACCCCGAAGGAGCGCACCCACTTGTGAAGTCTGCTGTGGCTGGTGCTGACGGGAATTACTGAAGACACTGGTTCGACACTTTCTGTTGTCATTTGTGTTACACGCTGACGCCCCCTGACCCGCATGCGACGCCCCCTGACCCGCATGCTGGGAGCCCCTCGAGATTCCCCTCCACGTGCGGGCGCTCTAGACCCAAGGCCGAAAGCTGGCTCAGTATTCCTTCGCGCGAATTGTGGACCTGTGCGTCGACTATTCCTGTAGGTATTCGGCGAGCACCCGCGCGTGGTTCACCTGCGGGTCCTTGGCCCCGTAGATCAGAGTCGTGACCTGCGACCCCGCGGCGAGCGCACGCAGCTCCTGGACGGCCGCCTGGGTTGGCGCGTTGCCGTCGAGTTCGGCGCGGTAGCGCAGCGCGAACTCGTCCATTCGCTTCGGGTCGTGCTTCCACCATGTGCGCAGCGCGGGCGACGGTGCAACGTTTTTCAGCCACTCGTCGAGCGCGGCATGCTCCTTGGAGACACCGCGTGGCCAGAGTCGGTCAACCAGCACCCGGCATCCATCGGAAGCGGATGCCGCCTCATACGCTCTTTTAATTCGTAGTGTCATGCAGCCAGTATCGTGCCATTATTTGCGCGAGCGCTCGAGCGGGCGCTCGCTCTTTTCCCAGCCGCGCCGCGGCGGGCGCGATCCGGCACCCCGAGGGGCGTCCCGCGAACGGTAGACCACGTAGGGGCGCACGAGATAGCCGAGCGGCGCCGAGAACACGTGCACCAGCCGAGTGAAGGGCCACAGCAGAAACAGCGCGGTCGCCGTGAGCACGTGCAGTTGAAAGAAAAACGGTACACCGCTCATGAGCGACGGGTCGGGCTGAAGACTGTACAGTGAGCGGATCCAGGGTGAGATCGACCCTCGATAGTCATACCCGCCGCCGAAGATTTGGTACAGCACGGTGGCCGTCGTGCCAAAGGTGATCGTGCTGGCCAGGCACACGTACATGACCTTGTCCATCACCGTTGTCACGAGCAACACCCGTTTGGTCAGGCGGCGGCGGTAGATCAGAATGGCGAGCCCGGCAACGGTGAGCACGGCCGCGAAACTGCCCAGCCAGGTAGCACCGAGGTGATACAGGTGCTCGGTCACGCCGAAGAATTCAAGCCACGGCTTAGGAATGAACAGGCCGACGACGTGCCCGCCGATCACCATGAGGATGCCGTAGTGGAACATGGGCGAGCCCCACCGCAGCAGCCGGTTCTCGTAGGTCTGGCTGGACCGGCTCGTCCAGCCGAACTGGTCGTAGCGGAAGCGCAGCAGATGCCCCACCACGAATACGCCAGAGGCGGCATAGGGAAAAGCGACCCAGAGCAGGTAATCCCAGGCGGTCATACTCTCACATCTTCATTTGCGTGCGCGGAAAACGGTTTCAGATTGCCGAGGTAGGTCATTCCGACCGTCTCGGTCGGCGGCCCCTCGTTGACGAGGTTGAGGTAGCGTTCGCGGGTCTCGTCGTCGATCATGGGCAGCGACAGGCACACCGCCTCCACGAGGTGGGCGTAGGGACTGTCGAACTTCTCGAGCGCCGAGCGCAACACCTCGATACCGTCGCGGTGCGCGGCGAGCAGTTCCTGCGCGATCAAAGAGTCGGAGAGCGCTGAGAATTCCAGCACCATCGGCAGGTAGTCGGGCAGTTCGTCGGCGTCAACCTGCCAGCCCGCGGCCCGGTATGCCTCGACGAACCGCACGAGCGCCATGCCGCGGCGGCGGGTATCCCCGGCCGCATAGTAGGTGAGGTACGGGCAGCACTTGCGTTTCAGGTCGAAGGTCGCGGTGAAGTGCGTTTCGAGCTGCTGCTGGCTGAGCGTGTTCACCGCGGTGAAAAACGCCTGGAAGCTGCGGCGCAGCTCGCCGGGCAGATCCGCAACGGATTCCTCCACCAGCGAAAACTGCGCCCGCCGTTCCGGCGTGGGGTAGTCGAGCAGAATCGACGCCGCCATGTGCGCGATCACTCCTTGCTCGGGCGTCAGCGGAACGGCCGCAATCGCTCGCGGAGCCGTCTTGGGCGCCCGAAAGCCGAAGTTCATCCGTGCGCCGAGGGTGCCGACGTTCACGCGGGGCTCCCGGCATCCGCTATCGGCGGGAACATGCCCTGGGGCGCTCCATTACCGTTCCAGTTGAGCAGGTTGACCCGGCCCGGGGTGGTCGGCGCGGTCGCACTCGGGCGCCCGGTCATCGTGTTGTAGTTGTCGACCGTGGCGCCGAGCGGCATGCCGACGGTGTTGCCGTAGGGGCCACTGTGCCCAGCGGAGCCGGGCCCGCCCATGCCGGGGCCGCCGTCGGTGTCGAGCGAGCAGCCGAGCTCTTCGAGCTCCCGCGCGGTCTCGACGTGGGCCTTGGGAATGACGTAGCGATCTTCGTACTTGGCGATTGCCAGCAGCCGGTACATGGCGGTGATGGTCTCACCGGTCATGCCGACCGCGTTCGGAATGCGCTCGTCGGGCTCGTTGCCGAGATTGATGTCACGCATGTAGGCGCGCATCGCGGCGAGCTTGCGCAGTGACAGCTCGACCGGAACGACGTCGCCGGCCGAGAACAGTCCGGCGAGGTATTCCACGGGAATGCGCAGCTTGTCGATCGCGGCGAACAGGGTGCGGGCGTCTTCCCCGTCGCTACCCGAGTTACTCACGACGTCGACGACCGGCGAGAGCGGCGGGATGTACCAGACCATGGGCATGGTGCGGTATTCCGGGTGCAGCGGCAGGGCGATCTCGTACTCGGAGATGAGCTTGTAGATCGGGCTGTTCTGGGCGGCTTCGATCCAGTCCTCGGCCATGCCCTCCGCCTTGGCGGCGGCGATGACCTCGGGGTCGAACGGGTCGAGAAAGCAGGCGCGCTGGGCGTCGAGCAGGTCCTGATCATTTTCGATCGAGGCCGCGGCGAGCACCGCGTCGGCGTCGTAGAGCATGAGGCCCAGGTAACGCAGGCGTCCGACACAGGTTTCGGAGCAGATGGTGGGCTTACCCTGCTCGATCAATGGATAGCAGAGCGTGCACTTCTCGGCCTTGCCCGTTTTGTGGTTGAAGTACACCTTCTTATAGGGGCAGGCGGAGACGCACATGCGCCAGCCGCGGCATCCGTCTTCGTCCACGAGCACGATGCCATCTTCTTCACGCTTGTACATGGCACCGGAGGGGCAGGCCGCCACGCAGGCGGGGTTGAGGCAGTGCTCGCAGATGCGCGGCAGGTAGAACATGAAGGTCTTTTCGAACTCCATCTTCACGTGCTCGCTCATCGTGGCGAGAATCGGGTCCTGCGCGGCAGTTTCCTGCGAGCCGCCGAGATTGTCGTCCCAGTTGCCCGACCATTTGATGTCCATGTCCTGGCCGGTCAGAAGCGACTTCGGGCGTGCGACCGGGCTTTGTGTGCCGGCCGGGGCGGTGGTGAGCATGTCGTAGTCGTAGGTCCACGGCTCGTAATAGTCGTCGATTTGCGGCAGATTCGGGTTGTTGAAGATCTGCGAGAGCTTCTTCAGGCGTCCGCCGGCCTTCAGCTGCAGCCGACCCCGCCTGTTGCGCACCCAGCCGCCCTTCCACTTCTCCTGGTTCTCGTACTCGCGCGGGTAGCCGATACCGGGCCGCGTCTCCACGTTGTTGAACCAGGCGTACTCCACACCGGTGCGGTTGGTCCACACCTGCTTACAGGTGACGGAGCAGGTGTGACACCCGATGCACTTGTCGAGGTTCATGATCATCGACATCTGGGCCATAACACGCATTAGTAGTCCACTTTCTGGCTGCGACGACGAATCACGGTGACCTCGTCGCGTTGGTTCCCGGTCGGGCCGAGGTAGTTGAAGGCGAAGGACAGCTGGGCGTAGCCGCCGATCAGGTGGCTGGGTTTCAAGAGGATGCGGGTCAGCGAGTTGTTGGTGCCGCCGCGCATGCCGCTGGTTTCGGCGACCGGCACGTTGATGGTGCGGTCCTTCGCGTGGTACATGTACACGGTGCCTTCCGGCATGCGGTGCGAGACGATCGCTCGCGCCACGACGACGCCGTTGCGGTTGTACGACTCGATCCACTCGTTGTCGCGCACCCCGATCTTGTCGGCGTCCTGCGGGCTCATCCAGATGGTCGGCCCGCCGCGGGAGAGCGACAACATGAGCAGGTTGTCCTGGTATTCGGAGTGGATCGACCACTTCGAGTGCGGGGTCAGGTAGCGCACGGCGACCTCGGCATGACCCGCAGAACCCGTCGCCCCGGTCGCGGTCGTGGCGCCGACGATCGAGTCATCGAACAACCGGTGCATATCCAGCGGCGGCCGAAAAATGGGTAGCTGTTCGCCCAATTCGATCATCCAGTCGTGGTCCAGGTAGAAATGCTGACGGCCGGTGAGGGTGTGCCAGGGCTTCAGGTGCTCGACGTTGATGGTGAAGGCGCTGTAGCGGCGGCCACCGTGCTCGGAACCGGACCATTCCGGGGAGGTGAGCACCGGAACCGGCGCCCCCTGCACATCCAGGTAGCTGAATCGGCGGCCCTCGTTGTCGCTGGCGAGGTGGGCAAGCTTGACGCCCGTACGTTCCTCGAGCTGCCGAAAACCCTGCGTGCCGAGACGGCCGTTGGTGGTGCCGGAGAGGGCGAGTACCATTTCACAGGCGTGGATCGCGGTCGACAGGCGTGGGCGGCCAGCGGCCGGCCCGCTGGGCACCAGGCCGTTCTTCTTGCCGAGGTAGTCGACCTCCACGTCGGGGTTGAATTTCACACCCTTGGTGACCATGCCGAGCTTCGCGGTGAGCGGGCCGAGCGCGCCGAGCTGCGCGGCGAAGGCCGGATAGTCGCGTTCGACGACGACGAGCCTCGGCATGGTGACGCCGGGAATGAGCGGCTGATCGTTCAAGACCGTTCCGTGCGGGGTGACCATGGCGTCGGGCGTGTCATGTTGCAGCGGCGCCGCGACGAGGTCTTTACGCACGCCGAGGTGGGTCTGTGACATTTCGGAGATCTTCGCTGCTAGCACGTGAAAGATGTCGAAGTCGGTCTTGGCCTGCCACGGCGGCGCGATCGCCGGGTTGAAGGAGTGGATGAACGGATGCATGTCCGTCGTCGAGAGGTCATTCTTCTCGTACCAGGTGGCCGGCGGCAAGACGACGTCGCTGTAGATGGTCGTCGAAGTCATGCGGAAGTCGCTCGTGACCATCAGGTCGAGCTTGCCTTCCGGCGCGCTTTCGTGCCATTTCATGGTTTTCGGGCGGCGAGCCGGCATCGACTCGACGGCGCGCACGGCGGAGGGCGCCCCGAGCAGGTGCTTGAGGAAGTACTCGTTGCCCTTGCCGGAAGAGCCGAGCACGTTGGCCCGCCACACCACGAGCACGCGCGGAAAGTTCTCGGGCGAATCCGGGTCTTCACACGAGAACTCCAGCGAGCCGTCCCTCAGCGAATCGACCACGTATTCCGCTGGCTCCCGGCCCGCGGCTGCGGCGTCGTCGACGAGGTCGAGCGAGCTGCGGTTGAAGGTGGGGTAGCTGGGCATCCAGCCGCGCTTGGCCGATTCGACCAGGCAGTCAGCGGTGGTGCGGTCCGCAAACGTGCCGCTACCGAGCGGGCTCGCGAGGGTGTCGGCGGAGAGTCCGTCGTAGCGCCACTGGTCGGTGGCGAGGTAGAAGAACCCGGTGCCGATCATCTGGCGCGGCGGGCGTACCCAGTCCAGGCCGAAGGCGTACTGGCCGTACCCGGTGAGGGGGCGCACCTTCTCCTGGCCGACATAGTGGGCCCAGCCGCCGCCGTTGACGCCCTGGCAGCCGGTCATGGTGGTGAGCGCGAGAAACGCGCGGTAGATGGTGTCGGAGTGGAACCAGTGGTTGGTGCCGGCACCCATCAGAATCATCGAGCGCCCCTGCGAGTCCTCGGCATTCTGCGCGAACTCACGACCGATGCGAGCGGCGGCCTGCCACGGCACCGAGGTGATCTCTTCCTGCCAGGCCGGGGTGCCCGGCGTCGACGCGTCATCGTAGCCGGTGGGCCAGACGCCGGGCAGGCCGGGGCGGCCGACGCCGTACTGCGCGAGCAGCAGGTCGAATACCGTCGTCACCAGCACACCAGCGACGACGCGAACGGGCACGCCGCGGCGTACGATTCCGGCCGCTCCAGCGTGTTGTTGACCCGCAGTATCGTGCTCGGCGTCGGGCGTGACGTCGAAGCGGGGCAGGTCGATCGCAACGGAGTGACCGTCGTAGTCGGGGGCATCCGCTATCGAGAGCAGCGGGTCGCGCCCCTCGAGGTCGAGGTTCCACTTGCCCTTGTCGGCCTCGCTGAACCGGTGTCCGATCGAGCCGTTCGGCACGAAGGGCTCGCCATTCTCATCCAGCATGACGGTCTTGAAGGCCGCACTCGACACGGATGCGTCGGTGCCGGGCAGTGCGTCGGCCGTAAGGAATTTGCCGGGAACCCAGGCGTCCTGGCGCGGGGTGAGCGCGATCAGGTAAGACGAGTCGCTGAATTTCTTCATGTACTCGACGAAGCGCGGCGTGCGCCGGTCGACCAGGAATTCCTTGAGCACGACATGGCCCATGGCGAGGGCGAGGGCGCCGTCGGTACCGGGATGCACGGCGAGCCACTCATCGGCGAACTTGGAGTTGTCGGCGTAGTCGGGCGAAACGGTGACGACCTTCTGGCCGCGATAGCGGGCCTCGACCATAAAGTGAGCGTCGGGGGTGCGGGTGACGGGAACGTTGGAGCCCCACATCATGAGGTAGCTGGAGTTCCACCAGTCGGCGGACTCCGGCACATCGGTCTGGTCGCCGAACACCTGCGGGCTGGCCACCGGCAGGTCCGCGTACCAGTCGTAGAACGAGAGCATGGTGCCGCCGAGCAGCGAGATGAATCGGTTGCCGACGCCCTGCGACACGATCGACATGGCCGGAATCGGGCTGAAGCCGACGACCCGGTCCGGGCCGTAGGTCTTGATGGTGTGCACGTGGGCGGCGGCGACGATTTCGGCGGCTTCGTCCCAGCTGGCACGCACCAGTCCGCCCTGGCCGCGGGCGCTCTTGTACTGCCGTGCGGTCTCGGGGTTGCCGGTGATCTCCGCCCAGGCGAGCACCGGGTCGCCCAGGCGGGCCTTTGCCTCCCGGTAGAGGTTCAGCAGCACGCCGCGCACGTAGGGGTAGCGCACCCGGGTGGGCGAGTAGGTGTACCAGCTGAACGCTGCGCCGCGGGGGCAGCCGCGGGGTTCGTATTCGGGGCTGTCCGGGCCGACACTGGGATAATCGGTCTGCTGGGTTTCCCAGGTGATGATGCCGTCTTTGACGTACACCTTCCAGGAGCAGCTGCCGGTGCAGTTCACTCCGTGGGTGCTGCGCACTTCCTTGTCGTGCGTCCAGCGGTCACGGTAGAACGTGTCGGCGCCGCGACCGCCGTCCTTGAAGACGCTGCGCAGGTCTTCGCTGGTTTCGCCGCGGCGCAGAAAACGACCGAGCTTGAGCAGCGAGTCGGCGACTGGACCATCGGTGCCTGGCTTGGTCGAAATGCTCTTTGAGATGCGTGTGTTTGTGCCTGTGCGCGTTTTCACGACTGCCCCTTGCCTGGTGGGGAGTGCCGCAGCGGCACCCACCCTCACATCAAGCTTCGCCGCCCACCCAAACGCCTACAACCGCAAACGACCGTGAATAATATTTCCCCGCCCAGTAGAGCCCACGAGAGCGACGGAAGCGCCGCTAGGCACCCGCTCCGGGGACACTCTTGACGTTCTCGCGCTCGATTGACGCGGCCACCACGTCGATCACGCAGAGGTGGGGGGCATCGATCAGGTTGAGGCCGACCGCGCGCAACGGACCGTCGGCCTGCTGGAGTACGCCCTGAATCAGCCGGTAGTGCACACCGCAGACCTCAGGGTGCTCCTTGACCATCTCCGAATACGGGCAGTCGTGCAGGTTCAACTGCTCGCCGTCCGCGGATCGGCTGGCGTCGAAGCCGGCCTGGTCGAGGTGGTCGTCGAGCGCGTCGAGCTGCCGCTGCACGTCGGGACCAAAGCAGCCGGCTGGCGCTGGCTGGTTACTCTGCAACAGCGGAAGCATCTTTCGCAGCTGTTGGGCACGTTCCTGCGCAGCCTCGATTTTGCGCGCTCGAATCGACCCGAGTTCAATACTGACCCCGCCCGCGGCGCTGTACAGCATCTTCGGGCGGCCCTTGCTCTCGCGCGTTTCCGGCGAGCACGTGACGAAACCGTCGTTGATCAGCCGATCGAGGTGTTCCCTGGCCGTGTTGTGGTGCAGGCCGGCGGCCTCGGCCAGGTCATTCACCGTCATCGTTCCACGACTCTGCAGCTGATACAGCAGGTTCATGCGACTCAGACTGGCGAGCGTCTTGTAACTCGGAGGTTGGGCGGCCATGACTCCATTATGTCTTCCCACAATGGGTGACACCCAGAACGACGAGTTTGCTACCCCTCTATCCACTCCCAGTTTGAAAGGAAATCTTTGCAAACAAAGCGTTAGGCTTAACGGACGTAGTCAGCAGGAAAGTGGGACCACATGGCGACCAAAGCCCGCACGCGACCGAAGCAAGTCGACGCTCCGGGCGGTGACCCCGCCGGTACCCTGCGTGACTATTACGAACAGATGTCACTGGTGCGGGCCTTCGAGCTGCGCTCCGGTGAGATGTATGCCCGGGCCAAGATCGGCGGCTACTGCCACCTGAACCTCGGCGAGGAAGCCACGGTGGTCGGTCTGATGGCCGCCATCGAAGCCCGAGATTACCTGTTCACCGCCTATCGCGACCACGGCTACGCCCTGCTACGCGGTCTCTCACCCGAGCGCGTGATGGCCGAGCTGTTCGGCAAAACCAGCGGCGTGTCGGGCGGACGCGGCGGCTCCATGCACCTTTTCGACGCCGAAACGCGACTGTTCGGCGGCTACGGCATCGTCGGCGGCCAGATTCCCCCGGCAACCGGTGCCGCGCTCGCCCTAAAATATCAGGAATCGGCCGGCCCCGATGCAGCCGCCGTGATGTGCCTGCTCGGCGACGGCACGACAAACATCGGCGCGTTCCACGAATCGCTCAACCTCGCCGGCCTCTGGAAGCTGCCGATCGTGTACGTGATCGTCAATAATGGGCTCGGTATGGGTACGACGGTGGAGAAGGCATCCGCTGAACCGGAGCTGTACAAGCGCGCCGCCTCGTACCGCATGCCCGGTCTGCGGGTCGACGGCGACGATGTCCTCGCCGTACGCGACGCCGCCCGCGATGCGCTCCAGCAGGCCCGTGAGTTGCGCCAGCCGGTACTACTCGAGGTCATGTGCTACCGCCTGCGCGGCCATTCTGTGGTCGATCCAGCCCGCTATCGCTCCCCCGAAGACACCACGATCGCCCGGCAGTCCGACCCGGTGCCGAGTTTTCGCGCCGAGCTGATCGCCTCTGGCGTGCTCAGCGAAGCGGATGCCACCGCCATCGACGAGGCCGCCGATGCGCGGGTCACCGAGGCGGTCACCTTCGCCGAGGACAGCCCGGAGCCCGACCCCGACGACCTGTTCGCGTACGTGTACGCGACCGCGGTGGCGAATGCGCCATCCGCTTTGCCCGGAGAACCCGTTATGGATGCACTGTGAATACCTATACCGAGAACACTGAAGCCGTGACCACCCGTACGATCACCTACCGCCAGGCGCTCAATGAAACCCTGCGCGCGGAGCTGGAGCACGACGAGAAGGTCTTCCTCATCGGCGAAGAGATCGGCGTGTTCGAGGGGTCGTACAAGATCACCGCCGGACTGCTCGAGGACTTCGGGCCCGACCGGGTGCTTGATGCTCCGATCGCCGAGGAGGGTTTCGTGGGCGCTGCGCTCGGCGCCGCGATGCTCGGCATGCGGCCTGTGGTCGAGATCATGACCATCAACTTCAGCCTCATCGCCATCGACCAGATCGTGAACCATGCGGCCAAGATGCGGTCGATGTTCGCCGGCCAGGTCTCCATTCCCCTGGTCATTCGTATGCCCGGCGGCGGCGGTCAGCAGCTCGCCGCGACCCACTCACAGAACCTCGAGGTCTGGTACGCACACATTCCCGGGCTCAAGGTCGTCGCCCCATCGACTCCAGCCGACGCCAAGGCCCTGCTCACCGCGGCCATTCGCGACGATGACCCGGTGATCTTCTTAGAGAACCTGTCGCTCTACAGTGCCAAGGGCGAGGTGCCGGACGGCGAACAGATCGCCGAGATCGGTAAGGCCGCTGTGGTCAAGACCGGCACCGACCTCACCATCGTGAGCTACTCGCGCGGCACCACGACCGCCCTCGAGGTGGCTCGCCAGCTCGAAGCCGAGGGCCTGTCGATCGAGGTCGTCGACCTGCGCAGCCTGCGGCCGCTCGACCGCGACACCATTTGCGCCTCGGTGCAGAAGACCGGCCACGCCGTCGTCTTCGAGGACGACTGGCTCAGCTATGGCATCGGCGCCGAGATATCGGCGACCATCGGCGAGGGCGTGTTCGACTTTCTCGACGCCCCGGTGCGCCGCGTCGCCGCCGCCGAGGTGCCGTTGCCCTACGCCAAATCACTCGAGCGCGCCGCGCTGCCCAGCGCAGCCGATCTCGCCCGCGTCGTGCGCGAGGTACTCAATCTCGCCCCCGCTACATCTACCTCGAACGACAAGTAGGAGCCGGCCATGCCCGACGTCATCATGCCCCGCCTCTCCGACACCATGGAGGAGGGCGAACTCAGCCGCTGGATGAAGCAGGTCGGCGACGAGATTCACAAGGGCGACGTGCTCGCCGAGATCGAGACCGATAAGGCGACGATGGATCTCGAAGCCTTCGACAACGGGATCCTCGAGCAGCTGCTCGTCACTGCCGGCGCCCTCGTGCCGATCGGCGCGCCGGTCGCGCGCATCGGAGACGGCAGCAATATCGTTGCCGACGGCGCGGCGCCCGCAGCACCAACGACAGCACCAACGACAGCACCAACGGACGCACCCACGGCAGCGCCAACGGACGCACCGGCGGTCACCCCCGCTCCCGCCACCGCAGCTCCCACTTCCCCGGCAAGGCCCACCGGCGAACTGCGCACCTCACCGCTCGCCCGCAAGATCGGCCGTGAGCACGGCCTCGACCTGCACACCATCGTCGGCACCGGCCCCCAGGGCCGCGTCACCCGCACCGACGTGGACGCGGCGATCGCCAAGCAGGAGACGGCCGTCAGCACAGCGGCCAGCGCGCCCGTATCCGCTCCGTTAGCCGTCATTCCTCAGCCAGCCACCACCTCGACCGGGTCGACGGACTCCGTCGCCGTGCCCGTCAGCCGCATTCGCGCCGTCACGGCTCGCCGACTCACGGAGAGCCAGGCCGTGCCGCACTTCTTCCTCACGAGCGTCGTCGACGTCGAGCGCCTGATCGCGTTCCGCGCCGACGCGAATGCCTCGCTCGCCGCGCTCGGCACCAAGGTCAGCCTGAACGACCTGTTCGTGCGCGCCAGCGCCGTCGCGCTGCGCGCCCACCCCGAAGTCAATGCGTCCTGGGGCGACGGCGTCATCCTGCGCCACAGCCACGTCAACGTTGGCGTGGCCGTCGCGACCGATGACGGACTGCTCGTTCCCGTCGTCACCGACGCCGACCAGAAGTCCCTTGGCGCCATCGCCACCGAGACCCGCGCCCTGGCCGGCCTCGCCCGCACGGGCGGTCTGTCTCTCGCCCAGATGTCGGGCGGAACCTTCACCATCAGCAATCTCGGCATGTTCGGCATCGACTCCTTCACCGCCGTGTTGAACCCTCCCGAGGCTGGCATCCTGGCGATCGGAGCGGCGAGCGACGTGCCGGCAGTGCGTGACGGTGCTCTCGTGACGGTGCCAACGGTGAAGATCACCCTGACCGTCGACCATCGAGTGCTCGACGGCGCCGTCGCGGCCGCGTTCCTGCGTGACCTCACCACCCTGCTCGAAGAGCCGCTGCGCATCGTTCTCTAGCCCCGCAGCCCGTCGCAGCTTTAAAAGCACACCACTGCTCCAAATCAGGGTTATTCTTTAACCGTGGAATTCGAAGAACGCAGTCCCGGCTGGCACGCAGCACTCGCGTCGCCAATTCGGCGCAGCGTGCTCGAGTTTTTAGTCGAATCTGGCGAGCCGCTCGACGCGCCTGCCGTCGCCGCCCAGATGAATCTGCACGTCACAACGGCGCGGTTTCACCTGGAACAGCTGCTGGGCGCCAAGCTCATTCGACGCGAACCCGACCGGTCAGGCCAGCGCGGCCGCCCACGCATCCGCTTCACCGCCGTGAGGGCAGCAGCGCGCGGCGACGCCCGCGATCAGCTCGGCCACGCCCTCGCCAGCGTGCTCGCCGAAGACGACGACGGCGGCCGGGCCCGGGCCATTCGGGCCGGCGAAAAATGGTCGGAAGCCTTCGCCGGCGGCCTCACGGCGTCAACCAGCGCGGGCGCCACGCCGCTCGTCGAACTCCTCGACCAGCTCGAATTCGCCCCGCAACTCGATGAGGCCGGTCGGTCCATCGCGCTCACGGCCTGCCCGTTCCGCGAGGCGGCCCGCGCAAACCCAGGCGTGGTTTGTGCCGTGCACCTGGGGCTTATTCAACGGGTCGCCTTGACGCTCGGCCACGACGACAGCGCGGTCGAGCTGCGCCCCTTCGTTGGGCCGCACCTCTGCGTCGTCGACCTCGGCACCGACTGGAATGCCGCTCCGCATGACCCGAGCTAGGTCTATCGCGGTCGTCGCTGCGGCGCGGGCGGCACTGCCTTCGCGGCAACGACGTCACTCATCGCGAGCGTGACCAGTCCCCGCTTGGTCTCCACCGAAACGGATGCCGCGCTGCGGCCCCGCAGAAAGCCCAGCGCATCGGTATACCCACCTGCAATTCGCGTGCGGACGACGACACGGGTGCCGAGCGGGGCATCCGCAAGAAAAGCGAAGGGACCGCTCATCGCATCAGGCTGTACTCTTCGACCCGCGTCGACTCACCGGCGATCAGAATGATGTCGCCGTCTTCGATCACCGTGTCGAGCGACGTGTAGCTCCAACCGGCGCCGGGGCGGTGGAAGGCCGTGACGGTAATGCCGTAGCGGGCGCGCACCTTGGCCTGACCGAGCGGTACGCCGATGAGCGCGCGCGGCGGGGCCGTCTTGACCAGCGCGAAGTTCTCGCCGATCTCGATGTAGTCCTGCATGGCACCGCGCACCAGGTGGGCAACTCGCTGCCCCATATCTTTCTCCGGGTAGATGACATGGTTGACGCCGAGCTGGGTGAGAATCTCACCGTGCGGGTCGCTGACCGCCTTAGCCCAGATGTTTGCAATGCCCAGCTTGAGCAGCAGCGAAGCGGTGAGAATGTTCGCCTGGATATCGCCGCCGATCGCCACGACCACGCTCGAGAAATCGGGCACCGAGAGCTCTCGCAAGGTCGCTTCCTTGGTGGAGTCGGCACGCACCACATGGGTGAGCAGCCCGTTGTGCATCTGCACCACCTCTTCGTCGCCGTCGATGCCGAGCACCTCGGTGCCACTCTTCATGAGTTCGAGGGCGAGGGCGCTGCCAAACCGGCCCAGACCGATGACGACGACCGATTCAGCTTCGGCGAGGCGCGCAGGGTCGCTACGCCCGAACAACGAATATTTAGCCAATGATCGGCCTTTCCTTGGGAAGTTCGTAGGTGGTGTGGCGCTCTCGCAGGGCGATGGCCGACGCGAAGGTGATCGGTCCGAGGCGGCCGATGAACATAAGCAGAATCAGGATGACCTGCCCTCCCCAGGGCAGCCCCGAGGTGATGCCGGTCGACAGTCCCACCGTCGCAAAAGCAGAGATCGTCTCGAACAGCAGGGCGTCCAGTGAGATGTCCGTCATGAGCATGAGCACCGCCGTCGCAGCAATGATGACGCCAACGGCCAGCAGGGCGATCGTGATCGCCTCGCGGTGTACCGCCCGGGACAGACGCTTGCCGAACACGTTGACGGCGACCTGGCCGCGCACCTCGGTCCAGAGGATGAAGAACAAGACGGCGAAGGTCGTGATCTTGATACCGCCGGCGGTTCCGGCCGGGCCGCCACCGATGAGCATCAAAACGTCCATGCCGAGAAGGGTGGCGGAGTCGAGCTGGGCGATGTCGACGCTGTTGAAACCGGCGGTGCGGGTCTGAACCGCCTGGAAGAAACCAGCGAGGAGCTTGCCGGGCCAGTCCAGCGGGCCAAGGGTATTCGGATTGGACCATTCGACGGCGGTGATGTACGCCGTTCCCAGGACCAGGAGCGCGATCGTGCCGGCGATCACGATGCGGGTGTTCATAGTCCAGGTGCGAATCGACCAGCGGAACGGTTGCCGCACCTGCGCCCGCAGCTGTCGCCGCAGTTGCACGATGACGGGAAAGCCGAGTCCACCGAGAATGACGGCGGCGCAAATCGGCAGGCAGATCCAGGCATCCGTTGCGTAACCCATGAGGTTGTCGCTGAACAGGGCGAAGCCGGCGTTGTTGAAGCTCGACACCGAGTGGAACACCCCCAGCCAGACGGCCCGGCCAACGGGCTCGCCGTAACCGATCATAAAACGTAATCCCAGCATCAGCGCGACGGTGGCTTCGATAGCCAGAGAAATACGCACAACGCCGACAACAAGCCCCTTCACGTCTTCGAGACCGACGCTCTTGGTCTCCGCAGCCGCTGTCATGCGCGAGCGCAGCGAGAGCTTGCGAGCGATCGCGAGGCCCACCACTGAGGCGAACGACATGATCCCGAACCCGCCGATCTGAATGAGAAACAGGATCACGATCTGGCCGAAGGGGGTCCAGTACACCGCTGTATCCACGACGGTCAGCCCGGTGACGCACACGGCGCTCGTCGCCGTGAACAGCGCCTCCAGAAACGACGCCGCGCCGGGCCCGACCCGGGCGTTCGGCAGCATCAGCAACGCCGTGCCAACAAGAATGGTCAGGGCAAAACCAGAAACGACGACCTGCGCCGGATGCAGCCTGTTCCGCTTCGTTGTGTTGCCGCGTTCGCGGACGGCCCGTGAGTGCACGCAGCCAACTCTACGCTGGGCACGCTGACCGGGTCCACACGATGGCTCGCCATCCGGTCGTACTCGATTGAGACAGCTCTGTCTACCCTGGAAGGCTGTGCGGATTTTCCGACCGAAGTGCGGGATACTGTCACCGGGGGGAACAGAACACATGGTGGGTGAGGGGATCAAACCGGTAGAACCGGAGATTTTTCGGCCCCGGCGAATGCTGGTCGCACGGTCGATCATCGCGGCCCTGTCTCTATCGGTGCCGCTGCTGGTCGTGCTGTACTGGCTCACTATCCCCCGCGGCACGTGGATTATTGTGGCGGGGGTGCAGGGTGGGCTGACCCTTCTGGCTGTCGTGGCCGTGTTCGCAGTCCGCAGAATCCGTGTATCCGTCACCCCGCACAGCCTGGAGAGCCGAAACCTGCTGGGCCGGGTGACGGCCTTGGGCACGACCGATATCGCCAGTGGTGTGCTCGTCGACCTGTATCAAAGCGGATCCGTCGAGACTCTCCCGCATCTCTATCTGCTCGACGCCGACGGCGAAGTTCTGCTGCGTTTCCGGGGTCAGATCTGGCCGCGTTCGGGCCTGGAAAAGCTGATCGACACGCTCGGGGTCGCTGTTGCGCGCCTGACCGACCCGCTCACCGTGGCTGAACTCGGGCGAATACACCCGCAGCTGGTACACCGTCGCACGCGCCAGGCCGCCCGAACCGGCGTCTAGTGGCCCCGACCCGACACGACGTCGGCCACCCGCGCGAGCGGTGATGTGGTGCGACGACCGGTCAGCTCAGCTCGATCAGCCAGGGAATAGGCCCGGTACAGCGCGGTGACGGCGAGCCAGCGCAACGGTTCGGGCTCCCATTTTCGCACCCGATGGTTCACCCAGGGCAGCTCTGCGAGGCTGCTGTCCCGGCCGAGAATCAGGTCGGTGAGTGTGCGCCCGGCCAGGTTCGTGGTTGCGACCCCGGTGCCTACATAGCCGCCGGCCCACGCCAGTCCGGTCTGTGGGTCGAGACCCACGGTCGCCGCCCAGTCCCGGGGCACGCCGAGCACACCAGACCATGCATGATCGATCCGGGCTGCGGCCGTCGCTGGAAAAAAGCGCACGAGAATGTTGCGCAGAGCGTTGATCGTGGTCTGCGGCGTCTGCCCGTCGGCATCCGTTCTCGAACCAAATCGGTAAGGTACGCCGCGCCCGCCGATCGCGATGCGGTCATCGCTCGTACGCTGCGCGTACATGTAGGCGTGCGCCATATCACCCAGGGTCTCCCGGCCCGCCCAGCCCATGCTTTCCCAGACGGATGCCTGGAGCGGCTCGGTCACGATCAGCGACGAATTCATGGGAAGCCAGGTTCTGCGCAGCCCCTTGAGGCCGGCCGTGAACCCCTCGGTCGCACGGACGACAAACGAAGCCTCGACGGTACCGGCCGCGGTCAGGGCCCGATGCGGCGCGATCTCACTCACCGGGGTATTTTCGTAGATCTCCACGCCGAGCGCTTCGACCGTGCGGGCCAGTCCGGCCACGAGGGCGGCCGGGTTGATGCGGGCGCAGTGCGGATGCCACATGCCGCCGGTGGTGCCCGCCACGTTGATGCGGTTCTGCGCCGCGGTGCTGGACAGCAACTCAACGTCGGTGTGCGCCCAGGACTGCTCGGCCCGGGCGACCTGCTCCAGACGGTGCTGTTGCGCGTTGTCGTAGGCCACCGTGAACTCGCCGCCCTTGACTATCCCCGCGTCGATGCCCTCGTCAGCGGCGACCCGAATGACCTCATCGACCGTGTCGTTCATGGCGGCCTGAAACTGTTCGGCGGCGGGGCGACCGTGGCTTTTCACGTACTGCTCACGGCCGCCGGTGACCGAGTTGGTCAGCCAGCCGCCATTCCGGCCGGAAGCACCGAATCCGGCGAAGCGCGCCTCCAACACGACGATCCGCAGGTGCGGCGCCGCCTTCTTGAGGTAGTAGGCCGTCCAGAGCCCGGTGTAGCCGGCGCCGACGATGACGACATCGGCTCGGGTCGATCCGGGCAGGGCTGCGCGCGGGGCCGGCTGACCGAGCTGGTTCCACCAGAACGAGACCTTCCCGTTCTGCCGCGGCTCGTGCGGCGAGCTTGTCATGACGTGACCGTTCTCTGCCGCTTCCACTGTCGTTCGAGCCGCCGCCGGGCGCTGATTTCACGTTCACCATCGAGCTTGGCGGCAACCGGAGCCCACAGCACGATGGCGACACCGGCGCCGAGCAACAACCCGCCGATGGTATCGGTGAGCCAGTGCGCACCCAGGTAGGTACGGCTGAGCAGCATCAGTATCGTGTACGCGGCGCCGGCGAGCGCCACCCAGAGCCGCGGAAAGATGATGGCGAGGCACACCGCCATGGTCGCCGCGTTGGCGACGTGGCCAGAAGGAAACGACCCGAAATCAGACGTGACCAGTATGTCTTCAGGCCGAGCCCGCCCAAAGGCCTGTTTGAGCAGTTGCACGCAGCCCGCACTGAGCACGGTCGCCACGAGGTAATACCCGGCTGCCCACGGCCGTTTGATCAGCACGATCACAAGAGTGATGACGAGCGGCACGACAAGAACGCCGAACAGGCCGCCGCCGAGGGCGTTCATGAACAGCGACGGAATCTCCCAGATCGGCGAGCGGTGCTCGATGATCTCGCTCATCCACTCGGTGTCAGCCTCGAGGGCGAGGCTGTTGGCCCGCACGACAACGACGAGGCCGACCAGAGCAGCCAGCACCATGGCGGAGAGCCCGCTGATCACCGGCCAGCGGCGCGACACGCGGCGAGCAGCGGGATTAGCGGCACGTTCCGGAGGCGACGGGTTAGTCATCCCGCCATCGTAGGACAGCCCGGTACGTAAAATCGGAAGGATTTAGCCCGCGGCAACCCCAGAATGCGGCGTGACATGAAATCTACGGGTTCTACGTACCCGACTCGGCGCAGACCGCCAGCGGCGCGCGCCCCGTCAGTGGCCGAGTGCCAGCACGCTGCGCGGGCGCACGACAAGCCAGAGCGCAAGAATCGAGATCACGGCGGTGACACCCATGACGGATGCCATCGGTATCGCCGTGCCCACGCCGAGCAGTCCCACAATCGGCGAGATCAGTCCGGCCACACCGAAGTTGGCAGCGCCGAGCAATGACGCCGCGGTTCCGGCCTCGTGTCCGTGGGTGTTGAGCGCGATGACCTGCACACTCGGCAGCGTAAAGCCGCAGGCCGCGATGAAGAACCAGAGCGGCACCAGCGTGCCCCACAGCCCGATCCCGGCCAGGTCGAGCAGCACGATCGCGGCAGCCGTGATCACCAGCACAACGGTGGAGACGGAAAGAATCCACTGCGGCCCAATGTTGTACCGGTGCATCAGGCGCGAGCTCAGCTGCACCCCGGAGACGACACCGAGCGAGTTGACGGCGAACAGCAGGCCGTACTCCTGCGGACTGAACTGGTAGACGTCCTGAAACAGAAATGGCGAGGCCGACAGGTAGGAGAACAGCCCGGTGAATGTCATCGCCCCGATGATCGCGACGCCCACGAAGGTGCGGTCGCTCAGTACCGCTTTGTACCGCTGCCCGAGGGTGCTGTGCCCGTTCGCGTGTCGTTCACTCTCGGGCAGGGTCTCGACGATCCAGAAGGCGACGGCCAGAATCACGATGACGCCGTAGGCGGCAAGTACCCAGAAGATGCCCCGCCAGTTCATGACGAGCAGCAGCTGCGAGCCGATCACCGGCGCCAGCACCGGCGCGAGGCCGCTGACGAGCGCGAGGCGGGAGAGCATCTTGACGAGCGGCTTGCCACCGAACAGGTCGCGCACCATGGCCATCGCGACGACAGCGCCGGCCGCGGCGCCGAAGCCCTGCAACACACGGAAGATGGCGAGCACGATGATGTCGTTCGACAGGGCGGCGCCGACACAGGCGAGAATGTGCACACCGGTCGCGAGCATAAGCGGCAGCCGGCGCCCGACCTTGTCGCTCCAGGGGCCCACGACCAGCTGCCCGAAACCGAAACCGATCATGGTGCCGGTCAGGGTGAGCTGGATGACCGACGGCAACACGCCGAATTCGCTTTCCAGAGTCGGAAACGCCGGCAGATACAGGTCGATGGTGAACGGGCCGAGCGCCGTGAGCGCACCGAGAATGAGAATGTAGGCGATGCGCTGTCGCCGAGTCAGTTTGTCCCCGGGGTGCACGGCGGTGGAGGCGAGTTGCGCGGCGCTAACCACGGGGATACTGGCAGTGATCACGAAAACGGATGTCCTTGGCTGGTCTAGAGAGGCTGGGTGGCGGCGAGCGGTGCGATTTCGGGCGACACGGCCGCGGTGACACTTCCGGCCGCCCTTACGCCAAGCGGGGAGGGATCCGCAGTATTCCCTGGACCGCACTATGGGTCGAGAAGCAGCGCTTCGAAGACCAGCTCGGCGGCACCGATCAGGAGCAGATTCGAGCCGAGGAGGGCGGGCGCAATCCGCACCTCGTCGAACGCAGCCCCCAGCGTCAGTGCGGCCACCGCGCGGGTGAGCCGCCCCGGGTCGACCCCGTAGAGCGCGGCGAGAAAGCCGCCGAGCACGATGAGCTCTGGGTTGAGGATGTTGACGGCGCCGGCCAGGGCGACGGCCAGAAAATCGAGCTGCCGATCTACTTCGGCGCGTACCGCGGGTGCGTCGGAGGCGAGCAGTGCGCGTTCGAGGGCGTCGGCATCCGTGTCACCGGCCCGCAGACCGAGCACCGCGAGGAGCGCGCCGCGGGTTACCTCGGCTTCGAGGGTGCCGGCGATGCCGGCTGAGTCGGTGCGGCGGCCCGCGCTCACCCTGGTATGCCCGAATTCCCCCGCGTAGCCCGTGCGCCCGCCGGCCGCGACTCCCCCGACGACGAGGCCGCCACCGATGCCGCTGGAGCCGCCGTTGAGATAGATGAGATCGGTCATTCCCCGTCCCGCACCGAAATAGCGTTCCGCCGTGACGCCGAGGCTCGCGTCGTTGGCGGCCACGACGGGCAGGCCGGTGACCGCGGCGAGCATCTCGCAGAGGGGTTCATCGACCCAGCCGAGATGTGGGGCGTTGCGAACCAGACCATCGTGTGCACGCACCAGGCCCGGCACGGCCACACCCATTCCGATTATGGAATATTCTCCGTATTCGCGCCGCAGGTCGGTGACAATGCCCGCCGTGATGGTGACCGCCTCGGCGGCCGTCGGCGTGGTCGGCGTCGCGAAGCGGATGCTCCGATGCACGACGCCGCTGAGGGCGACGACTCCCACGGTGATCGCGTCGATTTCAGGATTCACAGCAACGGCCACAACTCGGTCGCTCGCCGCCACGATCGGGCTCGGGCGCCCGGCGAGTTTGGTGGGGGTGGGAGTTCGTTCCTCGACCAGGCCGCGTTCGACCAGTTCTCCGACCAGCGCGCCTATGGTCGACCGGTTCAAGCCGGTCAGGCGGGTCAGCTGGGCGCGCGACGCCGCGCCTTGGCGGTGCACGAGGCGCAGGATGGTCGACAGGTTGTGCCGGCGTACATCGTCATGGTTGTTGCCCTGCATGGCGTCCAGCCCTCGGCTTCCAGCTCGCTTTTTTCGGTCAAAAGTCAGGTTACTGCGCCGGATGCGCTTGATGGATGATACGTTGCCAATGTCAACAAATCATCGAGGGCGCTGACAGATAAGGACATCATGGAGTTTCGATATCTAGGCAACAGCGGATTGAAAGTCTCGGAAATAACCTACGGTAACTGGCTCACCCACGGGTCCCAGATCGAGAACGACACCGCGACGGCCTGTGTGCGCGCGGCCCTCGACGCCGGAATCAGCTCGTTCGACACCGCGGACGTCTACGCCAATACCGTCGCCGAACAGGTACTGGGGGATGCCCTGCGCGGTGAACGCCGACAGTCCATCGAAATCTTCACCAAGGTATTCGGCCCGACCGGCCCCAAGGGACACAACGACACTGGCCTCTCCCGCAAGCACATCCTCGAGTCGATTGACGGCTCGCTCACCCGACTGCAAACGGATTACGTCGACCTCTACCAGGCGCATCGTTACGACGTGGAGACCCCGCTCGAGGAGACGATGCAGGCTTTCGCCGATATCGTGCGTCAGGGCAAGGCCCTCTATATCGGGGTGAGCGAGTGGAACGCCGAGCAGCTGCGCGCCGGCCACACCCTGGCCCGCGAACTGGGCTTCCAGCTCATCTCCAACCAGCCGCAGTACTCGATGCTGTGGCGCGTGATCGAGTCCGAGGTGGTTCCGGCCGCCGAGGAGCTCGGCGTCTCGCAGATCGTCTGGTCCCCGATTGCGCAGGGCGTGCTCACCGGTAAGTATCTGCCGGGTCAGGCGCCCCTCGCGGGCAGCCGGGCAACGGATACCCAGGGTGGCGCCAACATGATCAAGCGTTGGATGAGCGAGCCGGTGCTCACCGGGGTGCAGAAATTGCGTCCGATCGCCGACGAGCTCGGCTTGACCATGGCGCAGCTCGCGCTCGCCTGGGTGCTGGCCAATAAGAACGTCGCATCCGCCATCATGGGCGCGTCCCGGCCCGAGCAGGTCGCCGACAACGTGAAGGCCGCCGGTGTGCATCTCGACGCCGACGTGCTGACACGAATCGATGCCGCCGTGCGCGACCTGGCCGAGTTCGACCCGCGCAAGACCACCTCGCCCGAGCAACGCGAGGCGTGATGCGGCCGCGTCAGCATCCGCTGGTGCAATCTTTCGCTCGACCGATCAAGGAGTACTCATGAGAATCGCCGTCACCGGTGGCAGCGGCAAGCTCGGACGCAGCGTTGTCGCACGCCTGGCGAAGGAGGGCCACGCCGTCACCAACCTCGACCGCGCGGGACCTCGGGGTTCAGGATTCACCACGATCGACCTGACCGACTACGGCCAGGTCATCGACGTGATGTTCGGCATCGACGACCGCACAGCCGGATTCGACGCGCTCGTGCATCTCGGGGCCATCCCGGCCCCTGGCCTGCTGCCCGATGTGGCCACGTTCCACAACAACATGCTCGCAACCTTCAACGTCTTCCAGGCCGCCCGCCGGGCCGGAATCAAGACGATCGTCTATGCCTCGAGTGAGACGACCCTCGGCCTGCCATTCGACATCGACCCGCCCTACATTCCCGTCGACGAGGAGTACCCGGCCCGCCCGGAGAGCACCTATTCGCTGGTGAAGCACCTCGAGGAGCAGATGGCCATCCAGCTCGTGCGCTGGGATCCACTGCTGAGCATCACGGCGCTACGCTTCTCCAACGTGATGGACGAGGAGGACTACGCGGCCTTCCCCGGCTTTGACGCTGACGCCACCCTGCGCAAGTGGAACCTGTGGGGCTACATCGACGGTCGCGACGGCGCCCAGGCCGTGCTGCGGGCGCTCGAACAGGCCCAGCCAGGGTTCGAGACGTTCATCATCGCGGCTGCCGACACCGTGATGAGCCGCTCCAGCGCGAGCCTCGCCGCCGAGGTCTTCCCGAACGTCACGCTCACCAAGACGGTCGGTGAGCACGAGACCCTGCTATCGATCGACAAGGCGCAGCGGATGCTCGGCTTCGCCCCCGAGCACAGCTGGCGCGACCACGTAGCGGGTCAGTAACCGCTTCCTGCGATCAGACGCGTAGTCGAGCGCCGACATCTCAGCGATGTCGGCGTTCGACTACCTCGGCGGCAGTGATGACCGAAGCGCGACGCGTCGATCGGATGCACGTACGCGACTTACCAGTTGCCGGGCACAACGCCTTCGGGAACGAGCTCCGGTCGCACCATCGTGCTGCTCAGCTCAACAACAGAATGATCGTGGCCGGCCCGCAATATGGCGTCCATGATCTCCAGGACGTGAAAAGCCAACTCGGCCGATGCTCGGTGCGGACGATTGGCCGCGATCGCCCGCGCCATGTCGGCTAGCCCATATCCGCGCCCGGCTTCCGCATACCCGGCCACTGCCGGAACCTCGCGCCATTGCCGGTCGTCGCTCGTGAAGAGCTCGGTCACATCGCTGAACCGGTTCGGATCCGGCACAGCGATCGTGCCGAGGGTGCCGTAGATCTCGATGCGCGGCAGCCGGGCCGCCCACACATCGAAACTCATCATGACGGTCGAAGTGACGCCGGAGGCGTGCTCCAGCAGCGCAGACACGTGAGTGTCGACATCCACTGAAATACTCGTGCCTTCAAGCGGCCCGGTCGCGACTGTGCGCTCCCGCCCGGAGCGCCCGACGCTGCCCGACACGCGCACGACCGGTCCGAGCAGGGTGACCAGGGCGCTCAGGTAGTACGGCCCCATATCAAACAACGGCCCGCCACCCTCCGCATAGTAGAACTGCGGGGCCGGGTGCCAGAGCTCATGCCCCGGCGCGGTCCAGAAAGCCGATGCCGCCACCGGCGTTCCGATGCGGCCACCGTCGAGCAGTGCTCGGGCGGTCTGCACGCCCGTGCCCAACACGGTGTCGGGAGCCGATCCCACCCGCAGCCCGCGTTCGTCGGCGAGCTTGAGCACCGGGGCGGCCTCGTCGGGATTGAGCGCCAGGGGCTTCTCCCCGTAGACGTGCTTGCCGGCGGCCAGCGCTCGCAAGGCGACCGCAGCATGGGCCGCGGGAATGGTGAGGTTGAGCACCGCGTCGACCTCGGGCGAGGCGATCAGCTCGTCGACCGTCAACGCCAGAACGCCCTGCTCGGCGGCGACGGCTGTGGCCCTGGCCACATCCAGGTCGGCGACGGCCACGAGTTTCAGGCCAGGAAGCTTGGGAAACTCGGCGAAATACTGCTCGCTGATCTTTCCGACGCCGATAATTCCTATTCTCAACGGGCCGCCCATAGCAATCCCCTTTCAATCATCGTGCGCACGCTGGAGTTCTGCAGGATGTCGACCCGGTGCCCGGGCGTCGAGACGAAGATGCGACCCTGCCCCCACTGCCGGGTCCAGACGGCCGGCGACGTGATCGGACGGTGCCACGGGTCCCACGGGCGCACGGCCTGCGTCGTCGTGGCCAGCACATCGTTGTAGTCGTCGTGTAATATCCAGTACTGCTCACTAATGAGGTCGAAATCCTCGATGCCTTGGGTGATCGGGTGATCGGCGGCCGCCGGCAGCATGTTGATGCGGTACGGAACGTAGTTGTCTGACTGTTCCCCGATGCGCTCAGCGGGCGCCTTGCCAGGGTGCGCGGCAAATTGCCCGCCGATCAGCTGCAGATAGTCCACGTTGTTGCGGTAGGAGTCGGCGATGCCGCCGTGCCAGCCGCCAAGCCCCGTGCCGTTCTCGATAGCCGCGCGCAACCCCAGGAATTCGTCCTTCTCGATCGTGGTCATGGTGTTGGTCTGCACCACAAGGTCGACATTCGCCATGTAGTCGGAATCCGCATACGGCGCAGGCGTCTCCTCGACGCGTACAGTGAACCCGTTCTCCTCCAGGAAAGGAATGAACAGATCTGTCGTCTCGACGGGCTGGTGGCCGTCCCATCCTCCGCGCACGACGAGTGCGTGGCGAAGAGCGAGGGTTGCGGTGGTCATGAAAATCCTTCCAGGTTTGCACAAATGAGGTGTTATTCGCTGAATCCTGCCGTCGTGCCATTGAGCAACTGTCGACGACCGAGCACGTGGAGCACAAAGATGGACAACGTCGACAGCGTGATAAAGCGCCTCTGCTTCCTTCCCCTTGACGATTAGGAGGTGATGGTCCAAGCGCTGCCTTTTTCGGCGCTGTTCTCGATCGCGTCAAGCACACGTTGCACCTGGAGGCCGTCGGCGAACGACGGTTCGGGGGCGCGATGCTCCGCAATGTCGAACACCAGATCGCGAACCTGGTGCGAGAACGGGTGCTCGTAGCCGATGGTGTGGCCGGTTGGCCACCAGGCTGACATGTACGGATGCATTAGCTCCGTCACCAGAATGCGGCGAAAGCCACGCAGGCCGGCTAAGTCGGTTTCGTCGTAGAAGTCGAGCTCGTTCATGCGTTCGAGGTCGAAGGCCAGCGCTCCCTGGGATCCGCTGATTTCGATGCGGAAGGCGTTCTTGCGGCCGGTGGCGAAGCGGGTAGCCTCGAAGGTACCTAGCCCGCCGCCGCTCAGTCGCGCCGTGAACAGGGCCACGTCGTCGACCGTGACCGCGCCACGCTCCGTCGATGCGACCCCGCTGAGGCCCACCGCTTCGCCGAGCAGCGGCCGTTCGGTGACGAAGGTGTGCAGGGTTCCGCTGACGGCATCGAGGGTCTCTCCGGTGATGAACTGCACCGCGTCAATCGCGTGGGCACCAATATCGCCGAGCGACCCGGAACCGGCCAGCGCTTTGTCGAGCCGCCAGGTCATCGGCCCCTCCGCGTCGACGAGCCAGTCCTGCAGGTACTGCGCGCGCACCTGTCGAATCTCGCCCAGGCGCCCCTCTGCCACGATCTGCCTGGCAAAGGTGATGGCCGGCACGCGGCGATAGCTGAAGCCCACCATCGAGCGGATGCCGCGGTCGTTCGCCGCGTGGGCCGCGTCGGCCATCCGGACAGCGTCGGCGACACTGTTCGCCAGCGGTTTCTCACATAGAACGTGTTTGCCGGCTTCGAGCGCCGCGATCGCTATCTCGGCATGAGTGTCGCCGGGCGAGCAAATGTCGATCAGATCGATGTCGGGATTGTCCACGACTCGCCGCCAGTCGGTTTCGGCGTGTGCCCAACCGAACTTCTGCGCCGCGGCAGCCGTGCGGCCGGTGTGCCTGCCGACGATCGTGTGCATTCTCGGTTCAAGGGGCAGATCAAAGAACCGAGGAGCCACTCGCCACGCCTGCGAGTGGGCCGCCCCCATGAATCCGTAGCCGATCATCGCAACGTTCAGGCGGGGCATCCGGTGACTCCTTCGTCGGCGGGCCAGTCTGAGCTAGCCGCTACCCAACGCTATAGGTGTCGCAATAAATTACGCAACATGTAAGCTATTTATCAGAAACTTTCGCAGTTAATTACCGCACGCCGCCGTACTAGCCCGCTGCACGAGGTTGACCGCAAGATCGAGCCTGATGTTCTCGGTGTGCCGGTCTGTGCGCAGTTTGAGTACGAGTCTGGTCGCCTCCTCCGCCATTTCAACGAGCGGCTGCCGCACGGTAGTCAAGGCAGGATCGACCCATTGGGCCACGGGGAGGTCGTCGTATCCCACGACCGAAAGATCGCGTGGAATCTGCAGATCCAGCGCCCGCGCTGCCTCGTAGAGCCCGATCGCCTGTAGATCACTGCCGGCGAAGATGGCGGTCGGGCGGTCCGGGCGCGCCAGCAGCTCGCGTCCGAGGCTCACTCCAAGCTCGCGGTGAAAGTCGCCGGTCTTGACGAGGCTGGCGTCAAACGGGATGCCAGCCGCCTCAAGCGCCGACCGGTAGCCCGAAAGGCGAGCTAGCGAACACAGCATGTCCTCTGGGCCGGTAATGATGCCGATACGGCGGTGCCCGAGCTCGATCAGGTGCCGGGTGGCCAACAGCCCGCCCGACCAGTTGGCCGAGCCGATGGATGGCACGTCCATGGCCGGGTCTCCGGCCGGGTCCACCACGACGAAGGGAATGTTGCGCGTGTTCAGCTCACGCTTATGGTCAGCTGACAAATCGGAGAAGACCAGAATCACCCCGAGTGGTTGACGCTGCAACACGCCCTTGATCCAGTCTGGCGCGGGCGAGTGGCGGTCGCCGCTCTCGGTGAGAATGACGCTCAGGCCGTTCTGCCGCGCGACCCGCTCGACGCCCCGAATGATTTCGAGCGACCAGATGCTGCCTATGTCGCTAAAGACCAGCTCGATCAGGGTGCTTTTTGAGTGCTCGGATCCGCGCCGGTTGTACCCGGAGGAAACCAACAACGCCTGCACCCGCACTCGGGTCGCTTTCGATACACCGGTTCTGGCATTAAGCACCTTGGAGACCGTAGACATTGACACGGATGCGTCGTGAGCAATTTGAGCCAGGGTGGCCCGGCCATTTTCTCGGTCGCGAAATGTTTCCTGAGTCATAGTGCTAACTCTAATCAGCGGGTCGAGCGGCTTCGCCAGAGGATTACCCGAGCCGCCGGCTTTGGCCCCTAGTTATTTTCCACTACATAGCGCCACAGTCAATGCTGGCTAGCCCGACAAAGAGGAACTGGCATTCTCGGCAGCCACCGCCCACCCCGCTCTGTCGCATGCCTAGCGACTGACGGGCTCGCTGCGTCCCAGGGTTGCGAGTTCGCTGCGGCGTGGCATGCCCTCCCAGTCCCCTGAAACCAGGCAGGCGTACGCGCCCACCGTCACGGCGGTGGTCAGTCGGGTGGCCACGTCGCGGCCCAGCAGGTATTCGGCGAGGTAGCCGGCCACGAAACCATCCCCGGCGCCCACGGTGTCGAGCGCCGCGGTCGGAATGGCCGCCCGCTCGTATTCCCTCCCCTGCACGACGGCGACGGCGCCGCGCTCGCCCAGTTTCACCACGGCCTCACCAGCCCCGGCCTCGATCAGCCGCTGCGCCAGCAGCAGCGGGGTCGCCGCCTCGCCCACCGCGATGGCCGCCTCGTCGTCGCCGGCGAAGACCACGTCGACAAGCGGCAGGATGCGGCGGTACACGGCGCCGGCTTGCTCCGGCGACCAGAGTTTTCCACGAAAATTGAGGTCGAATGACACCGTGACCCTGGCCTCCCTGGCCACCCGCATCGCCTCAAAAACAGCGTCGGCAGCGGTGTCCGAGAGCGCGGGGGTGATGCCCGTGAGGTGCAGCAGCGACGCCGAGCGAATGAGTTCCGGATCGATGTCGCCCGGCGCCAGCCGCGACCCGGCGTTGCCACGCCGGTAGTACCAGACGCGCGTGTCCCGGCTCGTGCGGCGCTCCTTGACCATGAGCCCCGTCGGCGCCTCTGAATCGCGGATGCCCACCACCTGCACGCCCTCCGCGCTGATTTCGCGCAACACCATGTCGCCGAGAGAGTCCTCTCCAACTCGGCCGATCCAGGTGACCGGCGTACCGAGGCGTCGCAGCGCGATGGCCACGTTACTCTCGGAACCACCAATGCCGAGAGTCATCGCCCGAGAGTGCTGCAGGGGCCCGAACGAATCGGAGCTCATCAGGGCCATAGTCTCGCCGAAGGTGACGACCGACTGTGCAACGGCTGCGGCGCTCATCGCTGCGCCAGGGCATCCGCTGCGAGGCCGGTGACCCGCTGCGCCCGCTCGGCAAGTGCAACGAGCGACCCACCTTTCAGCGCGTCGCCCACGAGCGGACCGCCGAGGCTCACGGCGAGGGCGCCGGCGTTTAGCCAGCGCGGAATGTCATCGAGGCCGATTCCGCCGGAGGGTACGAACTCGAGATCGGGAAACGGCCCGCGCAGGTGCGAGCCATACTGCGGCCCCACGGTTTCGGCCGGGAAGATCTTCACAGCCGTGGCACCGGCGGCCCAGGCGCCGTAGAGTTCTGTGGGCGTCAGCCCACCCGGGAACACTGGAATACCCTCGCGCACGGCGAGCGCGATCACGTCGAGGTTCACTATCGGCGTCACCAGATAGTGGGCCCCGGCCGCGAGGGCAAATTCGGCCTGCCCGACGGTCACGATGGTGCCGATCCCCACTTCCACGTCGTCACCCAAGCGTTTCAGCAGGGCCGGCAGGTGCTCGAAGGTGCCGGGCGTGCTGAGCGTGAGTTCGATCGAGCGCACGCCGTTCTCGGCGAGTACGTCCACCACGGGGTCGTAGTCGGACGCGGCGCTGGCGCGTAAAACGGCGATGATCGGGTGCTGGCGCAGCCGAGCGGATGCCGGCACGCGGGTCGATGAAGGGGCGAGGGTCACGATGGCTCCGGAGTCTTTTCTTCACGAGGGTTGAGATCGACGGCGGCTCTCGCCGTCGACCGACGCACAATGAGGCGGGTGGGGACGCTGCCGTTCTGCTTCGATTCGGGATCGAGCACGGCGGCCGCGGCAAGGGCCCCGAGGGCCCGGCTCGAACTGTCAACGGTGCTCAGCGCTGGCCAGGCAAGGCCGTCGGGGAGGGAATCATCACAGCCGATAACGCTGATGCGGCCGGGAACGTCTATTCCGCGGGCACGGAGGGCAGCGAGCACTCCGAGGGCGACCTGGTCGTTGAAAGCGAGCACCGCGGTGGCCTGGTCGGGGTCGAGGTCGGTGCCCGCCGCGAGTCCAGCGGTGAAGTCTGGCCGTTCGATGCCCACGATGGTCAGGTTCAGCCCGAGCGCGCCGCAGACCCGGGTGAGGACGGCCCGTTTCTGACGCGCCGACCAGGAACGGGCGGGGCCGTCGAGGTAGGTGAGTCGGCGGTGGCCGAGTTTGTACAGGTGGGTCACGGCCGCCGTAAAGCCGGCGTCCACGTCAATGACCATCTGACTCAGCCTCGGCGGCATAGCCATGTCGTCGCCGAGCCGCCGGTTGGCGAGCACGATGGGCAGCCGGCCGGCCGCAGCCACGATCTGTTCGTCGGTCAGTCTGCTGGAGGTGAGCACGAGGCGGTCAACCTGGGTGGACATCTGGCGCACCAGGGCGTACTCGCGATCGGGGTCCTCGTGGGAATCGCCGATCACAATACCCAGGTCGTGCGCGCCGACCAGCGACTCGACTTCGGCCAGGAACGAGGTATAGAAGGGGTTGGTGATGTCGGGGAAGATCAGGCCGATGTTGCCGGTCGTGCCGGTCACGAGGCCGCGCGCCAGGCGGCTCGGGGTGTAGTCCAATGCAGCGGCTACTCGTAAAACACGGTCTTTGGTCGCAGGCACCACGGCATCGGATCCGCTCAGCGCTCGAGACGCGGTGGCGATCGACACCCCGGCAGCCTCTGCAACCTGTCGAATGGTTGTAGCCACTTGACCCGCCCGTCGGAAAGAATGAGAATGGGGAATGAAATCGTTTACATTCACCTTATAGCAGCCACAAGGATCCCGCCAGATGCCCACCAGAGTCTTGCTCCGCGACGTTGCCCTGCACCTGAATGACCGGGACGAGGTGGCCATCGCCCTGCATCCGCTACCCGCCGGCACCGTGATAGATCTCGGCAGGGGCGGCGCTGAGCTAACCCTCCCTGCCGACATCTCGCGCAGCCACAAGTTCGCCCTGGTCGCTATCGCCACGGGCGCACAGGTGCACAAATACGGGCAGTCCATCGGCCGCGCGACCACGATGATCGCTGCCGGCGAGCACGTGCACAGCCACAACCTTGGCATGGACGACACCGGGCGCACCCACGAGTTCGGCACCAGCCGCACCGACCTCGCGGTGCCGAGCGAGCCGATGCCCACGTTCCTCGGCTACCCGCGCGCCGACGGTCGGGTCGGCACCCGCAATTACGTGGGCATTCTCACCTCGGTGAACTGCTCGGCCACGGCCGCGAACCTCATCGCCGAGGCCTTTCGCGGCTTCGCCCTCGACGAGTTCGAGAACGTTGACGGCGTGATGGCTCTCACGCACCAGAGTGGATGCGGCCTGGTCCCCACCAGCGAGGGTGGCCAGGTTCTGCTTCGCACCCTCCGCGGTTATGCGGCCCACCCCAACTTTGGTGGCCTGCTGGTGGTGGGACTCGGCTGCGAAATGGTTCCCGTTGAGTCCCTCGTCGAGGGCTACGACCTGCCGAGCGACACCCTGGTGTCCACCATGAATATTCAGAGCGAGGGCGGCGTGCGGGCCACCGTCAAGGAAGGAATTGCCCGCATCCGGGCCATGCTGCCCGAACTGAACCAGCGCAGCAGGGTTCCGGTTCCGGTGTCAGAACTGGTTCTCGGCCTGAACTGCGGCGGTTCAGACGGTTTCTCCGGCATTACCGCAAACCCGGCTCTCGGAGTGGCGTCCGACCTCCTCGTGGCCTATGGGGCGACATCCGTTTTGGCCGAGACTCCAGAGGTGTTCGGCGCAGAGCACCTACTCACGAGCCGCGCGGTCTCGCCCGTGGTGGGGCAGCGGCTGCTCGACCGCATCGAGTGGTGGCAGGGCTACGCGAAGCAGGGTGGGGGCAGCCTCGACAACAATCCCTCCCCTGGAAACAAGGCTGGCGGGCTGACCACCATTTTGGAGAAGTCCCTCGGAGCCGTCGCCAAGGCCGGGCAGGCCGACCTGTCCGCCGTGTATGAGTACGCCGAGCGCATCACCGAACGCGGACTCGTCTTCATGGACACCCCCGGCTACGATCCGGTTTCGGTGACCGGCATCATCGCCGGTGGCGCCACGGTCGTGTGCTTCACAACCGGCCGAGGCTCGGTGTTCGGCTCCAAGCCCACACCCTCGATCAAGCTCGCCACCAACTCGGACACATTCAACCGGATGCCCGATGACATGGACCTTAACGCGGGCCGCATCGTCGACGGCACGGCCACCCTCGCCGAAGTCGGGGCCGAGATCTTCGACTTAATCATCCGAGTGGCGTCGGGCGAACAGACCGTGAGCGAAGAACTCGGCGTTGGCCAGGAGGAGTTCATCCCCTGGCAATTCGGCACCGTCACCTGAGCGCTTCGGCTGCACCTTCCCGGCGCATAACTCGTGCAAATCGAAACAGCCGAGCCGGACTACCGCGTCATCCCGGGGCCGAACTATAGTCAGCCCCGGATCTGCAGGAGTTACGCGCCAAGGCCGGCGGAGATGTCCCGTTGACACTCGGCGGATAGGGTCGGGCTACCAGTCGTGCATGGTCCCGTCGCGCTGCAGCCTGTTCACCGGCAGGTACGCCGGCGTGTAGTCGAAGGTTGCGGCGAGCGCCTCGTCGTACTCGACGCCGAGGCCGGGGTTGTTGCCCGGATGCAGCAGCCCGTTCTCGAAGGTGTAGCTGGTCTGGAACACAGAGAGGGTGTCCTCCGAGTGCTTCATGTACTCCTGGATACCGAAGTTGTGGATCGCGAGGTCCAGGTGCAGAGCAGCGGCTTGGCCGACCGGCGAGATATCGGTCGGTCCGTGAAATCCAGACTTGATCTGGTAGATCGCCGCGAAGTCGATGATCTTTTTCAGCGCGCTAATGCCGCCGGTGTGAGTGACGGCGCTGCGCACGTAGTCGATGAGCTGCTCGGTGATCAGGGTCTGATAGTCGAAAACCGTGTTGAAGACCTCGCCGATGGCCAGAGGCGTCGTCGTCTGCGCACGCACCCGTCGCAGGCTCTCCTGGTTTTCGCCGGGGGTGCAGTCCTCGAGCCAGAACAAGTCGTAGGGCTCGAGCGATTTACCGAGGATGGCCGCCTCGTTCGGCGTGAGCCGGTGGTGGCCGTCATGCAGCAGCGGCAGGTCGTAGCCGAATTCCTCACGCACGGCCGCGAAGATCGTCGGGATGTGGCGGAGGTACGCGCGGCTGTCCCACTGCTCCTCGGTAGGAACCGAGGTGCGCTTGGCGGGTTCGTAGTCGTAGCGTTCGCCGGGCTTCTGGTTCGTGGCCACACCGTAGACCTGACCGAGGCCCGGCACTCCCGTTTGCACGCGGATGGCCTTGAACCCCTGGTCGAGGTGGTTCTGAATGGAGTTGAACAGCGACGGCAGATCCGATCCGGACGCGTGCCCGTAGGCGAGGGCGCCCGTGCGGGAGGCCCCACCGAGCAGCTGATACACCGGCTGGCCGGTGACTTTGCCCTTGATATCCCAGAGGGCAACGTCCACTGCGGCGATCGCCGCCATCGTGACGGGACCGCGACGCCAATATGCCCCACGGTACAGGTACTGCCAGGTGTCTTCGATCGACTGCGGGTCGCGGCCGATCAGCAGCGGCACGATGTGCTCCTGCAGGTAGGCGACCACCGAAAGCTCACGCCCGTTAAGGGTCGCATCACCGAGGCCCGTCACGCCATCCGACGTGGTGATCTTCAGAGTGACGAAGTTCCGGCCGGGGCTCGTAACGAAGACTTCTGCATGTTCGATGACGCTCATAGTGCGGCTCCTTCTGGGGTTACAGAGACTGGTGCGGCAGCGTCTGGTGCGATAGCAGCGGATGCGTCGTCGCGGCGCGCGTATGCCGCCAGCGGCAGGGTGTAAGCGAGGTCGATGGCTGTCTCCGTTGCCTCGTCGAGGGTGAGTCGGTGTTCGGCGACGAGCTTGGAGAGGTAGCCGGCGTCGATGCGTCGGGCAAGGTCGTGCCTGGCCGGAATCGACGCGAACGCCCGGGTATCGTCGACGAAACCGCTCGTGTTGTAAAAGCCAGCGGTCTCGGTGACGAGCTCACGGAACCTCGCCATGCCTCCGGGCGAATCGAGGAACCACCAGGGCGCACCGAGCCGCACCGAGGGGTAGGCCCCCGCGATCGGGGCAAGTTCCCGCGAATATACGTTCTCGTCGGTCGTGAACAGGATGATGCGAAACCGCGGGTCAAGACCGAAGGCGTTGAGCAGCGGCTGCAGCCCGCGGGTGTAGTCCACCTGGCGAGGAATGTCGAACCCGTTGTCCGGTCCGAAGGCGGCGAAGATCTGGTCGGAATGGTCGCGCTGCACCCCCGGGTGCAGCTGCATCACGAGCCCGTCTTCGACCGACATGCGAGCGCTTTCGAACAGCATGTTGGCTGCGAAGGCCGCGCCGGTGGCCGCATCGACCGGCCCGGTGAGCGCCTGGTCAAAGATGCGCTGGGCATCCGCTGCGGAAAGTGGGGTGGTATCGGCGGAGAGGTGGCCATGGTCGGTGGCCCGGGCGCCGGCCGCCACGAATGCGAGCCGTCGTTCCTGCACGGCCACCAGGAAACTCGCGTAGTCCGTGATCTCGGTGCCGTTGCGGGCGGCGAGCGCGCGCACGGAGGCCCGCCATGCTGCGCGGTCGGGGTAGAAAATTCCGTCGGGCCGGAAGGTGGGAACGACGCGCTCGCCCCAGCCGTCTGCGGCGAGCGCTGCATGGTCGGCCAGGTCGGAATCCGGCGCATCCGTTGTGCTGAGAATCTCGATATTGAAACGGTCAAAGAGTGAGCGGATGCGCCACGACGGCGTGGCCAGTGCGGCCGACAGCTGGTCGTAAATCGCGTCAGCCGTGGCGGCGGAGGGTTCTTCGGTAATGCCGAAGACCTCGACCAGCTCGTGTTCCATCCAGTACCGGGTGGGGGTTCCCCGAAACAGTTTCCACATGGAGCAGAAGCGCCGCCAGACGAGGCGGTGGTCGGTTTCGTATGCGTCGCCGTTCAGGGGCCGAACGCCGAGATCTTGTTGACGGTAGCCCTGGGACACGAGCATGCGCACGAGGTAGTGGTCTGGAATGATGAACAGTTCGGCCGGGTCGCCGAAGGCATCGTTGCGCCGGATAGCCCTGGCATCGATGTGCCCATGCATCGAGACGATCGGCAGTGCGGCGACGCTCTGGTAGAGCTCACGGGCGATCCCGCGCTGGGTCGGTTCGGCCGGGAGCGCCCGGTCAGGGTGAAGTTTCCATGGCGTTTTGGCCATTTTCTGCCTCCTCGTTGAAACAAAATGAATGTTGTTGCAGTCGGTCGCGCCTGATGAACGCGTCTTGGCCGGGTCCGTTGAGACCACTATATGCAGGTAAGTAGGACTAACGGAACTGTCGTGGTTGTCAATAATGCAAACTTTCTCTCGTTATAAAACTGAGACTTGACGAAACACTGCAAAGGTTTGCAGAATGTAACCACGGTCCGTAAACGCTCGGGCCCTTACACAGGGTGGTGGTGCGCATGGTCGTGTCTATTCGCGATGTGGCCCGCGCCACCGGCGTATCGATCTCTACGGTCTCGCGGGCGCTGGCCAACCCTGAGCAGGTCGCCGAGGCCACCCGCCTGCACGTGCAGGAGACGGCACGAACCATGGGCTACCGCCCGAACCGCGCCGCCAGGGGGCTCGTCACCGGGCGCACGGGCAGCATCGGTCTGGTTGTTCCCGACCTTGAAAACCCGTTTTTCGGCTCGATTTGCAAGGGAGTTCAGGCGCGCGCCCGCGCTGCCGGCTACGCGGTGTTCATCGCCGATACCGACGAAGATTCGCTCCTCGAAGACGAGGTCGTGCGTGGCCTGACTAAGCAGGTCGACGGCGTTATCCTCTGCTCGCCGCGTGGCTCTGACGAGGCCGTTAGCCGAGTTGCCGAGGAGAGTGCGCTCATTCTCGTCAATCGAGCCCTGCCCGGCGTCCCTTCGATCACGTTCGACAACGGCGGCGGAGCCCGCGCCGTGATGCGGCACCTCGTGGCGCTCGGTCACCGCAGGATCGCCTACGCGGCAGGCCCGATCACCTCGTGGTCCAACCAGGAACGCGACCTAGCGCTACGCGAATTCGCCGAACAGTCCAACGATATCGAGTTGATCGAACTGGGCAACTTTTCGCCGGTGTTCTCCGGCGGAACCCAGGCGGCTGACCTCGCCCTCGCGAGCGGCGCCACGGCCATCGTGGCCTTCAACGATCTGGTCGCTGCCGGGCTCGTCGATCGGCTGCGGCACCGCGGCATCAACGTGCCAGCCGATATCAGTGTCACCGGATTCGACAACGTGCCAATGTCCACCCTGGTCTGGCCCAACCTCACGACCGTTGATTTTCCCCGGATCCAGATGGGGCGCGCGAGCGTCGACGCGCTACTCGACACCGTTCTGGGCCGTTCAGCCGGGCCACGCCCCAACCTCGAGATCCCGGTCGAACTCGTCGTGCGGCAGTCCACCGGCGTCGTGCCTGCCGGCCCGGCGTCATCCACTCAATCGGCACTGGCCCCATCTTCCAAACGCAGCCGTTTGGTTTGAACAGAAGGAATGAAATCGATATGAGAGCTTTCACCCGCACCTATGTCATAGCGGCAGTCGCCGTGGCAGCCCTCGTTCTCACGGGGTGCACCGCACCGAACTCCGGCGCAGCACCGGCCACACCGGTGGCCGACGCCTCCGATGTGCCCGATAAGCCATCGGCCCCCGTGACGTTGAACATTCTCGACGTGGCCGGCAACCAGAAGCTCACCGGTCCCATGGTCGACGCCTTCGTGGCGGCAAACCCCGACGTGATCTCCGCGGTCACCTGGGAGAGCGCCGGCGCGCCGGACCTCGTGGGTTCCATCAAGCCGCAGGTCGACAGTGGAAGCTTGTCCATCGACATGGTCATGACCGGAACCGACGGACTGTCTGCCGGTATCGGCCAGAACCTTTGGGTTCCGCTTGTCACCGACTACGGCGACCGGCTGTCGAACCAGGAAGATTACATCGAGCCCGCCGCCAACATGCAGAAGCTCGCCGAGGGCTTCGGCGTCGTCACGACGTACTACCCGTCCGGCCCGCTACTGCAGTACGATCCCGCCGTGGTAACCGACGTTCCCACCACCCCGGAGGAGGTACTCGCCTGGGCGCAGGCCAACCCCGGCAAGTTCGGCTACGCCCGCCCGGCCAACTCGGGCCCCGGCCGCACCTTCCTGCAGGGCCTGCCGTACATCCTCGGCGACTCCGACCCGACCGATCCCGTGAACGGGTGGGACAAGACCTGGGCTTACCTGAAGGAACTCGGCCTCACCATCGACAACTACCCCACCGGTACCGGCCAGGTCATTACCAATATGGCCGACGGCACCTGGGCCATGATCCCCACCACGACCGGCTGGGACATCGAACCCCGCGCGACGGCCAAAATGCCCGCAAGCATCGAAGCTGCCCCGTTCGACGACTTCACCTGGGTAACGGATGCCCACTACGCCGTGGTTCCGAAGGGCCAGACCGCTGACAAAATGTCCGCCATCCTGCTACTGCTGCAAGACATCCTCACGCCCGAGACCAACGCCATGGCGTATGACACCGGCTATTTCTACCCCGGCCCGGCCATCGAGGGCGCCACGCTCGACAAGGCGCCCCAGGCCAGCCAGGACGTCATCGCCGAGTTCGGCCGCGACTGGTACGACGACCTGATCGAGGAGATGCCCAAGACAACTCCGCTCGAGCCTGCCGCACTGGTGCAGGCATTTGATATCTGGGACCGCGAAGTCGGTTCGGGAAAATTTGAGGCGAAGTAACTCATGACACGGTCGACCAATACATTTGACACCCTCGAACTGAAGAACGTCGGTCGCAGCTTCGGCGGCCAGAATGCGTTGGTCGACCTGAATCTCACGGTTCGGGCGGGCGAATTCATCGCCCTGCTCGGACCGTCGGGATGCGGCAAGTCCACCGCACTCAACTGCCTCGCGGGACTCCTCCCGCTGACACACGGTGAGATCCTGATCGACGGCAAGCGCATCGACGTGCTGCCGTCCGAGAAGCGCGACTTCGGCATGGTTTTCCAGAACTACGCGCTGTTCCCCCACTTGTCCGTGGAGAAGAACATCGCTTTCGGGTTGCAGATGCGCAACCTGCCCAAGCCCGAGATCGCCCGGCGGGTCGCTGAGGGCCTGGCCTTGGTGAAGCTGCAGGAACAGGCGAAGAAACTGCCAGGCCAGCTGTCCGGCGGCCAGCAGCAGCGCGTTGCCATCGCCCGCGCCGTCGTGCTCGAACCGCGCCTCGTTCTCATGGACGAGCCGCTCTCCAACCTCGACGCCAAGCTGCGCCTCGAGATGCGCACCGAGATTCGTCGCCTGCACCAGTCCCTCGGACTCACCACCATCTACGTCACCCATGACCAGGAAGAGGCTCTTTCCCTCGCCGACCGGCTCGTGGTTCTGCGGGAGGGCCGGGTGCAGCAGGTCGGCACGCCGGAGCAGCTGCACGACAACCCCGCCAATTGGCACGTCGCCGATTTCATGGGTTACCGCAACATCGTCGACCTCGAGGTCGAATCGGTCGTGGGCGATCTCGCCAGAGTCTCCGGCCGTGGCATCTCGATCATGGCCACCCTCGCCCAGCCGGCGGCCGTCGGGGACACGGTTCGCGTCGCCATCCGCCCCTCCGACCTTGTCGTGGTCGGGCCGGATACACCGCCCGGTCGCGCTACAGTTCAGGCCACCGTCAACGTCGTCGAGTACCAGGGGCGCGAGTTCGCGGTCGAGGTCACGACCACCCAGGGCCAGAATCTTTTCGTGCACGCCTACACCGCGCTCGTTCCCGGTTCGACCGTGCAGCTCACCGTCGATCCGTCCCGGGCGCTCGTCTACCGCACGAGCCTCGACGGAGTCGACGCGCCCCGGGAACTCTCGGCGGTGCGATGATGACGTCCGCGACCAATACGGGCTCGCGGGCCCGGGGCTCGGCCAGCCTCAAACACCGGCTGGCCGAACGCGGAGTCGACACGAAGCTCTTGTTGCTCGCGCCGGCCATCGTGTTCGCGCTCCTGCTATTCGTATACCCGTTCGCCTACGGCATCGGGCTCACCTTCCAGCCACTCGCCGCCACCCAGGAGCAGTGGGGCGGCGGACTCTTCGCCAATTACGTGGCGTTCTTCAGGGATGCGTTCATCTTTGACTCCGTCTGGATCACGCTGCGGCTCGCCCTACCCGCCGCGCTGTTCAACGTGCTCGTCTCGATCCCGATCGCATTCAAGCTCCGCAGCAAATTCCGGGGCAAGCGGATGCTGCAGACCCTGCTCGTGCTGCCGATCACGCTGGGTACCGTGCTCACCGCGCAGGGCCTGTTGATCTTTGCCGGGCGTCAGGGCTGGCTCAACCGGTTCCTGCTGGAAAACGGCATCATCGACCAGCCGCTCCAGCTCGTCAACAACTACCTCGGTGTGATGCTGTCGCTGATCATCTCCGGCTTTCCGTTCGCGTACCTGCTGATCTCGTCGTATCTCTCTGGAATCGATCCCTCGCTCGAAGCTGCGGCGAAGACCCTCGGCGCTAACTGGAAGCAGCGCTTCCGACGAATCACGCTGCCGTTGCTCGCGCCCGGACTGGCGACGACGTTCATCCTCACGTTCGTGCTCGCCTTCAGTGTGTTTCCCTCGGCCCGGCTCGTCGGTGACGCCTCGGGTGAGACCCGGGTGCTCGCGCTGATGGCGTACCGGGCGTTCTCGGAGCAGCTGGATTACAGCATGGCTTCCACGATCGCAATCATGATGGGGGTGGTGGAGCTCATTGTGATCGCGTTCGTGTTCCTGGGCCGCTCCTTCCTCTACAAGGGTTCAACGGGAGGGAAGGGCTGATGTCCAACTCAAGGCTCAAGGCTGCTCCACCCACCGAAGTGGTCAACATCGTCAAGAACCGCAATCGCGGCAAGCTGGCTCCCGGGGAGAAGTCCCTGGCGGCCTCGCCGGGAACCTGGTTCGTCTGGTTTGGCATCGCCGCGTTCTTCATCTTTCTGTTCGGCATCGTGCTCAGTGTGCTCGTAGACTCGCTCGGAAAGCCCTGGTTCAACACCTGGCTGCCGGAGAACTTCACCCTGGGCTGGTACCAGGAATCCTGGGCCCGATTCGACCTGGCGCACATCATCGGGGTCACGCTTCTGGTGGCTTTCTCCGTGATCGTCATCTCGGTCATCATCGGGGTGCCGGCCTCTTACGTGCTCGCCCGCAGTAACTTTCCCGGCAAGAAGCTCGTGATGCTGCTGTTCCTGCTGCCCATCCTGATTCCGCCGATCACCTTCGGTATTCCGCTGGCCACCGTGATGTACAACTTCGGCCTCGGCCGCACCGTGCTCGCCGTCATCCTGGTGAACCTCGTGCCCTCCGTGCCGTTCGTGATCATCACGATGACGCCGTTCATCGAGCAGATCAACCCGTCAATCGAGAATGCTGCCCGCATGTGCGGGGCCAGCATGTATCGGGTCTTCACGAAGATCCTGGCTCCCCTTCTAATCCCGGGAATCCTCGCCGCCAGCATCCTCGTTCTCGTTCGAACGGTCGGCATGTTCGACCTCACCTTCCTGGTATCCGGTCCGACCTCCGACACCCTGGTGGTCGCCATCTACCGGGCCATGACGAGCGCCGGTGGCGGTGAGGCCCGACAGCTCATCTCCTCGATGGGCGTGATCTACACGGCGATGATGCTGCTGATTCTGATCATCGCCCTCCGTTTCATCAATCCCACCCAGCTGGTGGCCCAGGTCAAGGACTCGCGTGAAGACTGACACAACAGAACGACTGTCGCTCGAGAACATTGCTGGCGTTCACCCGGGGGGAGCCACTGGCCCGCGCGTCGACCCGGCCGCTCTCACCATCGGCATCGTGCACTTCGGAATCGGGGCCTTCCACCGAGCGCATCAGGCCGTGTTCACCGAAGACGCCGCCGCGGCCACGGGCGACACCCGTTGGGGAATCCTCGGTGTCACCGGGCGAACCGATTCCGTGGTCCGGCAGCTGCAACCGCAGGACTGCCTCTACGGCGTGTTGCAGAAGGGCGCCACCGCGACCGCGCTCCGCATCGTGGGCACGGTTCGCGACGTCGCCTGGCCGGCTCGGGACTCCGAGAAGGTCACCGCCACGCTTGCGCAGGGGACGACCCACATTGCGACGCTGACGATCACGGAAAAGGGCTACCTGCGGGCCGGCGGCAGCATCGACTTGAGCCTTCCGGTCGTGCAACAAGACCTGGCTCTGATCGGGCGAGAGCTCGACGGTGAGGGCGATTTGCCGGCCTCCGGCAGTCCGATCGGGCTGCTCGTTCGCGGCCTCGCCCGGCGGTTCCGCCGGGGCGCCGAGCCGTTTACGGTGCTCTCCTGCGACAACCTCGTCAACAATGGCGCCTTGACCCGGGCGTTGGTATTCTCGCTCGTGGAAGCGCTGGCGCCGGGCGCGGGGCGCGACGATCTGCTGGCGTGGCTCGCGGCATCCGTTTCTTTTCCCTCGAGCATGGTCGACCGCATCGCCCCGGCGACGACGCCGGGCGACCGGGCCGAGGCGTTTGCGCTGCTGGGACTTCGCGACGAAGCTCTCGTCGTGGCCGAGCCCTTCATGCAGTGGGTCATCGAAGACGATTTCGCCGGGCCGCGGCCCGCCTGGGAGTTGGCCGGAGCGATCCTGACCACCGACGTGACTCCGTACGAGCGGGCCAAACTGCGCATACTCAATGCAACGCACACCCAGCTCGCCTACCTCGGAGCTCTCAAGGGGTATGCAACCATCGCGCAGGCGATTGCGGACCCGGCCCTTCGTTCGGTAGCGCGCCGCACGATTGACGCAGACATCCTGCCGACCCTCGACGTGCCTTTCGGACTCAACCTTGAGGAGTATCGCGACAGCGTTCTCGAGCGCTTCACCAACCCGAACCTGCCGCACACGACGTTGCAGGTGGGCATGGACGGTTCCCAGAAGTTGCCCGCCCGTATCCTGGGCACGGCCTGGGACCGCTTGAATGCCGGCCACACGCCCGCCGGCCTCGCCTTGACCGTGGCCGCCTGGATCACCTTCGTCGCATCCACTCTTCAAACGGATGGCCCAACCCTCGACGACCCGCTGGCCGCCCGCCTGCAGCGAGCCGTCGGGTCCGACGATGCCGCGGTGACAGGGCCGGCCGCCCTCGTTGACCGATTCTTCACCCTGGGTGACGTCTTTCCGCCGCACGTCAGCGCCTCTGCCGCGTTCCGTGCTGCCGTCGTGGAGCAGCTCGGTGAGGTGCAGCGGCTCGTTCGAACCTCGGCCTGAGCCGCGGCCTTGGCGCAGGTTTCGGCCGACGCGCACGCCCGTGCAGAGGCCGATTCCGTGCGTGTTGGCCTTCCCGGCCACTGGCCCAGATGGTACGCATTCGGCGAGCGGACGCTGCGGCATCGCCCGCCCGCCACTTAACGTTTCAGGGCGCTCACGCCGTTGCTTTTCCTCGCAAGACTCGGCGGCCGGCGCCGGCCAACTCGGTGGCCCGATCACCTTCGGCCTGGCCGTCGGCAATCACGACGGCATAGGAGAATTTCAGTGTCTCCCCCGGCGCGAAATCGTATTCCTCGCTGAAGAACGGCGCGGGGTTAAGACAACCGTAGTTCTCGCTGCGGGCAAACCACTGCGGCGGGTGGCGCAGGTTGTCACGTTCATCCACGATCACGATCGACGAGAATCCGGTGGCCGCATCGTTGTGTCCGGTGAGGCCAAGCCACTCATGCCGAGTGCCGCGAAGTTCCTCGCCGCCGGTCCCGTCCGGGCCAAAGAGCGTGCCGTCGGTGAACGAGCGTGGGCCTCGCCAAAACAGACCGCCGTACCCGGCATTGTCCCGGCCCTCGGTGGTCGGCGACCCAATCCGAACGGATATCCCGGAGACGTTAGTCATCTCGGTGTCCCAGCGCAGTACCCAGGCGTCTGGCACGTCTGCAATGGACACCGTCAGTCGGCGGCGCTCCTGCACGAGTTCGTCACCGGTTTGGCTGCGCCAGATCAGGTCGTGAGCGAAGGAGGCCTGAGCGTCGTCGACGGTCGTGTCGACGATGGCGTCGTGGGTCATGCTGCCGTTGTTGGGCAACTGCTGGTAGCCGCCGTCACGTCGATAGGTGACTCCGCCCCAAAAGTTGTCTTCACCGAAGTTGGGCAGCGACCAGGTGATCCCCTTGTGCCAAACGTGGTCGTGGGGGCGCAGCAAGCTCACGAGATTGCCGCCGAACGTGTACACCGGGTGCACATACGGGCGCGGAGATTCCATCTGCGCGTCGGTGGCGCGGTAGGTATATGTCATAAGCGGCTGGCCGCGCCAAGTCACGCTCACCTCGGATTCCGCCGTGTGAATGAGATTCAGGTCAGACCCGGACTGAGGGTTCATGCTTAATTTTTACCTTCGTGTTCATCGTCGTTGACTGCCACGACCCGGAAGTGCGCACAATCAAGCCTAGGGCGAGTCTACTCTTCGGGCAAACGCTTTCCTTGCATCGGACTTGCTGTCAGACTGAGCCGGATGATCCCCCGACAGATACCCAATGCCCCGGCTATCTTTGCGATTGTAGGTGGCGGGTTTCGCGCCGTAGCGTTCCTGCGCGTGGCCCGTGAATTACCGGAGTACTTTCGCGTGTGCGGGGTCGTCGCGCGACGCGCCGCCACAGTGCGTGCCATCGAGGCAGACTGGAACGTGCCCACCTTCGGTACCGTCGAAGAACTGCTAGGCAACTGCTCCCCCGACTTCGTGGTCGTGGCCGTGATGCCGAGCGATGCCCCAGAGCTCATCACCGAGCTCGCTCGCCGCAAAATTCCCGTACTCACCGAGACCCCGCCCGCTCCCGACATTCCATCACTCCTCCCGCTGCTCGACCTCGTGCAGGACGGGGCCCTCATTCAGGTGGCCGAGCAGTATCACCTGGAGCCGCTGTTGACCAGCCAAATCGCGGTCGCCCGGTCAGGGATTCTGGGAACAGTGGGTGAGGCATCCGTTTCCGTCTGCCACGACTATCACGGCATGAGCGTGCTGCGACGGATACTCGGAATCGGTTTCGAGAACGCCACGATCACGGCGCACGAGCGCGTTGCCCCGCTCGTCGCCGGCCCCACGAGGGCGGGTGACCCGCACGCGGAGCACCTGCTGAACGAAACTCACACGAGCGCGCGGCTCGATTTCGGCGATCGCCTCGGGTGCTACGACTTCAGCTCCGACCAGTACCGATCATGGCTTCGGTCACACAGCATGCTGGTTCGCGGCGACCGCGGCGAACTGCGCGACGAACAGGTGCGCACCCTGGATCGGAACGGTGCGCCGTTGCATCGGGGGATCACCCGAGTATCCGCCGGCGGCGCCGGCAACCACGAGGGGCTATTTCTGCGCGGGCTCACCCTCGGCGACGAGTGGACCTACGTGAACGAGTTCGCCCCGGCCCGACTGGCCGACGACGAGCTCTCGATCGCCGCCCTGCTCGTGGGTATGAGCGACCACGTGATGGGTGGTCCCGCGGTATACAGCCTCGCCGAGGCCGCGCAAGATCACTATCTTCAGCTTGCGATCAAGCGCGCCGTGGTCTCCGGAGAGACCGTGCGCACCGAAACTCAGCCCTGGGCGACTAGCGCGTTGGGCCGGTCACCGCGACAATCTCGTCATACGATCCGTTCAGAACGTCCGTGAAATCCACGGCGCGGCCCACCGTGGCCGAGACGTAGATGGCACGAACCAGTGCGAGAGCGGATGCCGCCTCCCGCACTCCGACGACCGGCTCCACACCACTTCTGATCGCCGTGACGACGTCGGCGTACTGGCGCTGGTGAGCCGACTGCAGATCGTCGGCCCCGCTGGTATTTTCGGAGGACTCCCGCTCCCCTACCTCCTCGGCGGCTTGATTGCCGAGCCCGGCCAAACCATACGACGAGCCGGATTCGGCGTCATCCCCGGCGGCATGAAAGTACGACAGTCGATCGTTGTCGAGAACGGCAGAACCCCGATCGCCATGCACCTGCAGCCTCGCGGTGAGGCCAGGGTAGGCGGCCGTGGTGCAGTGAATGACGGCGAGGGCACCGGACTCAAAGCGCACGGTGGCCACGGCGGTATCCTCGACCTCGATGCGTTCGTGCGCCGAGAGCGCGGTGTGGGCGTGCACCTCGACCGGCGTGCCGAGAAACCAGAGCAGCAGGTCGATGGTGTGCACGCCTTGGTTCATCACTGCACCACCACCATCGAGTTCCCAGGTTCCGCGCCAGTCCCCTGAATCGTAGTAGTCCTGGGCACGCCACCACGCGAGCGATGCTACCGCCGACGTCACCCGGCCAAACCGGCCGCTCTCGATGGCGCGCGATACAGCCACGCTGCCGGCGTCAAACCGGTGCTGGCTGATCACGGAGGTGACCTGCCCGCGCAACCGGGCAGCATCCGCCGCGCTCATCACGGCACGGGCGCTGGCGAGGTCGACGTCGATCGGTTTCTCGATGATGACGTGCGCGCCGGCCTCGAGGGCGTGCACGGCGAGCGCAGCGTGCAGCCCGCTCGGTGTGCAAATGGCCACGAGGTCGATGGCCTCGTGCAGCAGGGCGGTGGCCAGGTCGGCGTAGATCTCTGGCCGCGGATGCCCGTCGGCCCGCACCGAATCAGCGAGCGCCGTGCCCACCATTGGCAGCGGATCAATGACGACGACGAGTTCAAGGTCGGGATTGGCGGCCACGACGCTGGCGTGTTGTCGGCCGATGACTCCGCAGCCCACGATGGCCACGCGCAGAACCGGCGCGCTCATTTTGTACCGACCCCGGCTTCAAGCAGCATGCGATCGAAGGCACGTCCGGCCACGCCGAACGCGACCGGACCGGAGAATCCGCCGAGCTGGTGGGTGTCGGCCAGGTGGGGTTCGAGCGAGGCGAAACCGTCGAAACCGTCGTCCCGAAGCGCATTGATCGTCTGCTGAATCTCACCGTCACCCTCCCCGGCCGGAGTAACCTGCTGATCACTCATGCGGGCATCCTTCACCTGCAGATACTCCAGGTAGGGCCGCAGTTTGGCGTAGCCCTCGGTGAATGGCTTGACGCCCACCTGCACGAAATTCGCGGCATCCCAGGCGAGCCTGAGTGCCGGGGAGTTCACGCTCTGCACGATGTCAAGCACCCGGTCGGGAATGTCGCCGAAGATGTCCTTCTCGTTTTCGTGCAGGAGGATCACCCCGCTTTTCTCCGCCTCGGCCGCGAGGGCGCGCATGTGCACCATCACGGCGTCGCGGATGGATTCGGGTGTCGTGCCTTCTGCTCGATAAAAGGAAAAAATACGAATGTATCGGGTACCGAGCACCTGCGCGGCCCGGATGGCACGTTTCAGCCGCCCGACCTCCACAGCTATGGGCTCGCTCACGTCCACCTTGCCGATGGGAGATGCGATGGCCGAGACGCCCATGCCGCCGGCCCGCAGGATCGTGTCGAGACGCGTCAGTTCAGCCTCGCTCAGGTCCACGATATTAATGTTCCAGGCGCTCCGCACCTCGATATGACGGGCTCCGAGCGCCTGCAGCACGGCGATCTGTACCACCGGGTCTGGGCTGATCTCATCGCCGAATCCGGAGAGGGTCCACTCGGTGGTCGTTGTGCTCTTAGTCATGCTTCCCTGGACACTTCGGGTGACTGAATAAACCGGTAGCCGAATGCCGGAAGCACGAAGCTCTCGACGTTCTCGCCGGTGAGCAGGTCGGTGCCGACGACGGTCACGGAGACCGGCGTGCTGTCGTGGTTGATCACGGTGACGACGTCGCCACGCCGGGCCACCTCGACACTGGTCGGCAGGCCAGCAAGCACCGGGTCAATACCCGCTTCCGTGAACAGGTAGGCCAGCAGACTGCCGGTTCCCACAGCATCCGGAATCGTGGCGAGATACCACGCCCGACCCGACCCGACGGAGTTCACGGTGAAAGCGGGTCGCCCGTTCAGACGGCCCCCCACGAAGGTGCCGACAATCGTCGCGTCGCTGGCGTGGATCTCCTCGGCCAGCAACGTGCCGACAATTTCGCCTGCGGGCGAGCTGATCGGCGCCTGCGACTGGCCAGGTCCCGCGGAATCGGGTGGCACCAGCGCGCCGAAATCCTCGACGCCGACGCCCAGCAGACCGCCGAGCTGGGTGAGGTAACCGCCGGGCCGAAAGCGGTCGAATTCGTCAACCACGTCGCTGAACGCGGTCATTAATAGCTGCCCGCCGGACGAAACGAAGTCGCTCAGATTTGCCGCGCCGTCGTCGCGCAGCAGATACAGCTGCGGCGCGATAACGAGCCGGTAGCCGGTCAGATCAGCGGATGCCCGCACCAGGTCCACCTGCACGTGCTGCCGGTGGGCAGCCGCGTACCAGCGTTGCACGAGCGCAAGGTAATCGAGCACCACAGGGTGATCGGGGCTTTCGATCGCCCACCAGTTTTCCCAGTCGAAGACGATGGCGACCGTGGCGTCACGGGCGCCGACGGGGAGGTCGGGGAGATCCCCGAGCTCCGCGCCGAGCGCGACGACTTCACGCCAGGTGCGGGTGTCCGTTCCGGCATGCGGGAGCATGGCCGAGTGAAATTTCTCTGCCCCCGACCGGGACTGACGCCACTGAAAGAACAGGATGCCGTCGGCACCGCGCGCGACGGCTTGCATGCTGAGGGCAGCCATCTGCCCGGGCGCCTTGGGCGCGTTCGTCGGCCGCCAATTCAGCGCATTGCTCGCTTGCTCCATGAGCAACCAGGGAACGTGCGGCTTGAGCGAGCGCATCAGGTCGCGCTGGAAGGCCGCGGCCCGAAAACTCTCCGGGTCGTTCGGGTCGGGGTAGCAGTCGTCGGTGATGACGTCCATCTCCTGCGCCCACCGCCAGTAGTCGGCCGGCTTGAACGCGCCCATGAAGTTCGTCGTGATCGGCTGGGTGGCCCCGCTCGCCCGGATGATGCGTTTTTCCATCAGGTAGCACTCGAGCAGGGCGTCCGACGTGAACCGCCGAAAATCGATCAGTTGGGCCGGGTTATGGCTGTATGGGGCCTTGCGCGGCGGAAAGACCTCGGCGAACGATGAGTACCGTTGCGACCAAAAGTAGGTGCCCCAGGCTTCATTAAGCTCGGCGATCGTGCCAAAGCGGTCCTCGAGCCAGACGCGGAAGGCGTCGCGGGCGGCGTCGGAGTAATCGAGGTTCAGGTGACAGCCGTATTCGTTGTTGACGTGCCACATCGTGACGGCCGGATGCGCCGCGTAACGTTCGGCGAGCCGGGTCACCAACTCCGCGGCGAGCCGCCGGTACACCGGCGAGGTCGGTGCAAACTGCTGGCGGCTGCCCGGCCAGTACACCGCGCCGTTCTCATCAGACGGCAGCAGTTCCGGGTAGATGGCCGAGGCCCAGGGCGGCGGAGAAGCCGTCGCGGTCGCCAGGTCCACGGCGATGCCGCCCTCGTGCAGCAGGTCGATCACGCGATCGAGCCAGCCGAAATTGAAAACCCCCTCGGCCGGTTGAATCCGCGACCAGGCGAAGATACCGAGGCTCACCATCGTGACGCCAGCCTCACGCATGCGTGCGACGTCGTCCGGCCACACCTCTTCCGGCCACTGCTCGGGGTTGTAGTCGCCGCCGTATTGCATCATCGCTTGACGCGATCAGGGTTGTGGTTCAAGAAATACCTCCTGGGCAATCGTCTTTGATCTCCGTCAACGGGAAAGCGTTGTCCCGCTGTTTTGTCTTGTTTATCATCACTCGACGCTCCCGCGCAAATGGACTCATGCCCACCGCTTGACACAGAAGGGACATCCCCGACATTGCTCCCGCGCGCTGGGCGAAATCCCCTGACGAACACCACGGCGGCGAGCGACACGGCGACCACCATAATCGCTGCGGTCGGCAGGGGCGTTTGAACACCAAAGTGACCGGCGAGGGGCGCGAGGCCGGCCGCGAAGCTCATGTTTGAGGCGCCCAGAACGGATGCCGCCGTGCCTGCACGAGTACCGTGCGGCCCGAGGGCCACAGCGCCCAGCGCCGGGTTGGCGAGCCCGAAAGCCGTCGTGAACCCCATCAGCGGGCCGAGAAACCCCCAGAAACCGAGCTGCGGAATCAGCGCCACGCTCACGAGCAGCAGCACAGCGCAGGTCACGAGCCCGGTCAGCCCGATAAACAGGACGCGCCGGGCCGTGAACGCGCGGGCGAGCCGGGCGCCGACCTGGGCGCCCACGATCATGAGGGCACCGTGGGTACCGAATACGATCGCATACCCGGTCGCGGTGAGCCCGAAGACGTCCTGGAACACGAACGAACTCGACGCCATATACGCCATCATGCCGCCGAACAACAGGCCGCCGCCAAGCACGACGGAGCGAAAGTGGCCGTCGGAGGCGAGCGCCAGATAGTCGTCACGCAGGCGAACCGTCTGGCGCAGCGCTCGCCGGGTCGGCGAATTCGTTTCGTGACGCAGCAGCACGGTCGTCACGATCACCACGAGGAGCAGTCCGTAGCAGACGAGACTCCAGAACAGGCCACGCCAGTCCATGAAGGTGAGCAGCTGCGCGCCGAGGGCGGGCGACCCCACGACGAATACGCCCGAAATGAGCGAGAGCCGGGCGAGCAGAATGAGCATCCGGTCACCGGAGGCGACATCACGCACGATCGCTATCGAGATGACGGCGCAGGCGGCCGAGGCCATACCCTGCAAAAACCGGGCGCCAATCAGAAGCGTGATCGTGGGTGCCAGGGCGCAGGTGATCGATGCGAGGCCATACAGCACGACCACAACCACGAGCGGGCGGTTGCGACCGATGGCATCAGAGATCGGTCCGGCGATGAGTTGCCCCAGTCCCATACCGATGAACGCGGCGGTGAGGGTCAGCTGCACCATCGCCGGAGTAGTGCCGAATTCCTCCCCGAGCTGCGGAAACGAGGGAAGGTAGAGGTCCATCGTGAGCGGCCAGATCGCCCCCAGCAGGCCGAGCGCGAGAATCAGCAGCGCGGTGCTTCGTCCCGCCAGTACAGACGGCACCCCTGTCGCCTGCGTCAGCCCGTTGCCAACCATTGCGGTGTCCTGCATCTGGTGCTCCTTATATATGGGGGCGTCTCGTATGAGGGCGCTTCAGAGAACGGATGCCGCTGGCCGGGCACCGCTCGAGGCCCGAGCCACGAGGGAGGGTTCAAAGGTCACCGCGCGCGGGCGATACTCGGCGGGGTGGCGCAGGTGGTCGATCAGGGTCGCGGCGGCCCGCTCCCCCATGGCACGACTGGGCTGGCGCACGGAGCTGAGCGGCACGCCGGCCGCAGCAGCGAAGACGATGTCGTCATAGCCGATGATGGCTACATCCTCCGGCACCCGCACTCCACCACGAACGAGTCCCTGAATGAGGCCGAGCGCGAGCATGTCATTCGCCGCGAAGACAGCGTCCGGTCGCTCATGCACTGGCCGGTCGGCGAGCTCGGAACCGATCGATAGCCCGAGCTCGGCGGAGAGGGTCTGCGTCCACTTCACGTCGAGGGTCACGCCCCGCGCGGCGAGCACTGCCTCCTGGCATCCCTCGAGGCGATCGCGCATCTGGGAGACCGCTCGCGGGCCGCCCACAAAGAGCAGTCGCGTTCGTCCGTTCTCGATCAAGTGACGGGCGGCCAGTCGTCCGCCCGTCACGTTGTTCGCTGAGACGGAGGAGAAGGCGCCACGGTCGTCGAGGCTGTCGATGAGCACAGCGGGGATTCCGCGCTGGCGCAACTGGTCGAGCCGTTCGAGCATGTTTCCGGCCGACGCGACCAGCACGCCATCGACGCGGTGCCGTTCGAACAGGTCGAGGGTGTCGGCCTCGTGGCCGGGTATTGACGAGCTCGTGGCCAGAAGCACGGAATAGCCGGCCGCGGCGGCGGCCTGCTCAACGCCGGTGGCGATGGCGGCGAAGAAGGGGTTGGAAAGGTCGAGAACGGTGAGCCCGAGCGTCTCGCTGCGCCCGGTTCGCAGCTGCCTGGCCGCTTCGTTGCGCACGAAACCAAGTTGCGTGATCGCCTCGGTGACCCGGGCGGCAAGTTCGGTCGCCACCCCGTCCGGCCTATTGACAACGTTGGACACTGTGCTCACCGACACCCCGGCCAGTCTGGCGACGTCGCGCATACTGACTGCGGTCATAGTCTTACATCCTCTGCTCGCGTGCAACGTTACACGAAATTGTCCGTATCACCGTCTAGGACAGTTATTCGGCATAGTACGCTGGCGTGTATCGTTACACGATAGGCTGAATGGCGAGCGCGGATGCTCCGTGCGCGACGGGAAAACGCCAGTGACCAGTGACAACACGAACAGTGTCAACACGACCGGCACGGACATCTACGGAAGCGCAGCATCGCGGGCGTCGTACGGCCATGCCTTCGACTGGGTGCGACGCCAGATCAACGGCAAACGGCTGCCCACCGCGGTGCTCGGTGTCGCGACTTCTGCGGGAGTCGCCGAACTCGACGCCTTCGGGGTGCAAAACGGTCGCTCGACGACCGTCACCGATCACTACCCGCTTTTCTCCATCACTAAGCCGCTCGTCGCACTCGTGGCCCTGCGCGCCGTGGAGCAGGGACAGCTCTCACTGACCGCGCCGGTGGCGCAGGCCCTCGAAGCCTTCGGCGCGAACCGCACCGACACCGTGCGCCTGCAGCACCTGCTCACGCACACCGCGGGAATCGCCGAGCCCCCACTCGAGACACCGGGCGGTCTCGAGCACGCGCTCGTCTCCGGGGCGGCCGACTTCGCCGCCGGATCGATGACGCGCTACTCGAGCATCGCCTTCGCAGGTGTGCAGGCCCTCATCGAACACGCCACCGGGCGCAGCCTCGATGCCGAGCTCGCCGACCTGGCCGAGGTCGCCGGCATGCCGGGAGTCACCTTCGATATCGCATGCAACCCGCATCCGGTTGTGGACGCGGCCGCCTTGGGACTGGACTATGCCGCTTTTCAGGAACTGCGGCATCCGGGGGCTGGCCTGTACGCCCGTGCAGACGACCTGCTCGCCCTCGGCAGTGCGCTACTGCGTGGTGGCGACGACGTGGTGCACCCGGCCACGGTCGCGGCGATGCTGCGCCCATGCACGGCGGGGCTGCCCAAGCTGGCTCCGTACCCGGTAGAGGCTGGCCAGGATTGGGGTCTTGGTTGGAATCTGCGCCATGCTGCGCCCGGCCTGCTGGAGCAACGCGTCTACGGGCACGGCGGCTGGGCCGGCACCGAATTCTGGATCTATCCCGAACGTGACCTGTGTTTCGTACTGCTGACGAACATCGCGAGTCCGTCCCGACTCGGCCTCGACAGCGATCAGCTGCACAACGCCGTCGTGGGCGGTTCGCCACGGGCCTAAGCGTGGTGGCCTCCGGGTCAAAACGCGGGCCCGGCCGATAATATCGCCCGGGCCCGCGTACTGGTCACTCGATTAAATCGCTCGCATCCCCCCGTGCGGGCCCGCAGGAGGTCCCTTCACCGTGACCTTGTCCCAGCCGAGCAGCCCACCCGTGCCATCGAAAACAACGAACGTGTTGTCGCCCGGCCCTGTGCTCGCCGGGGTGGTCACCACCAGGGTTCCATCCGCTGACGCGTGGTGCCACCCCAGTCCAGCTTCATTGAGATACACGTAGAACCACTCGCCGGCAACGAGATTCTGAAGCGTCACCTCGGAGTCGCCGCGCGGCAGTTTCTTCTTGTTCAGCCCGAGGTCAATTTCATTGCCCTTCTTGAGGTCATTCTTGTCGGCCGCCTCCGGCACGAAATCGGGTTCCGGGTTCACCAGCTCACCGAGTCGTTCCGCACCGGTGTAGGCAATGTGTGGCGCGGACGGCGCCGTCATTCCTTCGCCCAGGAAGTACGAGGTGTGTGGCGGCTGGTTGTACGACGTGTTCTGCCACGCGACGCCCAATCGGTAGACCGGGTCGGACTGCAGAGTACGCAACCGCTCATCGGTCAGATCCACCGTGGTGGCGATCCGCAGGGCCGTCGAGTCGTCCACACGGGTGATAATCTCTTCGCGCCAGTCGCCGAAGAGATCGGCCTGCAGAGCGGGCGTTCCCTTGGTGTCATTGTTGGTCACCGTGCCGGTCGCCCGGTACACCTGTGCCACCGAGTTCGTCTCCCAGTTCCACTTCGAGACGGTCGGCACGCCGGTACGGGTGGCCTCGTCCCAGTCGTGATCGGTGATCTCCCGAAGCAGGTCACCGTCCCACCAGGTGAGGAAGTTGGCCGCGGGGATATCTTCGGAAACAAGCTCCCCCGAGGCAGACCTCAGCTGACCGGTCGGCGAGTTCCATGCTGCGCTTCCGCCGATCGCCCAGCCCTCTGCGCCTGCATGACGTGGGTCGATGTCGCCGGCCGCCGCGCGTCCGGTGTCAACCGTCGCCGGGATCGACCAGAGCACCTCACCCGTTGCGGCGTCGCGGAAGGTAGCGCCGATACCCTTCGCACTCGGTGCTTCCTCGTGCGCAGCGAACACCTCGAGGCCGGGCCGGGACGGATCCAGGTCGCCGACATGAAGCGCGTCCCCGTGGCCGAGGTCGGTGTTGTAGAGAACCGAGCCGTCGTCGTCGATGGTCATGGACCCGAAAACGATTTCATCTTTCTGGTCGCCATCGACATCGGCCACCGAGAACTGGTGGTTCCCCTGGCCTTGATATTCGTCTCCGGAGACATCCGAGTCGAAGCTCCACCGCTGGGTGAGGGTGGTGCCATCAAAGTCATAGGCCGCCAGTACGGTGCGGGTGTAGTAACCACGGCTGAAGACCACGCTCGGGTGCTCGCCATCGAGGTAGGCCACTCCGGCCAGGAACCGGTCGACCCGGTTGCCGTAGCCATCTCCCCACGCGCCGACATCGCCGCGCGCCGGGGTGTAGTCGATCGTGTCGACCGCCGCTCCGGTCGCGCCGTTGAAAACGGTGAGAAATTCCGGTCCGGTCAGCACGTAGCCGCCCGAGTTTCGGTAGTCAGCGCGCGCGTCGCCGATGACGACGCCGGTTCCGTCGACAGTTCCGTCGGCGGTCTTCAGCGTGACCTCCGCGGTGCCGTCGCCATTCAGGTCGTAGACCTGGAACTGCGTGTAGTGCGCTCCGGCCCGGATGTTCTGACCCAGGTCGATCCGCCACAGCCGGGTACCGTCAAGCTCGTACGCGTCGATAAACACCGTGCCGGTGTACCCGCGCTGGGAATTGTCCTTGGAGTTGGATGGATCCCATTTGAGGATGATCTCGTACTGGCCATCGCCATCGACGTCGCCGATCGAGGCGTCACCGGCGCGGTAGCTGTACGGCTGACCGTCCTTGGTATAAGCATCCGCCGGCTTGTCGAGCGGCACGTCGAGCGTCTGGGAATCCCAGACGGTGAACGAGTCGGTCGCCCAGCGCTCGACACCGTTGACCACGGTGCTGATCCGGTAGCTGGAGGTCGCGTTTCCGTCGGCGTCAAGCAAGTTGGTGCTGGCGGTCACCGGCTCAGTCGTGATCAGTTCGCCGTCACGAAAGACGTTGAAAGCGATCGAATCCGGGTCGAGTCCGAGCATGCGCCAGCCGAGATATACGCCGGTGTCGCTCGCCACGGCAACCGGCGAACGGTCAAGCCGCTCCGCCTGTCGCACCAGCGTGGTGACGGCCGGCGAGGTTACCGTCTCTGACTTCTCCGAGATACCGCCGGCATTGACCGCCGCAACCGCGTAGCCGTATTCGACCGTGGTCAGAACATCCGTGTCGGTGTATCTTGCCGTGTCCGCACGCGCGATCAGCTCGAGATCACCAACGGAGCCGTCCGACTTCGGAATTGCTCGGAAGACGTGGTAGAACAGAGCGCCCTCTGACGGTTGCCAACTGATCGTCACATCGTTCTTATTCACCTCACCCAGCGTCAGACCGGCTGGAACCGGCGCCTTCGCCACGTCGGCGTCAACCGTGGTCAGCTCGAGGGTGTTCGACGGCACGGACTCGACGCCGGCCGCGTCGAGAGCGACCACCGTGTACAAGTAGTCGAGGCCGACATCCGCTGTGGTGTCACGAAACGAGGTAACTGCGACGTCGCCCAGAACTACTGCCTCCGTCGCATCGGCATTCTGGCGATAGACCCGGTAACCGACCGCTTCGTCCGTGCCCTGCCAGCGCAGCGACACAGCGACGGCACTGCCATCGATGGTGATGTCATCGAGCGTCAGCTCCGTCGGTGCGATCAGCAGTGGAGTGATTTCCAGTCCGTTGAACCATCCAGTCGGGATGATGTTCAGCTGCCCGTCCGTGACCAGGACCGGCTGCAGGACCTTTTCGGCAACCGTACCGCGGGCAGCGTTGGCCGAGCCGTAGTCCTTACCTTCGGCCACCAGGCCCAGCCTGCCGCTACCTAGCGGATCGCCGTAGTAGGCCTTGAGCGCATACGAGCCGTTTGGCACGTCAAAGACGAGCTCGTGCGCCGCACCGCCCGGCAGCAGGAAGTCCCGCTGCAATGCCGTCGGCACTGGAACGAAGTTTGTACCTCGGTCACGCCCACCCAGCCCGTCGACCGCGAGGAATCCCCACCCGATCTCGGGTGTGTACAGGCTCGTCTGGTCGAGTGCCGTGTAGCCGGGCATGAGTTCGTTGCCCAAGAGCTGCAAATCAAACTTGTACAGCGGCGCCTTGGTCGTGACCCGAACGACATCCGACGGGGCGGAGTCGCCGCGTCCGTTCACCGCAACGACCCGCAGATCATAGGAGGAGCCTTCGACCAGGCCACTCACAGCGGCCTGCGGAATCGCTGACGTCGTCACGAGGGCGTAGGTGTCATCTGCGGCGTCGGCGTCCTTGCGGAACACCTTGTAGATGTCCGCGCCCGTCGACGCGGTCCAGGTCAGCTGCGCTCCGGCGTTCGAGACGCTGCCGGCCACTAGTCCATCCGGCGAGGCGGGCACTGATGCCGGCGGCTCGACGGCGACGATCGCATCGGCCAGGGGAATGTCCAGGGCGGCGACGTCGGTCGCGACGAGGCGGGCCATCTGGATCGCGCCGTACTCCTGGAAGTGGGTGTCGTCCGCCGTTCCGTTCGGGCGACCGGGGTAGACCCCGGCCGGCACGTGCAGGTACACAGAAAGCGCCCCCTCCGGCCCGATTTCATTCAGGTACGACCGGCTGGATGCTGACAGGTCGACTAGAGCGGTTCCGGTTTCCGTGGCGAGGCCGGTAGCTGCCTGAACGTATTCGGGAAAGGATACATTCGCCACGCCGCTCGCGTCGAAGGACCGTCGCGACACCGGCGTCATGAGCACGGGCGTTGCGCCCCGCTGCAGCGCACCGTCCACGAAGGTGCGCAGATACTCTGCGTAGTCGCCCGGGGCTGCGAACCTATCATCGACGCCGTAGCTGGCGTCGTTGTGACCGAACTGAACGAACAGGGAATCGCCAGGACGAATGGCCAGGAGCACCTCGTCGAGCCGACCCTGGCTGATGAAGTTCTTCGCGCTGCGGCCGCCGATCGCCTTGTTCTCCACGGTGACGTCATCGGTCAGGAAACGCTCGATCATCTGGCCCCAGCCAGCCTGCGGTGCGTAGCCGGAAGTGTATGTCTGCGCCGTCGAGTCGCCGGTGACCCAGATAGTCGGTTCGATACCTGCCTCGCGGGCACTGTGCGCGGTGAGAACGAAGGAGTTGAGGTTGGCTGCTGTTCCAGCGAATTCGAGGTTGAGCTGGCCGTCGACGACGGCAATGTTGAAGGACATCTCCAGGTAAGCGCCTGCCGCCTTCGCGGTCTGCTGCACCTTGATCATTCGTTCTGCGGTGATGGCAATGTCCGTGGCGCCCTCGGCGTCGCCCGCGATCAGGGTGGCTGTGTAGTTGCCGCTTGGAAGGTCGACGATCAATTCGGTGTCACCGACGGTGACGAAGTCCGAACGCGTAGCGTCGTCCCCGCCTCGGTCGGTGGCTGTGACGGCCGCGACGTCAACGAAGCCCGCGCGCATCGAGGCCGAGTACGCGCTCGTGGCGTCCAGGCGCGTCGCCCCGGGGGCGGTCTCGCCGCTGCCGAGGTCAAAGGTGAGCACGCCATTGTCCGGCAGTATCGGAACCGCACCGGTCAGTGAGGAGACGGTAGCGGCCGATGGTGAAGATAGACCGGCGTCATCGCGTGCCTGTACCCGGTAGTAGTGGAGCGTCGACGTGTCGACGGCTTCATTGGTGACGTAGACGTCGCCGCTCGTTTCCGCGACCTGCGCGTATTCGCCGTCGATGGCCTCCGCCCGACTGATCACGTAGCCGGTGGCGCCGCTGACTCCATTCCAGCGCAGCGACACGGCGTCGGCGCTAACGTGCGACATGCGCACTGACTCCGGCGCTTCCAGCGACGAACTGGGCTCAGGAGTTGGCGTTGGCGTCGGCGTCGGCGTCGGCGTCGGGTCTGGCAGGGCTTCGACCTTGCTGACGACGAGTGCGTTGACGTAGCCGCCAGAACCGGTGCCCGTGATGTCGATGGTCAACTGGGAATCGGTGACGCTTGCTTGCCAGGTGCTCTCCGCCACTGATTGCCGGGCCTGAAGAGTGCCGGCAACGACACCCTCCAACGCGATAGTCGTCTTGGTCGTGCTGGTACCGGTGAGCTGGTCGCCCGAGTAGACGTGCACGGCATACGTTCCGTTCGGAACGTCAAGGGCGAAACCCCAGGCGGTGGCCAGCACGAAGTCGTTTGCGACCGCGTCGGCCGTGGCACCCGTCCGATTGCGCGAGACGGGCGCGATGCCGTCCACGGGAACGATGCCGAAACCGGCCTCCGCGGTGTACCGGTTGGACTCGGACACTCCGGTCCAGCCCTCACCGACTGGGCTCCCCGCAGTGCCGAAGTCAAACGACCAAGCCGCCGGATCCGGGACCTCGGCGGCGACGGCGGGAGCGCCGCCGAGGGCGAGGCCCAAAATCACCCCTCCGACGAGGAGTGGACGCGTTGCGCGCGTGAGTGGGTGGGGGGAAGTCATGGCATCACACCTTCTGGTTTCTGCACTGAAAACGGGGTGTTGATCGCTGATCCGGCAGTAGAGTGCGCCGAAACCGCCGAAGGATTGAACCGATTCAGCGGCGCGAACTGCGGCCAGCCTATCGACGCGTCGAGGACGAATCAATACTTTGGACCGAATTGGGGAAAGCGTTTGCCCGCTGACGGGCGTGACGGCACAGCGACGGGTGGCCGCTATGCCGTCACCCAGATACTGGCTACTTCACCGGCACGTCGGCAAAATCCATGTCCGAAGCCAAGTAATAACTGGTGTACGCCGGCTGGTTGTATGCCGTATTTTGACGGGCGATCTCAACACGATACTGAGGGTCGTGCATGAGCGTCGTCAGCTTATGTCCGGTCACCTCGGTGCTGAGGTACATCCTGATGGCACTACTGTCGATTGTGCGAACGAGCAGTTCCTCCCGCCAGTCACCGAAGACGTCGGCCACCAGGCTGGGATTTCCCTTGGTCGAGTTGTTCGTACGAGCGCCCTCGACCGTCAGCAGGCGTCCGCGGCCGAGGTCGTCGATCGTAGGCGTCTGAGTGCCGGATCCGTTGATGATTTGAGTTGTCATGTCTGCGGCCCACCGTATGCTCATGTTCGATCCCGGTGCCGAAGAAGGCAGTTTCTGCCCGCCAGCGGACCAGAGACCGACCGCCCAGGTTTCAAGACCAGGGACGTTCGGGTCGACGTCACCGATCATGCCACGGCCGGTGTCCCTTCCGGAATAGGCCCCGTAGAGCACCTCTCCGGTGGCCGCGTCGCGCAGTGCGTAACCATATGGCGCACCGGCGGCACCCTCGTGCACAGTGAAGATCTCCAGGCCCGGCCGTGCCGGATCGATATCTGTCACGTGCATTGCGTCACCGTGGCCCAGACGTGCGCTCTCACCAGGTGCCGCACTGCCCGCCGGCAATTCGTCGAAGGAGCTGTAGAGCAAGGAACCATCGTCATCGATCGTGGCGGAGCCGTAGACGATTTCCTGCTTGCCGTCACCATCCACATCCGCTGCGCTCAGGGAGTGGAATCCCTGCGTGGTGAGGGTGGCGAATTCAGGATCGGTCCCATCCCTGCCGTGCGGGGAGTCGTTGAACGGATTGGTCATCGGCGTCCATCCGCTGTCCACGTTCCACACTTCCTTGAGCTTCTTGCCATCCCAGTTGTAGGAAACCAGTGTCGCGCGTGTGTAGTAGCCACGGGCGAAGACCGCGGAAGGCTGCTTGCCATCCAGGTAGGCCACTCCTGCCAGGAACCGGTCTACTCGGTTGCCGGGTTCGATCCGGGACATCGCGTAGTCGCCCCAGATCAAGCCGTCGTCGTGACGGGCGGTTGCGAAGGGGATCGTTTCCAGCTCGGCGCCGGTGGCACCCTCAAAGACGGTGAGATATTCGGGCCCGGTGACGATGAAGCCCTCGAACTCACGCAGTTTGTTGTTGGTACTGCGGCCGGGGGCATATACGTCCAGGAAATAGTCGGTCGTGGCCTCGGCATCCGCGTGCGAGAGCGGGTAGTCGTAACGCTGGTCAATTCCAAATGCCGCTTCCAGCGTTTGGGGCCAGTTTCCCGCCTTCACCTCGGGGTGGTCCTGCCAGGCCTCGAAGACTGCGACCATGTGGTCGTAGTAGTCCGGAGCGCTCATCCGGTAGTCGTCTGTGTGGCTGTAGCCGGCCTTAACGTCCTTCTTCGGCATCGTGACGTAGCGCTCACCGGTGACGTTGCCATCCTTATCGTATGAAATGGTCTTGGTCCCGGGAGCCGTCTTGAACATCATCTCCGAGCGCCCATCGCCGTCAAAGTCGTACGAGAGGAACTGGGTGTAGTGGGAACCCGCACGGATGTTCACACCAAGATCAATGCGATGGAGCAGAGTGCCCTCGGCCGTATAGGTGTCAATGAATGTTTTGCCGGTATACCCGCGCTGCGAGACATCTTTGGAGTTCGATGGGTCCCACTTGACGATGTACTCGAATTGCCCGTCGCCGTCCACGTCGCCCAGGCTCATGTCATTGGCGGAGTAGGTGTACGTCTCCCCCGCCGGGGTCACACCGTCGGCCGGCTTGCGCAGCGGCAGCTCGGCGTAAGCCTCTGACCAGGGCGTGACCTCTTCGCTTCGGTCGAGTTCGCTTCCATCGACGACGGCTGCAACGGCGTACCGGCCCCCCTCGACCGCGTCGGGATCCAGGAAATTGGTACTGTCGGCAACGGTTGCGATGCGCTCACCGTCACGATAGACGGTGAAGTCCGTGCCGGTGAGCCCGGTATCGGACGCGCCGTTTGCTTCACCGCCCAGAAGCCGCCAGCTCAGAAACACCCCCTCTGACGTTGCGGAGCCGACCAGCCCACGATCCAGATGCTCCAGTTGAACGCTCGACTCGGGTTTGTCCTTATGGCCGGCTGCGGTTGCCGGGGCGCTGAGTGCACCGAGGGCCAGGACCGCGCCCGTGGCCAACGCGAGTGAAGCGCGGCCGATGGTCTTCGTGCTGGGAATCATCGTTGAATCCTTTCCGTGGAAATCGCTTTCCCTTCGACGTTATGCGTGAACCATGTCCCTGTCAAGACGCATGCCGCCAACCACGAATACGTGAAATATCGGTTTAACGGTGAATGACCGCCTGGGCGATCGAGGTGCTGGCACTCACTGCGCAGTGTTCTCGGTCCAGCGGAACCATTCGACGAGTTGAATGCCGTCTAGCGCGTGCAGCAGGCTTCTGGATGGTGCTGGCGAGTGCGACGAACGTGCCTTCCGCCGCCGGGATGCTCCGGCAATGGTTCGTGGGGTTGATGCCTCGTCACGAAGATGAAGGCGCTCTGTCCATCACTGCGCAGCGCCCAGCGCAGCGTCTCGCGATCGTGGAAACCGACAGGCAAGGCGTCCGGCAAGCTCGAGGGCATTTCGGCGAGGCGGTCACCGAATGCGGCGAGGAAGGAATGTTGTCGGCGGCGCGGCCAGTCGCTTCGATCAGGGCGTGAAAGTCGTAGTCGAACACCGGCATGTCGTTCGGGTACGCGGTCGCCTGCGATTCCTGGAGGCCGCTGCGCGGGTTACGGCCGCCGGCGAACATGTAGTAACCGTGCCAGGTGGAACCATTGCCTATTTTGTTGTGTGCCACGGCAGCAATATCGAGAGCGTGCGGCCTTGGCCGGCGCTGATAAGCAGTGGCCATGTACCCGCCCAGCTCACAGAGTCGCGGTCTTTATGGTCGATGCTTCTTTCATTGCCGATGCTCCACCAAATCGTATGAGGCCGGTCCCGGAAACAAGACCGATCAGCGCAGCGCTTGCACGGTGCTCTGTGCAGGGCGGCGTTCGGGAATGGCCACGATCGCCAGTGCCACGCAGCCGAGCGCCGGCATGATGAGCGGTGCGAGCTGCCAGGTGACAATTACCGTGAACCCGGCGGCCGAGAGCAGATAGGCGGCCCCAACCAGGTCGGCACGCAACGAGGCGATACCCACTCTGATCGCCGTGCGGCCGGTCATGCCCGGCGCCCACGCCCCCGCATAGCCAAGCACAACGAGGGCCAGCGCGGCGAGGCCGACCCAGCCGACGACTGCTACAAGGGCACCTCCCGGCAGCGCGCCGGTGCCCGCCAGGTCCAGGTCGAGCAGCAGCACGACGGCCAAACCCAAGACCGCCAGACCAAACAGAAGCTTGGCGCCAAACCCGTAGCGGATGTCGGCCCAGAACAGGGACAGCCTGGCATCGTCCGACGCGAGGAAGCGCCGCACGTGCCGCACCCCGGCGGCCAGCGCGAGCGGCAGGGTGATGATCGGGAGGGACACCACCACAACGAGGATTCCGACCAACATCACCTCGCCGAACAGCGGGAACTTCCTTGCCGCTCCCGGCCACCGCACTGGCAGAGCCTCATTCCGGGTAGGACCGCTTCCTGATTCTGCCGCTCGCTCGAAGGCGCGCTTTGCGCGACGCAGCTGTCGATCAGACACAGTCACCTAGCCCTTGAGACCCTGCGTCGCGACACCGGCAATGAGGAACCGTTGGAACACGATGAAAAAGATCAGAATGGGTAGCAACGCCAGGAACGAGACGGCGAAGGTCGCTCCTAGGTCCGACCCGCTCGTGGCGTCGTTGTAGAGCCGCAGCGCGACCGGCAGCGGATACTGCTCCGGCGAGTTCACGTAGAGAAGCGGGCCGAGAAAGTCGTTCCAGCTGCCGATGAAGGTAAAGATGGCCGTCGTCACGAGCGCCGGCCGAATCAACGGCAAAATGATCGAAAAAAAGATCCGCGCATGCCCGGCGCCATCCAGGCGCGCGGCTTCATCCATGTCTTGGGGAATGTTACGGATGAATTGCACGATCAGGAAGATGAAGAAGGCCTCGGTTGCCAGGAACCGGCCGAGCAGCAGGGGCACGTAGGTATCAATCAGGTCAAGCTTCTGAAAGATGATGTACTGGGGAATGATGATCACGTGGAACGGCAGCAAGAGGGTGCCGATCATGGCGGCAAAGAGAATCTTCTGTCCCATGAATTTCACCCGAGCGAAGGCGTATGCGGCCATCGATGACGAGACGATGGTGCCAACGACGCTCATAACGGCGAGAAAAACGGAGTTGGCGAAGAAACGCCAGAGCGGGATCCCGGCGATCCCGTCCAGTACCTTGACGTAGTTCTCCAATGTGGGGTTCTGCGGGAACATGCCGGGGTTCTGACCGAACTCACCGGCCGGCTTGAAGGTGGCCAGGAACAGCCAGACCAGCGGGTAGAGCACGACGATCGTGAGCCCCAGCAGCACAACGAACCAAACGACTGTGTTGACGGCGCCGCGCTTGGGCCGGGGGCTCCGGCCAGGCACGGGCGCCAGCGCGTTCTGCACGTACTCGCCCTTCACCGCTTCGGTGGTATTGCTCATTTGTTATCTCCCGCGTAGTGAACCCAGCTCTTGGAAGTCTTGAACAGGATGAGGGTGATGACGGCCACGACAACAACCAGCGCCCAGGCCATCGCCGAGGCGTAGCCCATCTGCAGGTCGGCAAATCCGCGCTTATAGAGGTACAGGGTATAAAAGTTGGTCATTCCGGCGGGACCGCCCGTTCCGTTGGAGATGATGTACGCCGACGCGAAGACCTGGAAGGCCGCGATCATCTCGAGCAAAAGGTTGAAAAAGATCACGGCGGAGAGCATCGGCAGCGTCACGCTGCGGAACTTGCGCACGGGGCCAGCGCCGTCCATCTCGGCCGCTTCATAGAGCTCCTGGGGAACCTCTTTCAGCCCGGCCAGGAAAATGATCATCGGTGCCCCGAACTGCCACACAGCGAGCAGGATCATCATGGGAATGATGAAGTCAACGTTACCGACCCAGCCGCCCAGGTTGATGCCGAAGACGCTCAGCGAGCTATCGACCGGGCCATCCGTGCCGAACATTGCACGCCAGACAATGGCCACACTCACGCTCGCCCCGATCAGGGACGGCGCATAAAACGCGGAACGGAAGAAGCCGGATCCCTTGTTGCGGTAGTTGAGCAGCATGGCCACAGCTAGAGCCGCCGCCAGCTTGATCGGCGTGCCGATGAGCACATAAAGCAGGGTGATCTGAACCGACTTGATCCAGACCGGATCCTCAGTAAACATGCGGGCGAAATTATCCAGGCCCACCCATTCCGGCGGCGTGAAAAGGTCGTAGTCGGTGAAGGACAAATAGAGGGACACCAGCATCGGGCCGATCGTGAGGCCCAAGAACCCGAGCAGCCAGGGCAGCAAGAAGATATAGCCTGCCCGGTTTTCACGTCGGGAAATGCTGTTCTTCCGCGGGCCCCGGCCGCTCCCGCCCGACCGGCGCATGGCCGGGCGGGCAGAAGCGGCCTCAACGGCGCTGGTCTCGCGAGCACGAGGGTCCGTTTGCGTAGTCACGTGTCTTCTCCAAATATTTCAGGGGCTAACGACTTCGTGGGATCGAACTAGTTCAGGACGACGTCCATCTCCGCGAAGAACTGCTCAACGGCCTCATCCACGGTGATCGTGTCGTACCCAAGCTCCTGGCCGATCAGGAGGAACTTGTTCTCGAGCGTGCCGAAGCCGGTGATCGGCACCGGAGGCGCGTCACCGAGGCGATCGGCGATTGTCGCCTCATAGTCGCGGATCTGAGCGTCGAGGCCGGCGAGCTCAACGCCGGCCAGCTGGGTTTCGGAGGCGGGGAGTCCGCGGTTGGTACCGAAGATGGCACCGGCCTCTGGGCTGTTGATCAGGAAGTCAACCAGGATGGTGGACGCCTCAGGGTGCTCGGTCGTTGCGGCCACGGCGTGCAGCATCGACGGCTTGAGGTATAGGTCGGCGGAGCCTTCCACGGTAACCGGCGGTGCGACCAGGTCGAGCTCCGTGTAGCTCTCCCCCAGGCTGCCGAGGTAGCCGGAACCGAAGTTGTCCCAGGTGAGCTCGCTCGTGGCGACCGCCGAGGCAAATGGGCTCAGGGGCATGAGCTCTTCGACGCGCTGTGCCGGGATGCCGATTTCCTCGCGAACGGGGGCGCCTTCATTCCAGAATTCAGCCAGGCGCTCCTTGTCAAAGCCTGCTTTACCAGCGTCATCGAACAGGAACGAGCCCTCGGAGCGCAGCTGGATCTCGAAGTTCTGGATGCGCCCGGTCCAGTCCGAACCGCCGTAAACGCCCGCCTCAGCACCGGCGGCGGTGGCTGATTCCATCCAGTCCGAGTAGTCCTGCCAGCTTCCGCCGCCCTCGTACGGTTCAACCCCCAGGCTGTCCATCAGTTTGGGGTTAGTGAACATACCCCACGCATTCGTGGAGGTGGGGATGGCCGTTGTCACGTCGTTGACGACGCCGATCTGCAGGATGCCCTCGCTCAGGCCGTCGGTCGCGATCGTGTCGCCGAAGTACGGTTCCAGGTCGAGCAGGAGGTTCGATTCGGAGTACTGGCGCAGGTAGGAATAGTCGAACTGCATCACATCGGGCAGCCCACCGCCAGCGGCCTCGGTCTGACGCTTTTCCCAGAAGGCCGGGAAGTCGAGGAAGGTGGAGTTGACAGTGATGTTGGGGTGCTCGACATTGAACGCGGCGATGGCCTGCGTGTAGAGGTCGGCCCGTACGTCGTTGCCCCAGAACGCGAAGTTGAGGGTGACGTCGGCATCGGGATCAAATGCGCCCGAGCCGGCGTCGGCTCCACCGCCGCTGCAGGCGCTGAGGGCGAGTACGCCGCTCAAGGCAAGTGCGGCGGTCGCGATTACCGCTTTGCGTTTGCTGGATCTGAACATCTGTGTCCTCCGAAAACATCTTTGTCTGCTGGATACTCTCCGCCCGGGAAAGCGGTTACCACAATTTATCCCGCCGCCGAGGTTGCGGTCAAGTTAATCCTAGTAAATCGTTTCAACTCATGACCCAAGCGTGGTCTTTGGTGAGGGGTGCAGCCTGATCGGGGTTGGGTCGTTGCGGTCGCACGCGAGGTAATCCTCGACAAGCCGCAGAATGACGGCCTGAATCGCGCTCACCCGCGCGGCGGCGCCGACGCCGGTACCCAACTCGGAGCCGTCCCAACCGGGATGGGTGAAGTAATAGAGCACGGCCAGCCCGTCGTCGACGATAACGTCTCCCTGCCGACCGAATGTCGCATCCGTTCGTCGCGTGCCCGGCTCCCCGAGAAGCACCGCATCCGGGCTGCCCTGCCGCGCCCAGGTGCGGGCGTCGGTGGAACGGTAGACGGCCATGCCGCGCCACTCGTCGACAATCATCCAGCACCAACCGCCCAAGGAAAACACGTTCGGCCCCTCGTGCGCACGGCCGGAGATGGCCACCCCCTGCACCTGCCAGTCGGCCAGGTCGGCGCTCGTCGCCACCCAGGTTGTGGAGCTGCGAGCCTCGTCCTTGTACCAGAGGCGCCACAGCCCATCGGGGCAGCGCTCAACGCAAGCGTCGATCACGCGGTCGCTGCTCAGATCGAGCTTCCGCACCCGCGTCCAGTTCCACAGATCAGCGCTATGAAACTCTACGATGTGGCGAGTGTGCCCGGCCCACTCCTGCGGTATCCCGTCGATCATGGTGAGGTACATTCGGTACCGCTCGCCGTCCCAGATCACTTCCGGCGCCCAATGCGTATTTGTCCCGGGTACAACGCCGACGGCATCCAAGCCGTCGAGTACGCCCCGATAGGTCCAGTCATCGCCGGTATCGCTGACCGCGACTCCGATGCGGCTGCCGTGCACCCACGCGACCCCCGGTTCGTCGACGGCGGCCCGGCGTTGAGTGTAAAACATCCACCACTGGCCGCTTGCCTCGTTCCGAATCACTGTGGGGTCGGTGGCCCCGTCGAAGATTGGGTCTCGAAACAGCGGAGCCTTAGGCACCAATGCTGCGCAGATCGGTCACGGGACTTTCGAGGCTCGCACAGCGTTCCACATCATCACGCAACGTCTCCGGGGTCACGACCCGACCGGTTGCGGCCGAGGAGTACAGGGCCGTCGCGATTTCGAAAGCGCGCGCCGGGGTTCCGGCGACGGACGGCAGGGGCTCACCGACCCGGAGTGCGTCATAGATGTCGCGCAGCAGCACGTCGTGACCGCTGGCCTCCTCGAACTCCGGCAGTGCCCACGCGGAGGCCTCTGCGGCGTCGACGTGCGGGGCCGGCGTGATCGACCAGTTGTCGTGGCCGTGGCCATAGAGATGGTCGACCGTGATGGTCGCCTTCTCGGTGTCGATTCGAATCGAGCTCACCTCCCTCGGTGACAGCGCGCTCGTAATGACGGATGCGACGGTACCGTTTGCGAAGGTTAGGACCGCGGTCGAAACGTCTTCGGTCTGCACGTCGCGGCCGAGGCGCCACAGCTGCCCCTGCACGCTCGCCCAGTCGCCCAGTAGCCAAGCAAGCAGGTCGATCTGGTGGATGCCGAGGCCGAGGGTGGGGCCACCGCCCTCGGTAGCCCATTTGCCACGCCACGGAACCTCGAAGTAGGCCGGGTCGCGGTACCAGAGCGTCTGGCAGGTGGCGACGAGCGGGCGGCCGAACGCGCCACCCATGAGCAGGGCGCGAACCTGTGCGGCGGCGGTGCCCGAGCGCTGTTGAAAGACCACGGCGAGCTCGCGGCCATTGCGGGCTGCGGCATCCGTCATGGAGTCGAGCTGCGCGAGTGAGAGCGCCGGCGGCTTCTCCACCACAACGTGGGCACCGGCGTCCAGAGCCCGGATGGTTTGCTCGGCGTGCAGGCCGGGCGGGGTGCACACGTGCACCACATCGAGGCGGCCGGCTGCGAGCAGTTCATCGATGCTCGCGTGGGTCGCCGGGATGTTCCACTCTCGGGCAAACTCGGCGGCTCGCTCGGCGCTGATGTCGACGGCGGCGACAAGCTCGGCATCCGCATAATTGGCGATCGCCTCTGCGTGCAGGGCGGCAATCGAGCCGGTGCCCACGATAGCGACACGAAGGGGTGAACTTGTGGCGGTCACGGTGCTACTTTCCATTGCTGTGGTGAGTGCTGGTGTTGAGGGTGTCGATCACGGGCGCATCCCGCTGGCAGCGTTATTTGACGTTCTGCACAACGGCCACTTCCAGCGTGGAGATGAGCACGGGCTGGCCGGTTCGCAGGGACTCATTACCGGCAATACCGACCGACACTGCGCGTACACCATCGGCGTAGCCGGCCACTCGGCCGAGCGGTTCGTCGACCTGCACCCGGTGGAACAGGTGCTGCAGCAGGTAGGCGTCGCCGCCACCGTGGCTGCCGATACCGTCGGGAATCGGCACCTCCGTGGCACTCTCCCAATGCCTCTGCAGTACGAGTCGTTCGCGATTGGGACGCACGGTGTCGCTTGTCAGGCCTTCGGGAGTGGCGCTCGGGTCGACAACGACCGTGCCGTCGTCGCCGATCAATACGGCGCCGCGCTCCACGACTTCGAGCTCGGCGCGTCCGGCGGTCCCGTTCACCGTGACGCGGTAGCCCTCCCAGGGGCTATGAGCGTTGAGCGAATAGCTCATCGAGGCACCCGAATCGTAATCCACCAGCAGGGAGAGGTTGTCCTCGATGCTGATGCCGGCGTCGAAGACATCACGGTCGCGCAGGTAGCCGTCGTAATGCTCGGCGTCGAGGTAAAGCTCTTTCATGCGGGCATCCGCTGCCAAATCGAGCGCGAACGGATCGCCGACAACGCCAGTGCCGCGGGCCGGCCGGGGGCCGAGGCCGCGCGCTGCCGCGTTCGCCGCGCCGTAGAATCGCAGCCCGCCGCTCGCGAACACGCGCACCGGAGCGGCGGAGATCCACCAATTGACGAGATCAAAGTGGTGCGACGCCTTGTGAATCAGCAGGCCGCCGGAGTTTTCCTTGTTGCGGTGCCAACGCCGAAAGTAGTCGGCGCCGTGTACCGTATCGAGCGCCCACTCGAAATGCACCGAAGTCACGTCGCCGATGGCGCCGCTGCCGATCACGTCACGCAGAGCGCTATTGCGAGGGCTATACCGATAGTTGAAGGTCGTGATGACATTGCGGCCACTCTCGTCTATTGCAGCCGCAATCTGGCGCAAGCCCGCGGCGTTGATGGTGAGGGGCTTCTCCACGACAACGTCCGCCCCGGCGAGCAGCGCCCGGGCGACGAGGTCGGCGTGCGTGTAGTCGGGCGTCGTGATGATGACGCGATCGAGTCGTTCGATGCGGATCATGGTCTCGAGCTGGTCGGGTGTGTAGCGCACCGGAATTCTCGCTCCGATCGCCGCAAGGTCGCGCTCGTAAACGTCGAGCCGGGCCGGGTTAATATCGCTCCAAGCCACGAGTTCGGCAACATCCGAGTGCTCCCCGGTGATCGCCTGAATGTACATTCCTGCGCGGCTGCCCGTGCCGATCAAACCGTAACGTTCGGTGTGCGTCATTGCCCTATCCTCGCTCGTCGATGTCGCGCACGATTCCAGCGAGGTGGTCATTGCACGGTTCGCGGCGACGAAATAACTCTGTCACAGAGTACGGGAAAGCGCTATCTCACCGGTGTTGCCGCCTGATTCCAGGACTGGGAGCGCACCCCGGGTCGGGAGGCGCCTCCCGAGGAGGCCGGGAAACCGTGTGCCCGAATGCTAGGATCGAGGCCGACGGTCGGCGCTGGTGCAGGGCGCGGTCGCCGCAACCCTTCGGAAAGAGCCATGACGACACCAGCCCGCACTAGCCCGGTCACCCTGCAGGACGTGGCCGCCGCCGCCGGGGTGTCGCTCGCCACCGCGTCGAGGTCCCTCAACGGAAGTTCGCGCAAGGTCAACGAGGAATATCGCGAGCGCGTGGCGGCCGCAGCCACGCTGCTCGGTTACACGCCGAACCTCTCCGCTCAGGCCGTGGCCAAGGGCGCCACTTCTACCGTGGCTCTCATGGTCAGTGACATCGCGGACCCCTACTTTTCGAGCATCGCCGCCGGCCTCATGCGTGCTGCGGAACAGGCCAGACTCATCGTGACAATGGCCGTGACCGACCGCGATGCAGAGCGGGAGCTCGAACTCGTGCGCACGCTGCGCGGACAGCGCCCCCGCGTGTTGATTCTCACCGGTTCGCGCTTCGTCGGGTCAGAACTGGAGGAGGCTCTGGTGAAGGAGCTGCGAGCGTTCGAGGAGACCGGCGGGCGTGTTGTCATCGTGTCCCAGGCCGGGCTGCCTTTCGATACCGTTGTGACGAACAACTATTCGGGTGCCAAACAACTCGCGCTCACCCTCGTCGATCAAGGCTATCGGTCCTTTGCGGCCATCACGGGAGCTCCCGACTTGATGACGTCTCGCGACCGCCTGCGCGGGTTCGCCGATGGTCTGGCCGAGCGGGGCCTCAGCATACCGAGCGCTCGCATCGTGGAAGCCGGCTTCACCCGCGACGGAGGCAGCGCCGGGGCCGATATGCTGCTGGACCGCGGTACCGCCGACATCGAGCTGGTCTTCGCGGTAAATGATGTGATGGCGATCGGAGCCATGTCACGGTTTCGGGAAGCCGGTCTCAGCATTCCCACGGACCTGGCGATGGCAGGCTTCGACGACATCGCTACGGCACGGGATGTCTCCCCCGCACTGACAACAGTGCGGCTCCCACTCGAGGCCATCGGCCGCGCTGCACTTGAGCAGGCGCTGACACCCCGCGATGGCGAACGTCGGAATACTCTCGCCGTCGATGGCGAAGTCATTCTGCGCGGCAGCACTCCACCGCGCTAGCCGCGTCGCGGCATCACTACGCATCCGTCTGACGCATTCGACCTGGCAACACCTGACGCCGGCCCGTGGACCAGAGTGCGTCTGCCGCCGATGACCGCGCGCCGGTCAGGGCGAGTGTGTCGTTTCATTCCCGGGCGAATTCAGGACATCGGCCGCATGAGACGGCCGCCAGCGCACTGGTCCGGCGATTCCGTTGCCGCCGACGACCGGATCTCCTGAAATAGCCCCCGATCCGGCACATCCGGCGCCAACGGCAGGGCGAGACCAGCTTGGATGCTGCTGGCCCGTCCCGAATATGTCAATACGTTGCGCCGCACTGCAATCTGACCTACACTTGGGTAAACGCTTTCCCATCTCGGCGAGTGACCGTCGACCCTCCCCAGAAAGAGGCAACCGTGTCAGAGACGACAATCGGCATCATCATGAACGGCGCCACCGGGCGTATGGGCTACCGCCAGCATCTCGTGCGTTCGATCCTCGCCATCCGCGAGCAGGGCGGCGTGCTGCTCAAGAACGGTGACCGCCTGCAGGTCGAGCCCATCCTCGTGGGCCGCAATGAGAAGACCCTTCGGGAGCTCGCCGCCACACACGGCATCGAGCACTACACGACCAACCTCGACGAGGCCCTCGCCGACCCGCGCTGGCAGATCTACGCCGACTTTCTGGTGACCAAGGCCCGCGCCTCCGCCCTCCGCAAGGCCATCGCGGCCGGCAAGGCGATCTACACCGAGAAGCCCACAGCAGAGACCTTCGAAGAGGCCCTCGAACTGGCCGCCCTCGCGCAGGCCGCCGGCGTGAAGAACGGTGTCGTGCACGACAAGCTCTACCTTCCCGGCCTGCAAAAGCTCAAACGCCTCATCGATTCCGGCTACTTCGGCCGCATCCTCTCGGTGCGTGGCGAATTCGGCTACTGGGTGTTCGAGGGTGACTGGCAGCCCTCCCAGCGGCCGAGCTGGAACTACCGCAAGGACGATGGTGGCGGCATCATTGTGGATATGTTCCCTCACTGGAACTACGTACTCGAGAACCTGTTCGGCCGGGTTGAATCGGTCTACGCCCGCGCCATCACGCACATCCCCACCCGGGTCGACGAGAGCGGCGATCTATACGAGGCCACCAGTGACGACTCCGCCTATGCCATCTTCGAACTCGAGGGCGGTATCATCGCCCAGCTCAACTCGAGCTGGACCGTGCGCGTCAATCGCGACGAGCTCGTCGAATTCCAGGTGGACGGCACCCTCGGCAGCGCTGTCGTCGGCCTCTTCGGTTGCAAGATTCAGCCGCGCAACGCCACGCCGAAGCCGGTCTGGAACCCCGACCTGGCCGAAACGCACGACTACGCGACCGACTGGCTCGAGGTGCCCGACAACGACGTGTTCGAAAACGGCTTCAAGACCCAGTGGGAGCAGTTCATCCGCCACGTCGTCGAAGACGGCCCCAACGAGTTCGACCTACTCTCCGGCGCGCGCGGCGTGCAACTCGCCGAGCAGGGACTGGTGAGTTCGGCAACCCGCCGTCGCATCGACCTACCCCTCGTCACCCTGCCCGAAGTAGCCCCGAGCCTCGTCCAGTCATGACCGACCTCGTACTGCTCGACGCGCACGGGGCTACCCGGCGCACGCCGGTGCATCCGTCCCCCGCGTTCACGAAGCCACGCGCGCCGCTCACCTCACGCGTGGCATACGCCGCGGCACACGTCATTCCACGGAACTGGGCCGACAACGTTCCGGGTTCCCCCGCCGACATCGACTGGGACGCGACCCTCGCCTTTCGTCACCATGTTTGGTCGTGGGGGCTCGGCGTCGCCGATGCCATGGATACCGCACAGCGCAACATGGGTCTCGACCCTGCCGCGACTCGCGAACTCATCACGCGGAGCGCCGCCGAGGCCAGAGCGGTGGGCGGCAAGCTCGTGGTCGGGGTCAACACCGACCACATCGAAGACGAGCAGATCTCCCTCGACGCCGTCATTGACGCCTACAAGCAGCAACTGCACTTCACCGAGGATGCCGGTGCCGGCGTCGTCTTGATGGCCAGCCGTCACTTGGCCCGCGCCGCGACATCCGCTGACGACTATCGCCGCGTGTATCGCGAGGTACTGGGGGCGGTGGGCACGCCGGTCACCCTGCATTGGCTCGGCACGGCTTTCGATCCGCAGCTCGCCGCGTACTTCGGTTCGGCCGACAGCGCAGCGGCCTCCGAGACCGTGCTGGCGATCATCGAGGAAAATCACGAGCACGTGGCTGGCATCAAGATGAGCCTGCTCGATGCCGATGCGGAGATCGCCGTACGCTCGCGTTTGCCCGCGTCGGCGCGCATGTTCACCGGCGACGATTTCAACTACGTCGGTCTCATCGCCGGCGACGGCACTGCCCATTCCGATGCCCTGCTCGGCGCCTTCGCCGCTGTCGCCCCAAATGCCTCCGCGGCCATCCAGGCGCTGGATGCCAATAATCCGGCCGAATACGCCCGCATTCTCGGCCCGACCGAGGCCTTGTCCCGACAGATCTTCGCGCCACCGACCTTTTATTATAAGACCGGCGTCGCCTTTATGTCGTGGCTGAACGGCCACCAGGCCGCTTTCAGCATGGTGGGCGGCCTGCACGCCACGCGCAGCCTGCCGCACCTGTCCGAAATCGTGCGCCTGGCCAACGATTCCGGCGCCCTCGAACGCCCCGAACTCGCTGCCACCCGTTGGCGCGGCATGCTGACCCTGAACGGAATCGACGTTTGAGTCTCGTGATCGCACCCCCGCACCCCCGGTTCTCGCTCAACCAGGCCACCATCAAATATGCCTCGCTCGCCGAAGCCGTGCGCCTCAGCGCCGAGTCCGGAGCCGAGAGCCTCGGCCTCTGGCGCGAGCCCGTGGCGGAGGTCGGCCTCGACAAAGCCGTTCGTCTCCTGGCCGAAGCCCGGCTCCGTGTGTCGAGCCTCTGCCGCGGTGGGTTCTTCACCGTGGCGGAAGGCCCCGCGCGCCGGGCCGCCATCGACGACAACCGCCGGGCCCTGGCCGAGGCCGCAGCACTCGGTGCCCCAACACTCGTGCTCGTGGCCGGTGGTCTGCCCGATGGCTCCCGCGACCTTGCTGGAGCGCGAGAACGTGTGCGCGATGCTCTCGGTGAGCTCGCCCCCGAGGCCCGCGCGGCCGGGGTCACCCTCGCGATCGAACCTCTGCACCCCATGTATGCCTCCGACCGGGCCGTGATCTCCACGCTCGGGCAGGCGCTCGACATCGCCGAGCAGTTCGGAGCGGATGCCGTGGGTGTCGTCGTCGACACCTTCCACGTCTGGTGGGACCCGCAGCTCTTCGCTCAGATCGCGCGCGCCGGCGCCGGCGGCTACATCGCGAGCTACCAGGTCTGCGACTGGGCCACCCCGCTGCCCGCCGACGTGCTGCTCGCGCGGCACTACCCCGGCGACGGCGTGATTGACTTCGAGGCAATCACGCGGGCCGTGCTCGCGGCCGGCTACACGGGTGACATCGAGGTCGAAATATTCAACCAAGACATTTGGGATGCCCCCGCTGCCGAGGTCGTCGCGCGAACCATCGCATCCTTTGGCACGAGTGTCGGTGTGCACCTGCCGAGCTGAACTCGAGTTCAGCCGACGTCGTCACACAACGCGTTCTCGAAACCCGTCGTCCGCGCCGGGTCCCACGAACGGGCCCCTACTGGATGGCGCTGATCGTCCACCTCGCCTGATGCACAGCTCCAGCCGTCAGGTTCACCACACTGTCCTGGGAATTGAAAGCGTCCGGAGCGCACGTCATCGGTTCGACGGCGAGGCCTAACCGGTCATGACCTCCGCCCGGAATATCCGCGGTGTGAATTTGAACCCACGAGCATGAATCATCAAATGTCATGGCGACACCTGCCCCGTCGCGTTCCCTCAATTCGACGCTGGCCAGTCCGTCGTGGCGACGCAGTGCGGTGAAGGCATGATCAATTTCAGTCGATCCGATCTCGCGCGGCTGACGAAAATCAAAGGTGCTGTTCTGCACCGGAGCCAGCGCGAGCGGGAGCAACCGGTCGGCACTGACTTCAAGGTACCGCTCCGCGGGAAGAGACAGGGTCCAACTGTTCAGGGGTGAGGCACCGGCGCGCAGGTAGGGGTGCGGGCACACCCCGTATGGCGCAATGTCTGTACCCAGATTCGTGGCCTCGACCGAGGTGCGCAGCCCGGAGGCCGTCACGGAATACGTCACGCTGAAGGCCAGGTGAAACGGGTAGCCGATGCTCGGCAGCAAGTCCAGGCCCAGGGACAGTGCATCGGCCGTGTGGGCGATGAGGTGCCACCGCTCATTAAAAACCAGGCCGTGCAGTGCGCAATTACGGCTCGGTTCATTGATCGGCAGCTGGTGCACGATGCCGTTGGCCTCATACTGCCCATCCGCAATCCGGTTGGGCCAGGGCGCTGCCAATGCCCCCCGATAGGCGATCATAGGTTCGTCGACGGCGAAGCTGACGATGAGTTCACGACCCATGAATTCCAACTCGCGCAGGCACGCACCGAGCTCGGTGATGACGGCGCGGTAGCCGAACCCCGCGATCTCATATTGAATCCCCGTGGCGCCGACGAAGGTCCTGGTCGGCTTCAGTCCCTGGGTCATTTGAGGGAGATCGCTGACCACGAGACCGGGGGTAGCGTCACCGTGAGCACCCCATCCGTGAGAACAGCACCGGCCAGCGCCTGCAAGCCGACCCTGGTCTGATCTTCCAGCGTGTTCTTGGCATACGCGTCAGAATCGTGCAAACTGACCGCCTCATCGACAACGGATGCGCCCAGCTCGGCCACATCGATCGTCACCTGCAGCGACTCGGTCTGGCTGCGGTTCACCAGGAACACCGCAGCCCGGCCGCTCCCCTCGTCAAAGGTCGCCACGGAATCCACCAGCGGGGCGGCACCGTAAACGGCAGTCTCATATATGCCGACGTCGATTCGGGGCCGCAACACCTCGCCGCGGGCCAGCCGCGACGTGACCGAAAATGGGAAGAACGTGGTTTGACGCCAGGATGCCCCACCCGGTTCCGTCATGATCGGCGCAATCACGTTCACCAGTTGAGCCAGCGATGCCGACCCGACCCGGTCGTGATTCTTCAGCAACGTGATCAGCAGGTTGCCCAGCACCACGGCATCCGCTACCGAATAGGTGTCTTCGAGCTGACGCGGCGCAATGCGCCACTCGTCGTTGACCTCTTCAGATGCCTGGTGTTCGTCGAGGTACCAGATGTTCCACTCGTCGAACGAGATCTTGATCGTCTTGTTGCTGTGCAGCTTGTTCTTCACGTGATCGGCCGTCGACACGACGGTGTCGATGAAATACTGCATATCCAGCGACGACGCGAGATACGAACCCAGGTCTCCATTGCGCTCCTGATAGTAGGCGTGCGCGGAGATATAGTCGACGTGCTCGTAGCTGTGCTCGAGGACGGTGCGCTCCCAGTCACCAAAAGTCGGCATCGTTGACCCCGAGGACCCACAGACCACGAGCTCCAGGTTCTTGTCGGCGGCCTTCAGCGCCTGCGCCGTGCGGGCGGCCAACTTGCCGTAATCATCGGCCGACATATAGCCGGTCTGCCACGGGCCATCCATCTCGTTGCCCAGGCACCACATGCGGATGTCGTGCGGTTCGCTCGTACCGTTAGCAATGCGCTGGTCGCTGAGCGCGGTGCCAGACGGATGATTGGCGTACTCCAGCAGATCCAGCGCATTTTCGATTCCCCGCGTGCCGAGATTGACGGCCATCATGAGCTCGGAGCCCGTCAGCTTGCACCAACGCGCAAATTCGTCCAAGCCGACCTGATTGGTTTCGAGTGAGTGCCAGGCCAGGTCCCGGCGCACCGGGCGCTCATCCTTGGGTCCGACGCCGTCTTCCCAGCGGTAGCCGGAGACGAAATTCCCACCGGGATAGCGGATGGTCGATGACCCCAGTTCTTTGACCAAATCAATCACATCCAGCCGAAACCCGTCTTCGTTGGCATTCGCGTGACCGGGCTCATAGATGCCGTCATAGACACACCGGCCCAGGTGCTCGACGAAGGAGCCGAAGATGCGGCGATTGATTGGGGCGACGAGCATCGTGCGGTCGATGGCAATCCGTGCCTGGGGCATTGGTGCGTACTCCCTTGATTCGTGAGGTGGATGGAGGGGAGCTTGGTCGTCGTTCACGTTCAGGCCGACACCGATGATCGCACCAGCGCGTCTTGACGAACATCCACCATGCGCAGATCCGCCGCGGTGACCTCATGGACGTCGCCAATGATCGCAACGATGGCGCGGGCGGTTGACACGCCAGGGATGCGTCGCACCCGTGCTGTTTTCTCGCTGACGATCGCGCCGTTGGTGGCCTCTTCTGCCCGCGCGCCATCTGAGGCGGCCGAGTGGGAAGCGAACCACACCTCCACATCGCCGGGTTCGACGACCTTGACCATGCGCCGGTCGCTGAAGGCGAATCGACTCGCCGGTACCGAGTAGGTCAACCGCACGGACTCCCCCGCATCGAGTTCCACGCGGGAGTAGCCGAGCATTTGCGCCACCGGACGGGCCACCGTGCCGTGCACGTCGTGCCCGTAGAGCTGCACGATGTCGGACCCACGAACGGCGCCGGTGTTGGACACCGTCACCTCGGCCGTGAAGACGCCGCTGGCCGCCACGGCAGTATCGACGTCGAGGTCGGAGTATTCGAAGGAAGTGTACGACAGACCGAATCCGAAGGGGAACAGCGGTGTCGAATCGGTCGCGGTGACGTCGGACGGCCCACCCAGAATCGGATGCAGATATGAATACGGCTGCGCGCCGACCGACCGCGGCATCGAGACCGGCAGGCGCCCCGACGGATTCACCCGGCCCGTGATGATGTCGGCAATCGCCAGACCGCCGCCCTCGCCGGGAAAGAATGCCTGGAGTACGGCAGCCGGGGCTGTGCTCGCACCCTCGACAGCCCACCCGATCGCGTACGGCCGCCCGGTCAAAAGCACCATGATGACCGGTGTTCCGGTCGCGATCACGGCCTCGACCAGTTGGCGTTGAAGGCCGGGCAGCTCCAGAGATTCAGAGTCATTGCCCTCGCCGACAGTGCCACGACCAAAGAGGCCTGCCTGGTCGCCAACGACGACGATGGCCAGTTCGCACGACGACGCAGCGTCAACGGAGGCAGCGAAGCCGGAGTCGTCATCGCCCTCGACGGCGCAGCCTGCGGCGTAGACGAACTCTGGCACTGCGAGGCCGGCCGCTTCGAAGGCACCGGGGAGCGAGTCAAGTACCGTCGGGATCTCGAAGCCGAGTGGGAGATCGGGATACCCGGAGAGCACGTGGTTCGCAAAAGAGTAACAGCCCTGAAGTGCCTCGGCCCGGTGGGCGTTGGGGCCGATGACCGCTACCTTCGAGAGCGGTCGCGCCCGGAGTTCCACCGGCAGTACGCCGTCGTTCGACAGCAGCACGACGGATTCCTCGGCGAGTCTGCGGGCCAGTTCTTTATGGCGCGGCGAGTCAAGGTCGATGTTCGTTGGCGGATCACCCTCGAAGGCATCCTCATCGAGGAGCCCCAGCTCTTCCTTCTGCGCGAGAGCACGCAACACCGCGCGGTCGACATAGGCCACATCGAACTTTCCCGCACGGATGCGATCAGCCAGGGGCTGCAGGTAGGCGTCGCCGGTCGGCAGCTCGATGTCGATGCCCGCTTCGAGCGCCAGCGCCGCTGCCTCGCCCCGATCGGCCGCGACGGCATGCATGACCTCAAGGAAAGCCACTGCGAAGTAGTCGGCGACGACAACGCCGTTGAATCCGATTTTGTGGCGAAGTACACCGGTGAGGTAGTCGGCATTGGCCGCCATCGGAATTCCATCGACGTTAGTATACGAATTCATGACGGACTTCGCGCCGCCGTCGAGGATCGCCATCTCGAACGGCGGCAGGAAGACGTCCGCGATCTCTCGCGGGCCGGCGTGCACCGGCGCATGATTGCGACCGGCGCGCGATGCGGAGTATCCGAGGAAGTGTTTCAACGTCGCATGCACCCCAGCTCCCTGAAGGCCGCGCACGTACGCCGTGCCGACGGTGCCGACGAGATAGGGATCCTCTCCGATGCACTCATCGACCCGACCCCAGCGGGGGTCACGGATCACGTCGAGCACGGGGGCCAGCCCCTGGTGAATGCCCAGTTCTTTCATCGAGTCGCCGATGACACCGGCCATCTCCTGCACCAGCGCTGGGTCGAACGAGGCGCCCCAGGCGAGCGGCGTCGGGAAGGTGGCCGCCTTCCATGCGGCGAGTCCGGTCAGGCATTCTTCGTGCACGAGCGCGGGGATTCCCAGTCGCGTCTCACGCTTGAGGCGGCGCTGCTCACCCCACAGCCAGGCGGCGCGTTCCGCCGGCTCAACGGGGCGTGTGCCGTAGACGCGGGTGTAGTGCCCGATGCCATGCCTGGTCACCTCGGCGAGGCCAGTGGACGCCTTCTGCCCCGCAACCATCTCGCCCTGCATGGGCGCGACGACGCCGTTCTGGTCGAGCCAGTAGCCGACGATCTGGGCCAGCTTCTCTTCGAGGGTCATCCGAGCATGGAGCGCACGTACGCGTTCAGACACCTCGGGCATAGCTAGGACTGTTTCAGTCACGAATTCATCACTTTCATTCACGGTCAAATATACGGTTAGTCCACCGCGCGCAAGCAGCACTTCACGGCCCGCACTGCGCGTACGGCTCAGCCCTTGACCGCCCCGGTCAATCCGCCGACAATGCGGCGCTCGAACAGTGTGAAGAAAATGAGCGCCGGGATCATGGAGAGGGAGGTGAAGGCCAGGACGCTGGCCGTGTCCACCGAATACTGCGATGCGAACGCCTGCACGCCCAGCGGCAGGGTGTACGTCGATTGGTCGCTCAGGATGAACAACGGCAGTAGGTAGCTGTTCCAGCTGGCGACGAAGGCGAGGATGCCGGTGGTCACGACGCCAGGAATCGACAATGGCACGACCATGCGAAAGAAGAAGCCGAGGCGGCTCGCACCGTCGATCGACGCGGCCTCCTCAATCTCATCGGGAATCGCTTTGAGGAACGGCACCAGGATAATGACGGTCACTGGCAGGCCGAACGCAATTTGCGGCAGGATCACACCGGCCAGGCTGTTCATCAGTCCCAGGTCCTTGACCAGGATGTAAAGCGGCGTGATTGCAACGGTCATCGGAAACATAAGCCCGGCCGCGAACAGGGAGTACATCGCCGCGCGCCCCTGGAAGTGGTAGCGAGCAAGTACAAAGCTGACCATCACACCGAGTACCACTACGCCGATCGTCGTCGTGATGCCGACGATGGCCGAGTTGCCGATCTGCTGCCAGAAGGTCGTACTCGACAAGACGTTGAGATAGTTATCGAAACGCCACGGGGTCGGAAATCCTGCGGGCGACGAGGTGATCTGGGAATTGTCGCGGAAGCCCCCGGTCACGATGTAGAGAACCGGACCCAGGCTCAGGGCGATGAACAGGAAGGCGATGAAGTAGGTGACGGGGTTACCCCACTTCTGGCGTTCGCGAGTGCCGCGTACCTCGGGCAGTTCCTCCTCGAGCATTGGCCTCACACTCGACGTTGCGGACATTATTTCTGCCTCTCGGTGAGCGCGCCAGCCGTGTCGCGTCGCAATACGAAGCGCTGATAGGTCAGCGCAATGACGAGTGAGATCAGGAACATGACGACCGCGACGGCGCTGCCGTAGCCGAAGTTGCCCGACGTGCGACCGTTTGCGACCATATATGTCGCCATGGTGGATGTTCCCGCTGTCGAAGCGACGTACTGGCCCCAGATGATGAAGACGAGATCGAATAACTGGAGCGACCCGATGATCGAGAGGAATGCCCAGATTCGCAGTGTCGGGCCGAGCAGCGGCAGGGTGATGTGGCGCTGCACCTGCCAGTAGGTCGCCCCGTCAATCGACGCCGCCTCAAAAAGCTCCTCGGGGATGCTCTGAAGTCCGGCGAGGAACAGGATGACCGCAAAGCCGACGTACTTCCAGGTGATGATGACCATCAGCGACCAAATGGCGATCTTGGGATCCGAGAGCCAGTCGGCCCTGAACGCACCCAGCCCGACAGCGGCCAGGAGGTCGTTCACCGCGCCATTGGTCTGGAGCATCAGTCCCCACCCGATGCCGACGATAACCTCCGAGATGATGTACGGCACGAAGATCAGAACTCGTATAAGGGATCGCCCTCGGATCTTCTGGTTGAGCAGCAGTGCAAGGAAGATCGCGATCGGCAGCTGGAAAACCAGTGACAGCACGACGATGATGCCGTTGTGGAGCACCACTTCGTGGAATGCGCTGTCTGCGAAGATGATGAGGTAGTTGCCCCAGCCGACGAAGTCGGTTGCCGGCCCATAGCCCTTCCAGCGAAAGAAGCCATAGTAAGCGGCCAGGATGACGGGAAAAATCACGAAGCCGACGAAGACGATGATTGCCGGCCCGGAGAGGATCGTGATCTCCAGGCGCTTACGCCAGTCTGCCGTTTTTCGCGTAGGGCGCGGTGTGGCCGGGGACGACGCACGAGGTGCGCCATCCCCAACAACCTTCCCCGTGCCCGGCATCGGCCGCTCGTCGGTCAACGACGCGGCGCCTGCGGACTCTTTTCTCATGGGTTCGAGTTATCCCTTGGCTGCTGCCGCGTTGACGCCTGAGACGAGGTCCGCTGCCCCACCCTTGCCGGCAAGCATGTCGACGACGCCGGTGTTCAGCGCGGTACCGACATTCTGGCCGAACAGGGTATCCAGCCATACCGTCACGTACGGTGCATCGTTGTAGGCCTTCAGAATGGATTGCAATGCGGGATCAGCCACGACGCTCTGGGCATCCGTATTAGCCGGAAGTGTGTGGAATGCGTTTGCGTACCCTTCCTGCTGTTGCTTCTGCATGAAGAAGTTGAGGAAATCGGTGCACTCCTGCTTGGGAGCCTGTGCTGAGCAGGTGAATCCGTCCACGCCGCCCATCATCGCGCCCGGCGTACCGTCGCCGCCTGTAACCTCGGGGAAGGGGAACCAGCCGAGGTCGGGTAGCGGCTTCTGGTCAGGGGTCAGGCTGGCGATCACACCCGGGTTCCAGGCACCCATGAGTTCCATCGCCGCCTCGTGATTGGCCAGGAGGCCAGCCGAGCTGCCCGCTCCCTGCTGCGCCGAGGTGGTGAGGAAGCCTTGGTTGAACGGCTCGGTCTTCACAAATGTTTGCATGTTCTCACTTGCCTGCAGCCAGCACGAGTCGTCGAACGTCTTGGTCTTGGCGGCCTCGTTCATGGCGTCCTGCGAGCACGCTCGCTGGGCGAAGAAGTAGTACCAGTGCGCAGCGGGCCAGGCGTCCTTCGCGCCCACGGCGATCGGCGCAACACCGGTGGCCTTGAGCTTGTCCACCGCAGCATCAAGCTCATCCAACGTTGTTGGCACGGCATCGATGCCGGCCTCCGCGAAGAGGTCTTTGCTGTAGAAGATGCCACCAGGGAGCACCGCGGTCGGCATGCCGTAGATCTTGCCGCCAATCGCGAACGCGCTGAGCACGCCTTCGGGGACTGCCGCTTTGGTGACGTCGTCAATGGAATCGGTGATGTCCATGGCCTGTCCGGCCGCTACAACGTCTGCCAGCTTGCCGCCGCCGCGTGCCATGAAGATGTCCGGTGCATCGCCGGAGTTCAGCGCGGTCTGGAGCTTTCCATCCATCTCCTCGTTCTGGATGGACTGCATCTCGATAGTGACCTTCGAGTTCGCCGCTTCGAACTCAGCGATCGTCTTCTCCCAGTAGGCCTTGCCTTCTCCGGTCGTTGAGTTCTGCCAGAAAGTCAGGGCGACGGTGTCCCCCTGACCGCTGTCGCCGCCACTGGCGCAACCGGAGGCGAGTAGTGCGGTACTCGCGGCCAGCGCGAGAATACCCGCGAATCGGTTTTTCCTCTTCATTGTGGAATCTCCTTGATAGTGATGACTGACAGACGTTACTTACCTGTTGCATACAGAGCTTCTCAGGATGGCTCCGGCGTTGTCAATCGATATCGATATCGATTTCGATAACGTTTTCCACTTTGGTAACGGCGCACAAAATGACTATGCCGCCTGGGCCGATCTGCATCGGCTACCGCGACCAACTTGGGACCGCGACAGACCTGAGCGGCAAGGCCACGAGGGGGCACGCCCGGTTGGATGTGCCCCTCGTGCGTTCCGAACCGAGCACTGCTGAACGTGAACTGCTGCTTATGCGGTGCTCAGGCGGCGTTCCGCAGTACCACGCGCAGCGCCTCGTACTGCGGCTTGGGATTGGAGTGCAAGTCGAAGATCAGCCCGGCACCCTGCCCGGTGAACCAGCCCGGGATCCACGAGTTCGCGTCCGAGACGCCCCACGCCGTGAAGGAGTTGCACGCCTCGACGGCCAGGCACGCCTCAAGGGTGCGCGCCCAATAGTCCACCTGCTGGGCGCCCTCCGCGGCGTCCGCCGGTGTGTTGGTGTAGGTACCGTTCGACTTCTGGGTCACGAAGGTGCGCACGTCTACCTCGGTCAGTGCGACCTCGATGCCCTGGTCGGCGAACCGCTGCAGGTTGCTCTGCAGGTCGGGGAAGCCGTACTGGGTGTCCAGGTGGCCCTGGAAACCAACGCCCTGGATCGGCACGTCGTCGGCCAGCAGCTCCCGGACGAACGCGTACGCAGCGTTGCTCTTGGGACCCGTGAACTCGAGGTTGTAGTCGTTGTAGAACAGGACGGCCGCAGAGTCGGCCTCGTGCGCCCAGCGGAACACGTCGGCGACGTATTGCTCGCCGGGCAGGCCCAGCTCCTCGTACGCCTGGTACCAGAGCGTCTCGCGGAAGCTCCCCGCGGCATCGTCGTTGAAGATCTCGTTAACGACGTCCCACTGCTGGATGTCGCCGGCGAAGTGCTCGGCGACAGTCCGGACGTGGTTTTCAAGAATCGCGCGCAACTCCTCAGCGCTGAAGCGGCCGGTCGTGAGCCAGGTCGGCAGCTGGTTGTGCCACACGAGCGTGTGCCCGCGGACGACCTGGCCGTTGGCCTCAGCGTTAGCGATGAGCGCCTCCGCCGCCGCCCAGTCGTATACTCCGGGTGCCGGGTTGATGGCCTCCCACTTCATGACGTTCTCGGCCGTCACGCTGGAATACTGGGTGTTGACGATGTTGCGATACTTGCCGTTCTTCGCCAGCAGGTCCGCGTTCACGGCGACGCCGAGCTTAATGCCAGCCTCTTCGGCCAGGCCGCGCAGGCTGTCCTGACCGATGACGGCCGAGTGCTGCGAGGCACTCGGGTCCGTCGGCGGTGCGGGGGCAGCGAACGCCCCGGTGGGGAGGACCACCAGAGAAGCCAGTGTCAGGGCGGCGGCGGCGGCGATGAGATGAGAAGTGCGCACTATATGCTCCTTTGCATAGGCAGCCGGTGGCACTATTCGGATATCGTTATCCACCGGTCAGGTGAACGCTAGCAGGGTTTGTTGAGCGGGTCAACAAATTCTCACGGCGGCAGCCGAGCTCGGGTTTGACCGGCGGCGCTGGTGGCGGGCGCTGCGGCATTCGCTTGGTGGACTTGAGGCGTGCGGGCGCGGGCTTGCTCAGCCGGACAGCCCTGTCGGAGCAGAACTTCAGCTCACGAAAACCCCTCCGTGCCTGATGCCAGCTCCCCATCGGCACCAACAGGAACATCCAATGGAACACCCCGGGCAGCGAGTCGGGTGTGTTGCACCGCGCTGTACCCTGAGCATTATGAACACCGATGTCAACGGATCCCCTCTGCTCGGGCGAGTGACAATCGCCGACGTCGCTCGTGAAGCCGGCGTTTCGGTGCCGACGGTATCAAAGGTTGTCAATGGACGGTACGGCGTCGCGCCCGCGACCTTCAAGCGAGTGACGGAAGTCGTCGCCGCACTCGGCTATGAGACCTCGCTCGTGGCGGCGAGTTTGCGGCGACAACGCACCAACGTGATCGGAATCCTCGTCCCTGAATTCGAGTCGTTCTCGGCCGAACTCCTCAAGGGCATCTCGACGGCTGCCACCGGGACCGGCTATGAGTTGCTCGCGTATTCGGCCCTCGCTCCTGGCGGCATCAGTGCTGGCTGGGAACGCCGATCCCTGTCCCGCCTGGCCGGCACGCTCATCGACGGCGCCATCATCGTCACGCCAACGTTGCTCATGCCGACGAACTCGATCCCAGTCGTCGCCATTGACCCGCATGACGGGCCGGGCGGACCTTCCACGATCGACTCGGACAATATCGGTGGCGCCCGGGTCGCCACCAGACACCTCATCGAGCTGGGGCACCGCCGCATTGCCCATATCCGCGGGCGGGGCGACCTCGTATCGGCCCAGCTGCGCGAGGCCGGTTACCGCGAGTCTTTGGAGAATGCCGGCATCCCGTTCGACTCAACCCTTATCCGCGACGGCGAATACCAGGCCGCCCTCACAGCCAAGGCGGCTCACGAACTGCTGATGCGCCCGGATCGGCCAACCGCGGTGTTCGCCGCCAACGACATGTCCGCCCTCGGCGTATTGGACGCTGCACGCGAACTCGGACTTCGGGTACCGGAAGACGTTTCCGTCATCGGGTTCGACGACATTCCCGAAGCTGCGAGCTCGATGCCGCCGCTGACGACCATAGCCCAGCCGCTGCAGGATATGGGCGCACAGGCACTGCGCATGCTCGTGAAGTTGCTCAACGGCGAGGACGTACCCAACCATATCCAGCTGCCCGCTGAACTCGTGGTCCGGGCAAGCACTGGCCCCGTACCCATCGGACGCTGATTTCTCATCTTTCCACCGTTTGATATGTTGACTGTTACAACAATCCAACCTGGAAAGTGACCTGCAACGATGCACTCCGCCAGCCTCTCATCCACCTCCTCCTCCAGCCATAAGGTCTGCGAAGCCGTCGTGACCGTGACGGATACCTCGGGTTCCCCCCTGACAAACACCGAGGTCGTCGTCTCGCAGGTGAGCCACGCCTTTGGCTTCGGCAACATCGGATTCGATTTTCTCCGCCTCGCGAACGGCGAGCCCGACGAGATCGGCACCGAGAGCCTCGCCGACCTGTATGCCGACCTCTTCAACACGGCAACACTCCCGTTCTACTGGGGCCGCTTCGAGCCCGTGCGCGGCGCACCAGACACCGCTCGGCTGCAACAGACCGCGCGGTGGTTCCGCCAGCGTGGCGTGACCCTCAAGGGGCATCCGCTCGTCTGGCACACCGTGCAACCCGACTGGCTGCTCGGCCTGTCCCTACAGGAGGTCGAGCGGCTGCAGCGCGAACGCATCCGCCGCGATGTTGCCGACTTCGAGGGACTCATCGACACCTGGGACGCCATCAACGAAGTCGTCATCATGCCCGTGTTCGCCAACGGCGACAAGGGCATCACCCCACTGGCTCGCGCCAGGGGACGCGTCGCGATGATCCGCATGGCGTTCGAAGAGGCCCGGGCGGCAAATCCTCATGCCAGGCTGCTGCTCAATGACTTCGATCTCTCGAGCGCATACGAGGACCTCATCGAGGAGGCTTTGGAGGCCGGCATCGAGATCGATGCCCTCGGGCTGCAGACCCATATGCATCAGGGGTACTGGGGCGAGGACGTCATGCTCGAGATGGTCGACCGCTTCGCCCGGTTCGGCCTGCCGCTGCACCTGACCGAGTCATCGCTTGTCTCAGGCCATCTCATGCCGGCCGACATCGTGGACCTGAACGACTACAAGATTCCCGAGTGGCCATCCACTCCCGAGGGCGAGGCGCGTCAAGCGGACGAGCTCATGCGACACTACCGCTCGCTCGTGTCGCACCCCTCTGTCGAGGCCATTACCTACTGGGGCATCACCGACGCAGGCGCCTGGCTCGGCGCACCGATCGGGCTGGTGCGTGCCAACGGCACTCCGAAGCCGTCCTACCAAGCGTTGCACGGGCTGGTCAAGGGCGAGTGGTGGCTGGCACCCACGACCGTGGTTACCGACGCGGAGGGCAGGATTACGGTCAAGGGATTCTCCGGCGAATACCAGCTCAGTCCCGGTGCCAGCTTCGCCGCTGGGGCACAGCCCACCCGATTCACCCTCCGTTCAAAGGAACAGAAAATTCGCGTCACCCACCCATCGATCGGCTGATCTCTCGGCGCTGGTCAGGCTGCGATCAGGTCAATCACGTCCTAAACTATGAGGGGTGCCGAGTGCGTGGATCCGAGAATTCTGCGGAATCGCGGTTGCGTGAATTGGCCACGCTCGCAGACGCACGATCAGCGCGCGAACACCGTTCGCTCCAGAAAGTCGTTACGAAACTTACCCGCCGGGTCGAGCCGATCAGCAAGGGCCCGAAAATCATCGAGCCGGGGGAAGCTGGTCGCAAGAGTCGCGGCATCCATCTGGAAGAGCTTGCCCCAATGCGGCCGAACCGCGAAGGGGGCCAGTGCCGCTTCGAGCGCCGGCAGCAACGCCTCAACGGCGGCCTGCTCGGGCTTCCAGGTGAAGTGCAGTGCCACGCCGGCGCGTTCGAAGTTCGGGCTGAGCCAGAGGTCGTCGGCCGCGATGCTGCGCACCTCGCTGACCAGCAGCAGCGGCGCGATCCGGTCGGAGAGAGTGCGCATCGCCTCGATTGCCGCGACGGCATGCTCGCGCGGCACGTGGTATTCGCTCTGCAACTCCTCGCCATTGCTCGGAGTGAAGGCCATCCGAAAGTGTGCCAGTCGCTCAGACCACGGTCCGGCCACACCGAGCTGCTCGGTGCAGTTGACCGCTGAGATATTGGGCAGCGGATGCCGCCCCTTTGTCGCCGGAGCTCCCCCGAAGAACTCGGATTCCCCCGCAAAATCATCGTTGCGGCTTTTCACCCAGGCCTGATCAGCCGACTCGCCTTGCCAGTCCGTGAACAGGCTCACGCTGTAGGCGCTGTTCATCACGGCATCAAAATTCTCCAGGACGCTGGTCCATGGCAGGTTCTCGTAGACGAACTGTCGCACGTCGAACGCCGGCTGAATATCCAGCGTGACCCGGGTGACGATGCCGAGGGCGCCCAGCGCCACGACCATGCCCGCAAAGTCGGGCGTCGAAGCCCGGCTGACCCGCAACAGTGCCCCGGAACCCGTTACGATCTCCAGGGCCGTCACTGCGGTAGCCAGACTACCGTTCTGGTCGCCGGAACCGTGGGTTCCCGTGGCGATCGCACCCGCCACGCTGATGTGCGGCAACGAAGCCAGGTTGTGCAGTGCGTACCCCTGGCGCTCCAGCTCCACGGCAAGCGTGCCGTAGGTCGTGCCGCCGGAAACGGTCACGCTCATCGCGGCCGGGTCAATGACGATCGCGTCGTCGACCCGGCCGAGCGCCAGGAGAATGCCGGGGGAATCGGCGATCGCGTTGAAGGAGTGGCGCGAGCCGAGCGCGCGCACCTGTGAGGCCGCGGCCACGAGCTCCTGTACTTCATCGATCGATGTCGGATGCACGATCGGAGCCGCGTAGCGGTAGTTCCGAGCCCAATTGCGTTCACTCGCCTGATTCATGCCGGCCGCCTCACGAGATTTGATGTTTTGGACAACATACCAGCCCAGTCAGGTCACCTTGGCACGATTGCACTCGGATTCTGGAGCTGCGTGGCTGCGGCGGATTCAATGGTCCGGCTATTGACGGCTGCACCCATCCCCGGTATATGTTTGAGTAACCAACAAATCATCGACGAAGCTGAATCGGAAGTACTGATATGACCCTGAGTGACGTGAGCCTGACCCCCACCCGTGACGACAAGTTCTCCTTCGGCCTCTGGACCGTCGGCTACAACGGCAGTGACCCGTTCGGCGGCCCGACTCGCCCCAAGCTCGACGTCGTCGATGCCGTGACCAACCTGGCCGAGCTCGGCGCCTACGGCCTGACCTTTCACGACGATGACCTGTTCGACTTCGGTTCAACGGATGCCGCCCGCCAGTCCCAGATCGACCGCCTGAAGCAGGCGCTCGCCGACACTGGCCTGATCGTGCCGATGGTCACCACCAACCTGTTCAGCGCCCCGGTCTTCAAGGACGGCGGCTTCACCTCGAACGACCGCGCGGTACGACGGTTCGCCCTCCGCAAGGTGCTGCGCAACATCGACCTCGCTGCCGAGCTCGGCGCCAAGACATTCGTCATGTGGGGCGGCCGCGAGGGCGCCGAGTATGACGCGGCCAAGGACATCCGTTCGGCGCTTGAGCGCTACCGCGAGGCCGTGAACCTGCTCGGTGACTACGTCACCGACAGGGGCTACGACATCCGCTTTGCCATTGAGCCCAAGCCCAACGAACCGCGCGGCGATATTCTGCTACCGACGGTCGGCCACGCGATGGCCTTCATCGAAACCCTCGAGCGTCCCGAAATGGTCGGCGTGAACCCTGAGGTCGGGCACGAGCAGATGGCCGGGCTCAACTTCGCCGCTGGCATCGCACAGGCGCTGTACCAGGGCAAGCTGTTCCACATCGACCTCAATGGTCAGCGCGGCATCAAGTACGACCAGGACCTCGTCTTCGGCCACGGCGACCTGCAGAACGCCTTCGCGCTCGTCGACCTGCTCGAAAACGGCGGCCCAAGCGGCGGCCAGGCCTACACCGGGCCGCGCCACTTCGACTACAAGCCGAGCCGCACCGAAGACGTCGCCGGAGTGTGGACGTCGGCCGCGGCCAACATGCGCACCTACTTGCTGCTCAAGCAGCGGGCGGCGGCGTTCCGCGCGGATCCCGAGGTGCAGGCGGCCCTCGCCGCGTCGAAGGTGCCTGATCTGTCGAGCAATACCCTCGCATCCGGCGAAAGCTACGATGACCTGCTCGCCGACCGCGGTGCCTACGAAGACTTCGACACCGACGCGTACTTCGGTGGCAAGGGCTTCGGCTTCGTGCACCTGCAGCAGCTCGCCCTCGAGCACCTGCTCGGCGCGCGCTAGCCCCACGGCATGCCCAACTGGGTCTGAGCGATGCCGATCCAGGAGGACATTACCGACGAGTCGGGTGCAGGTTTAATCGGCCATCAGATACTTCAGCCGCCCATGTCCACAACCGGGCCTTTTCTGACCCCCGGACGGGTGCAGGGTTCTGAGCTCTCAGCCAGCTCACAGCCGGTCGGAACCGCACGAGGAGCAACGGCCAGTAACGTCAGAGGCAGTGCGGTGCCCAGCAGCACCCGGCATCGACCCGACGAACGAATGGTGAACTTCCGCATGAGCACTTCCGGCCAGTCCCGTCCCCCGAAAAAAAGCCGACGCGAGGACGCCAGAGAACAGGCCCGCCTCCTGCTCGTAGAACAGGCTAAGCGGGACAAACGCCATCGTCTCTTTCTGCGCGGCGGCATCGGCATCGGCCTGCTCGCCGTGGTCGCCATCGTGGCCCTCGTCATCGTGAACAATGTCAACGCATCGGCGGCACCGGGGCCGGCCAACATGGCCAGCGACGGCATTCTGCTTGGCAGCGACGGCACCACGGTCTCCGCCGCCACGACGGTCGCCCGTGGCGCCGACGCCAATCCCATCGCGACCGACCAGACCACCCTGACCGATACGGCCAACATCGTGCTGTACGTCGACTACCTCTGCCCGATCTGTGGCAATTTTGAGACCACCAACGGCGAGCAGATCACCCGCTGGGTGACCGCTGGCAATGCCACGGTCGAGATCCACCCGATCTCGATTCTCGACCGCGCGTCGTCGGGCACCAGGTACGCCACTCGCGCCGCGAACGCGGCGGCCTGCGTGGCCAACTACGACCCCGACAACTTTCTCCCCTTCAACACGGCGATGTACGCCGGTCAGCCCGCAGAGAACTCGAGCGGCCTGACGGACGCTGAATTGACCAGCCTCGCCCAGGGGGCCGGGGTGACCTCCACCGAGGTCGCCGGCTGCATCACGGATCAGACCTACGCCGGCTGGGTGAATGCTTCGACCCAGCGCGCGCTCGCGGGGCCGATTCCCCACTCCGACATAGAAAAAGTCAAGGGAACGCCTACCGTGCTGGTGAACGGCGTGAGCTACACCGGCTCGTTTACCGACGCCGCCGCCTTCGAAGCGTTCGTCACCGCACAGGTGAGCAAAGCTGCCGGATCGAGCGAATAACCGCGTGGGCAGGAAACCAAATGTCGAACAGCGACGGCGCAGCACCGACGACGGGTTCCGTGCCGACCGTGTACGGGGCGGTTCTCGATGCGTCGACCCGGTGTATCCACTTTCACTCGGAGCGCGACATTGTGGCGATCAAGTTCGCCTGCTGCCGGCGGTATTATCCGTGCTTTCAGTGCCACGACGAAGCCGTGCGGCGGGAACTTTCCCCCCACACGGCCCGGCAGTGGCCGCAGGCGGAGTGGTCGGAACTTGCGATACTGTGCGGTGCCTGCCATCGCCAGCTCAGCATCACCGAGTATCGCCAGGTTGACCGCTGCCCCCACTGCGCCGCTGAGTTCAATCCCGGTTGCCGACTGCACGGTCACCTCTACTTCGACGAGTCTGACTGAGTTTCATCCCTAGACGGCTGGATTGTGGGCCCGCGGTCCGGCCGGGGCCGGGCAGCCCTAACCCAGCCCGAGCCCGGCCCAGAGGCCGAGCGCTGCAGCGACAACGGATGCCACGAGCATGCCCATTCCGTTGACGACCGCGGCCAGATACCGGTGCGCCTGGGCGAGCCGAACGGTCTCGAAGCTGGCCGTGCTGAACGTCGTGTAGCCGCCGAGCAGACCGACGCCGAGCACGAGGCTCCACTCCGGCGCGAGGAGGTGGTGCATGGCGAGGCCGGTGACGAGGCCGAGCAGCAGCGAGCCACTCACGTTGATGATCGTGGTGCCGAACGGAAACGCCCCGCCGAGGCGAGAGCGCACAACGCCGTCGAGAAAGAGGCGGGCGGCCGCGCCCGCGCCTCCGGCGGTGGCGATTGCCAGAAACAGCAGCGGGCTCATCTCTGCTCCCCTGCAGCGGATGCGTCGCCAGCGTTCCTACCCCGGTAAAGCGCTGTGCCGATCACGATGCCGAGGCAGGTGGCGAGGCCGCCGAACAGAACCGTGCCGATCATATAGGCAAGAGCGACTCCAACGGCGCCGTCCTGCAGTAGCACGGCACTGTCGGTTGCGAGGGCGCTGTAGGTCGTGAAAGCACCGAGCAGACCAGTGCCGAGCAACACGCGGGCGGTACGCCGGCCATCGGCATCGAGTCCGCCGCGCCCAAGGGCCTCGAGGAGCAGGCCGAGCAGCAGGGCGCCCAGCAGGTTGATGCCGAGTGTGGTCAGCGGGAGGCGTGAGCCCGAGGCGAGATCGACCGGTGGCAGCGCGAGCTCGAGCGCGGCGCGAAGAGCTGTGCCCACGGTTCCGCCGAGAAAAACCAAGCCGAGGTAGCGCCAGCGCAGGTGCACGGGGCTCGCCGTGATGCTATCGATGGTCTACCTGCCTGTTGGATCGCGGGTGTCGTCCGTCGGAATCGTCAGCGGTGTGCGCGCCTGCCCTGGCGGGATCCTTCGCCGTGGCCAGAATACATCCTCTAGTCGGTGGATGCCCACGGCAGCTCGTCGCGGAAGGCGACCGGTGCCAGCGGGATGACTACGACCGGCCGGTGCTGCCGGTGCGCGAGGTGCACTGCAACGGAGCCGCCGAAGAACTCCTGGATGCCAGCGCGAATGCCGGACTCACGGGTACCCACCACGATCATCGCAGCGTCGAGCGTGTCGGCAAGGTCGGCCAGGGCCCGGGCCGGGTCGCCTGCCAGAGCGCGAGTCGACCAGGCCAGGTTGCGGCGGTCGAGCAGGGTCGTCAGATGAGCCCGGAGCGCCACGTTGAATCCGTCGTCGTCCAGGTCGAGCAGGTCGGGGTCGACCGGCAGCGACACGATGCTGTTGTCGCTGAACTCATCAATGGCATACCGGCCCGGCTCGACCGTGGCGCAGACGAGCTCGGCATGAAACTGGGCCGCAAAGGCGGCGGCCTCCAGCACGATAGTGTCGGGCTGGCCCGGTGTCACCCCGACGATCACGTAGGTGCTCACGACTGACTCCTTAGCCTGACAACCCGACTCCCGGTGTGCCGCCAGCTTGGCAGAATTTCGGCCGACCGGCTAGGGGCGCCCGGTACGAGCGTGACCGAACCGGGCGAGCCGAACAGCGGCTGGCCGGGATCGCCTCTGCGGCATCCCCGCAGGCGTCAGATGGCGGCGAGCACTGCGCCGACGGCGGTGAGGGAGCCGGGAACGAGACTGTAGTACGACCAGGTTCCGCGTTTGGCACGGATCAGAAAGCCCGCTTCGACGAGCACCTTGAGATGGTGCGAGATCGTCGGCTGGCTCAGCGTGAGCTGGTCGGTCAGGTCGCAGACGCAGGCTTCCTGGTCGGCGTGGGCGGAGACGATCGAGAGGATGCGCAGCCGCGCCGGATCGGCGAGGGCCTTGAGTGAGTGAGCGAGGGCGTCGGCGCGTTCAGCGGCGATGGCCTCGCGGGCCAGCGGGGAGGAACAGGCGGCAGCATCCGCTTGGGAGATGTCGGTCAGTGGCAGGATCTGGGCAACCGTCACGTAAACACACACTCCTTGGATTGACAATGGTCGATATATTGTTCTAGCGTAGGCATCGACAACAATCAATGTTACCGCGAGTCGCCGTAACGGGTCTGTCCCAACTTTGGAGATTCGTGAGCATTACGGCACCCGCCCCCACCCGACTCGGCGCGATCGATCGGCTGCTGCCGGTGTGGATCATCGCCGCCATGGGCCTCGGCCTGCTGCTGGCCATCTACGTGCCGGTCGTCGGCGACCTGCTGCACGCCTTCACGATCGGGTCGATCAGTGTGCCGATCGCCATCGGGCTGCTCGTCATGATGTACCCGGTGCTCGCCAAGGTGCGCTACACGGATGCCCGCGCCGTAGCCGGCGACAAGCGCCTGCTGGTCTCCTCCCTGCTGTTGAACTGGCTGGTCGGGCCGGCGCTCATGTTCGCCCTGGCCTGGATTTTTCTACCCGACCTGCCGGAATACCGCACCGGCCTCATCATCGTTGGTCTCGCCCGCTGCATCGCCATGGTGCTGATCTGGAACGACCTGGCCTGCGGCGACCGCGAAGCCGCCGCCTTTCTCGTCGCCGTGAACTCGGTGTTCCAGGTAGTCGCGTTCGGCGCGCTGGGCTGGTTCTACCTGCAGATACTTCCGGCCTGGCTCGGCCTGCCGACCACGAGCGCCGAGTTCTCGATCTGGGCGATCACCGCGAGTGTGCTGGTGTTCCTCGGCATCCCGCTGCTGGCCGGCTACCTGTCCCGCAGCATTGGCGAGGCCCGGCGCGGCCGCGAGTGGTACGAGGGGCGTTTTCTGCCGCGGGTCGGCCCCTTCGCCCTCTGGGGGCTGTTGTTCACGATCGTGATGCTGTTCGCCCTGCAAGGCCAGCAGGTCATCGACCACCCCGGTGATGTCGCGCGGATCGCGCTGCCGATGCTGGTCTATTTCGCGGTCATGTTCCTGGTCGGTTTTCTCACCGGACGCCTGCTGCGCATGACCTACCAGCGCACCACGACGCTTGCCTTCACGGCCGCCGGCAACAACTTCGAACTCGCCATCGCCGTCGCGATCGGCACCTTCGGCGCGCTCAGCGGCCAGGCCCTGGCCGGCATCGTCGGTCCGCTGATCGAGGTGCCGGCGCTCGTCGCCCTGGTCTACGTCGCGCTGTGGCTGAAGCCTCGTCTGTTTCCCGAACGGATGCCGGCGGCCGACGCGCCGACGCCGGCCGCGGCATCCGCTCGCACTCTCGTCTAACCGAAAGAAGCCAAACATGACCATCGAAAAACCTTCAGTTCTCTTCGTCTGTGTGCACAACGCTGGCCGCTCGCAGATGGCCGCCGGTTTTCTGACCGCCCTGGCGCAGGGTCGCGTCGACGTGTTCTCGGCCGGGTCCGAACCCAAGGACCAGATCAACCCGGTCGCGATCGCCGCGATGGCCGAAGAGGGCATCGATATCGCGGGCAACGTGCCGAAAATTCTCACGACCGAGGCCGTCAGGCAGTCCGATGTGGTCATCACCATGGGCTGCGGCGACGCCTGCCCGATCTTTCCGGGCAAGCGTTACGAAGACTGGCAGCTCGACGACCCGGCCGGCCAGGGCATCGAGAGCGTGCGCCCTATCCGTGATGAGATCAAGACGCGTATCGAGGCGCTGCTCGCCGAGATCCTGCCGGCTCAGGCCTGACCTTGACGAACTTGAGCGACCGCCGCGCGCTGCCCGGCCTCAGCTATCCCGAAGAGTCGCTCAAGCGTCTGTCCAGTGATCTCGCCGAGCGATTTCACGGCATCTTCGCTGCCGAGACGGTCGAGCGATACGTGCTCGAGTCCTATACCGGGCTGCTACGGACGTCGAGCGTGAAGGCGCACCTGACGACCAGCACGTCGAGTTTTGCCCGAGAGCGCCTTACCGCGCTCGCCCAGGCCAAGGGGGCCATTGAACGCCCGGTGCCCGAGGTTCTGTTTGTGTGCGAGCAAAATGCCGGACGCTCGCAGATGGCCGCCGTGTTCACCAACGCGCTGTCCGGCGGTGCCGTGCACGTGCGGTCGGCCGGTTCGATGCCGTCCTCGGAACTCAATCCGACCGTGGTGCAGGTCATGAACGAACTTGGCCTGTCACTGGACGAGTCCTTTCCCAAACCACTCACCGACGATGTGGTGCAGGCGGCCGACGTCGTGATCACCATGGGCTGCGGCGACGCCTGCCCGATCTACCCCGGAAAGCGCTACGTGGACTGGGAACTCCTCGACCCGGCTGGCCAGTCGATAGATGAGGTACGTCGCATTCGCGACCAAATCAAGACGAACGTCAGCGCAATGCTGGTGGGGCTCGGTGTCACCCCGGTTGCGGAGCACTGAGTGTCCGAGCTCCTGACCCTCTCCCTGCCGCCGCGAACCGACGACTCGAGGCTTGCGGGGCTGCCCGTGGCCATCATCGGCGCCGGGCCGGTCGGCCTGGCTGCTGCTGCCCAGCTGCAGGAACGCGGCATTGACGTCGTGATCTTCGAGGCGGGCGGCGCGGCGGGCGCTGCGGTCTCAAGCTGGGGCCACACCCGTTTGTTCACACCCTGGGAGTACCTCATTGATGCGGCGAGCGCTCGCCTGCTCACCCGTGCCGGCTGGCAGGCGCCTGCCGACCTCACGGCTCTGCCGCTCGGACGCGAACTGGTCGAACGGTACCTTGTGCCGCTCGCCGCGACGCCGGAGCTGGCCGGTCGCATCCGCTTCAACTCGACCGTCGTCGCGGTCAGTCGTCAGGGCATGGATCGCAGTCGCTCGACGAACCGTGCCGGTACACCGTTCGTACTGCGGGTGCACACGGATGTCGGCACCCTCGATTACGAGGCCCGCGCCGTCATCGACGGGTCCGGCACGCATGGCACACCAAACGGCCTCGTCGCCTCTGGACTGGATCCCCTGCACGCTGACGAGGTGCGCGGCAGTATCCTGCCAGCTCTGCCCGACGTGCTCGGCGCCGATCGGGCCCGGTTCACTGGCCGTCACACGCTCGTGGTCGGCGCCGGACACTCGGCGGCGAACACCCTGATCGACCTGGCGCGGCTCGCCGACGACGAACCCGACACCACCATCACCTGGGCCATTCGCACGGCGAGCCCGGAGCGGCTATTTGGGTCGGAACAGGATGAGCTCGCCGCCCGCGGTTCTCTCGGCGCCCGCGTTCAGGCGCTGGTCGAGCTCGGACGGATCACCCGGGTCGACCGGTTTGAAATCGACGACGTGCAGCGCTCGACCGATGGTCGCGTCGCGGTCGTCGGGCGTCGCCGAGGCCTTGGCTCGCCCGACGACCGTGGCCCCGCGCCGGTCGAAGCGGGCGGCCGCGTGCGCGTTGACACCATCGTCGTAGACCTGGTTGTGACGGCCACCGGGTTCCGGCCCGATCTTGTGCCGCTGAGGGAGATTCGCCTCTCGCTCGACGAGATCGTCGAGGCGCCGCGATTGCTGGCTCCGCTGATCGATCCGAACCTGCACAGTTGCGGAACCGTACCTGCCCATGGCGTCGACGTGCTCACCCACCCCGAGCCCAATTTCTATATTGCCGGAATGAAGAGCTTCGGGCGGGCACCAACATTCCTGCTCGCCACCGGGTACGAGCAGGTGCGTTCAATCGCCGACGAGCTTGCCGGAAATTGGCAGGCCGCTCGCACGGTTGCGCTCGTGCTGCCCGAGACCGGCGTCTGTTCCACCGGCGGCACCGACGCCGGTTCCTGCTGCGCCTAAATGCGCGGCCGGGCCCGGCGCGCGGATGCCCCGTCAGGGCGCTACGCGAGTGTCAGGAACAATTTCTCAAGTTCAGCCACCGTGAGCGAGTTCTCGTTGTCGGGATTCTCCAGGCAGTCGCGCATCGCGGTCGACACGATGACGAAGCCGGCCTTGTCGAGTGCGCTCGACACTGCGGCGAGCTGAGTGACGACGTCGCGGCAGTTGCCGCCGCCCTCTACCGCGGCGATCACCGCGTTCAGCTGCCCCTGCGCGCGGCGCAGCCGGTTGAGAATTTTCTTCTGCTCGGCGGCCCGGGTGTCCGCGACGGGTTCGATCCCCATCTCAGGCTCCCTGCTCGGTGGGAAGCCCGGCCCGCTGCCAGGCAGTGGTGCCGCCGGCAATGTTGATGGCGTCGTGGCCCGTCGCGGCCAGGTACTCGGCCACCTGCGCGCTGCGTCCGCCGATGGCGCAGATGACGTGCACCGGCACATCCGCTGGAATCTCGCTTATTCGTGCGACGACCTCGCTCATCGGAATGTGCGTCACTCCGGGCACGTGGGCGGCTTCGTACTCCCACAATTCGCGCACATCGATCACGACGGGCTCGGCGAGCGCGGACAGCTCGGTAACGGTGATCTCCTTCATGCGAGGACCCTTTCAGCAGTGGGGGGAACAATAATGCTAGACGTTCCGGCAAGCCAGGTGCGATAGCCGCCGTCGAGATTGCGCACGTCGAATCCGTGCTGGGTGAGAATGCGAGCGGCGGTGTGCCCGCGCTGGCCAACCTGGCAGTGCACGATCAGCGGCACCCGCGGCAGTTCGTCCTGCCGTGCGCGCAGGTCGTCGAGCGATACGTTGAGCGCTCCGGGAATGCTGCCCGCGGCAAATTCGCCCGCGGAGCGCACGTCGACGAGCACGGCGCCATTCGTGCGGGCCGCATCCAGCTCGTGCCACTGCAGACTCCGGCTCGCACCCTGCGCGAGGTTGTCGGCGACGTAGCCGAGCTGGTTGATCGGGTCTTTCGCCGAGGCGTACTGCGGGGCGTAGGCGAGTTCGAGACGCGTCAAGGCGGAGGCGCTCAGCCCGGCCGCCATCGCGACCGCCAGCACGTCGATGCGCTTGTCCACCCCCGCACCACCCACGATCTGCGCGCCGAGGATGGCGTCGGTCTCGGCGTCGATGAGAAGTTTGATGGACATCCCCTGCGCGCCGGGATAGTAGCCGGCGTGGTTGGCGGGGTGGGTGTGCGCGATGCGGTGGGCACGCCCGGCGGCGACGAGGCGCTTCTCGTTCCAGCCGACCAGTGCCACGGTCAGGCCAAAGATTCCGACGATTCCGGTGCCGAGGGCCGGGGCGGCCTGCTCGGGGGTGCCGGCGATGCTGTCGGCGACGGAGCGCCCGTGGCGGTTGGCGAGGCCGGCCATGGTGACGAGCGCGCCGGAGCCGTCGACGGCATCTGTTTTCTCCACGCCGTCGCCGACCGCGAAGATGAGCGGGTCGCTCGTGGCCTGGGTACCATCAACCCAGATGCCGCCGTTCTCGCCGATTCTCAGGCCGGCCCGCTCAGCAAGGGTCAGGTCGGGGCGCACGCCGCTCGCGTCGATCACCAAGTCGGCGGGCACAGTCGTGCCGTCACTGAGTGTCACGACGCCGGGGGCGGAGGCGCTGCTGACGGTCGTGCTCAGTCGCACGTCGACGCCGCGTTCGCGCAGCCGGTCGAGCACCGGCGCGACCATTTCCGCATCGAGGGGGGTGAAAATCTGGGGTCCACGCTGCACGAGCGTCACGTGCACGCCGCGGAGCACGAGGTTCTCGACGGCTTCGAGGCCGATGAATCCGCCGCCGATGACCACAGCGGATGCCGCGCCCATACTCGCCAGCACCGCGGTGATGTGATCGACGTCGTCGACCGTGCGCAGCGTGTGGGTGGGAATCGTGCCGTCCTCGGACGCACCGGAGCGGGCGGTGGCGCCGGCGGCGAGCACGAGGCGATCGTAGCCCTCCACAGTTTCGGCGCCGGTGAGCAGATTGCGCACCGAGACGGTCTGGGCGACGCGGTCGATCCGCACGACCTCGGTATCGATGCGCACGTCGAGCCCGAAGCGGCTACCGAGGGATTCCGGGGTCTGCAACAACAGGTCGTCGCGATGACGGATGACTCCCCCCACGAAATACGGCAGACCACAGTTCGCAAACGACACGTAGTGCCCGCGCTCGAACACGATGATCTCGGCCGCCTCGTCGAGTCGGCGCAACCTGGTCGCCGCTGACATTCCGCCCGCAACCCCGCCCACGATGATGATTTTCACGTTTACCTCCGTCGTCAGGATACCCTAGAGGGTATATGCGCGCAAACGCAGAGCCGCGGCGGCATCCGCATTGTTGGCGGCAGCAGCGGCAGCATCCGCTCGCTCCGGGCCCACCTTGTGCAACCGGGCGTACTTTCTATCGTGCGCCCGACAATTTAACGTGCGCCCGGCTCCGCAAGCCCGCGAACTGAGGTGCGCGTCAGGGGGTCGGCAGCGCTCGGAACCCGCGCAGGCGCAGGCTGTTAGTCACCACGAAGACAGACGACAGGGCCATCGCGGCGCCCGCGATGAGTGGATTGAGCAGTCCGGCCATCGCGAGCGGAATCGCCGCGACGTTGTAGGCGAAGGCCCAGAACAGGTTGGCCTTGATCGTCGTCAGGGTGCGGCGAGACAGCCGGATGGCATCCGCTGCTGCGAGCAAATCGGTCCGCATGAGGGTGAGGTCGCTCGCTTCGATGGCCACGTCGGTACCCGAACCCATGGCAATGCCCAGGTCGGCCGTGGCGAGAGCGACGGCATCGTTCACGCCGTCCCCGACCATGGCGACCACGCGCCCCTGCGACTGCAGGTCGCGAATAACCCGAGCTTTGCCTTCGGGTAGCACCCCCGCGGTGACGTCGGTGATGCCGACCTCGGCCGCGACACTCTCCGCCACGGCCAAGTTGTCGCCGGTGACGAGCAACGGCGTCAGGCCCATCGCACGAAACTGAGCGATCGCAGCGGCACTCGTGGGCTTGATTGTGTCGGCAACCGTGATTACTCCGCGCACCTTGCCCTCCCAGGCGACCATCACGGCCGTCCTGCCATGCGCCTCGGCGGTGCCGACCATGGCCTGCAACTCGATCGGCACGGTCAGGCTCCACCGCTCGATGAGCCAGGCCGGTCGACCGACCAGAATCTGTCGCCCACCCACCGTCGCCTGCACTCCGAGCCCCTGCTCCGACATAAACGCCGACGCGTCGGGCAACGCTCCCAGCCGGTCGCGGGCACCCGCGGTGATGGCGCGCGCGATCGGGTGCTCCGACCCGCTCTCTGCCGCCCCCGCCAGCAGCAGGAGCTCGTTTTCATCGCCACACTCGTGCACGTCGACGTTCGAGAGCGTCATACGCCCGGTGGTGACCGTGCCGGTCTTGTCAAGAACGATCGTGTCGACGCGGCGCGTGGATTCCAGAACCTGCGGTCCCTTGATCAGAATGCCGAGCTGGGCACCACGCCCGGTCCCCACCAGCAACGCGGTCGGCGTGGCCAGCCCGAGCGCGCACGGGCAGGCAATGATAAGCGTCGCCACGGCTGCGGTGAACGCCATCGCAGCGCCCGCGCCGACCAGCAGCCAGCCGACCAGAGTGGCCAGGGCCAGCCCGATCACGATCGGCACGAACACGCCGGAGACCCGATCGGCCAGGCGCTGCACCTCGGCCTTGCCGGTCTGCGCCTGCTCCACCAGCCGGCCGATATGGGCCAGCTCGGTATCGGCGCCGACCTGCGTCGCCCGCACCACGAGGCGCCCGCCGGAATTCAGGGTGGCGCCCACAACGCTGTCGCCGGGCCCAACCTCGATCGGCACCGATTCGCCGGTGAGCAGGCTCGCATCGATAGCGGATGACCCATCAACGATCACCCCGTCGGTCGCGACCTTCTCCCCCGGTCGCACGACAAACTGGTCGCCAGCCACGAGCAGCGCGGTGCTGATGCGACTCTCCACGCCGTCTCGCAACAGCGTAGTCTCCTTCGCGCCGAGTTCGAGCAGTGCCTGCAGTGCCGCGCCGGAGTTGCGCTTGGCCCGCGCTTCCGCGTAGCGACCGGCCAGAATAAACACGGTGACAGCGGATGCCACCTCGAGATAGATCTCGTCGGCGCCGCTTCCCGGGGTGGCCGAGAAGGTGAAGCTCATGGTCATGCCGGCCATTCCGGCCATGCCGAAGAACAGGGCGTAGAGCGACCAGCCGAGGGCGGCGAGCACGCCGACGCTGACCAGGGTGTCCATGGTCGCGGCTCCGTGGCGGGCGTTCACCCAGGCTGCGCGGTGGAACGGCCAGGCACCCCAGGTGGCGACGGGGGCCGCGAGGGTCAGGGCCAGCCACTGCCAGTTTTCGAACTGCAGCACGGGAATCATCGACAGGGCGGCGACCGGCAGGGTCAGCGCGGCCGACAACAGCAGACGTTGACGCAGGGCCGACACCTCCAGCTCGGCGGCGTCGGGCACGCTGGAGTTCGGCGGAGTCGGCAGCGGCTGTACGGCCGTGTAACCCGTGGCTTCGATGGTCTTGATGGCATCGTCGACGCTCGTGCCGGCGGGCACGAAAACGCTCGCCTTTTCGGTGGCGTAGTTGACCGTGGCGGCGACCCCGGGCATCCGGTTGAGTTTCTTCTCAATGCGGGCCGCGCAGGAGGTGCAGGTCATCCCCCCGACGAGGAGATCAACCTGCTGGCCGAGGTCTGAGGTCATCAGGCCGCGGCGACCAGCTGGTAGCCCGCCTCCTCGACGGCTGCGGCGACCAGGGCGCGGTCCAACGTGTCGGCACTCGTGACGGTGACCTGCGAGGTGCCACCCTTGACCAGTTCCACGGTGACGTTTTCGGCACCCGCGATGAGGCCGATCTCTTCGGTCACGCTCGCGACGCAGTGGCCGCAGGTCATTCCGTCAACGCCGTAGGCGGTCGTGGTGCTCATGGTGGTACCTCACTGTCTTCTACCCTCGAATGGGCCGTCCTTCGAGCATACCCCTTGGGGGTACTGATCCCCTACTATACCCCGAGGGGGTACAGTAGGAAACGGGGAGATTCATGAGCGACGCAGAGGACATTGTTATGCACGAGTCAGACCCGGCCGAGACCCACGACGGCCCACACGGCTACATCTCGAACAAGGACGCCTACCTGAAACGCCTGCGCCGCATCGAGGGCCAGGCCCGCGGGCTGCAGGGCATGGTCACCGACGACAAGTACTGCATCGACATTTTGACCCAGATCTCAGCCATGACGAGCGCTCTCGAATCGGTTGCTCTCGGCCTGCTCGACGACCACCTCAACCACTGCGTGTTGCACGCGGCCATGGCCGGTGGCACCGAAGCCGAGGCCAAGCTGCAGGAGGCATCGGCGGCCATCGCCCGGCTGGTGCGGTCCTGAAGACCGGACCTTTGGCCCTAGTCGTCGGGCACGGCCGCGCGCGACACTGATAATACGTAAAGCCTGCGTGCTCATTCGGGAAGGACCACCATGAACCCGCCGCACAGCGCGCCCCCGACGACAATGAAGGCGACCGCTGCCGACGCCATTCGCGTCTTCATTCTCGACGACCATGAACTGGTGCGCCGCGGCCTGCGTGAACTTCTCGAGGGTGAAGGTTTCAACGTCGTCGCCGACAGCGGCCTCGCAGCGGAAGCCACCGTCATGATTTTGCAGCTTCGCCCCGATGTGGCCATTCTCGACGCCCGCCTGCCCGACGGCACGGGCATCGAGGTCTGCCGCGACGTACGTTCGGTCAACCCCACCCAGCAGTGCCTCATCCTCACCAGCTACGACGACGAGCAGGCGCTGCGCGGTGCGGTGCTGGCGGGTGCAGCCGGCTACGTGTTGAAGGAGATTCGCAGTACCGACCTGCTCGGCAAGATCCAGCGCGCGGCCGCTGGGGAATCCCTGTTCGACCCGACGCTCAAGGCGAGCATCATCGCCGGGCTGGCCGATCCGCAAGACGCCCGGCTCGCCTCACTCACCGCCCAGGAACGCAAAGTTCTCGACCTGATCGGCGACGGCCTGACCAACCGTGAAATCGGTAAGACCATGTTTCTGGCCGAGAAAACGGTCAAGAACTACGTGTCGTCGATGCTGGCGAAGCTGGATTTTCAGCGCCGAACCCAGGCTGCCGTGTACGTCGCGAAACGTGGAGACGAACACCCACGGTAACCTCCGGCACCGGCGCCGACCAGCGCAACCGCGTTCCCTCGCCCAAAACGCTGCGCACCGAGAACTTTCCGCCGAGCAGCGTCGCGCGCTCCTTGAGGTTGTCGAGGCCGCTGCGCCGGATGGGTTTAATGAACCCGCAGCCGTTGTCGGCGATGACAAGTTTGATGCGATCAGTGTCGGCGTCGACCGCGATGTCGATCGCGCTCGCCTGGGAATGCCGCGCGGCATTGCTGAGCCCCTCCGAGATGACCGCGAGCAGGCTGCTGCTCAGGTCATCAGCGAGCGGCGCGTCGATCGGCCCTGACAAGCGGATGCGCGGCGCATACGACAGACTCGCCGCGCCCTCCTTGATCACGGTCAGAATGCGGCTGCTGAGCGTGCCGGTGTCCTGCGCCATGCCGCGCAGCGAATAGATCGTGTCGCGCAACTCGCGGATGGTGTCATCGAGCTCGGTGGTGACGGCGTTGATGCGGTCGAGCGCTACGGAATCGTTGGTGAACCGCCGCAGACTCTGTATGCTCAGCCCGGCGGCGAATAGCCGCTGAATGACCAGGTCGTGCAGGTCGCGGGCGATGCGGTCGCGGTCACCGAGCACGGCCTGCTCTTCGCGCATGCGATGCACCGAGGCCAGTTCCAGGGCGAGCGACACCTGGGTGCCGAATACCGCGCTCATCTCCACATCGGTGAGGCTGTATCCAGTGGATGCGGGTGCGCGCGACAGCAAAATGACTCCCTGCCCGTCGCCGGCCGGGCCCAGGGCAGCAATGAGCGTGGAACCCAACTGCGACCACTGGGCAGCCGAGCCGGGCGCGGCATCCGCGCTCTGCAGTGGCGGGCGAGCGAGCGTGACGGACCGGCCGGTAGCCTGCAGCTCGCGCAGAACGCCGGGCTGCAGCAGTACGGTCGCGCCGACCAGCGCCGCGGCGGTCGTGGCAGCTGCAGTGCCAGCAATGCCAGCAATGCCAGCAATGCCAGCAGTGCTGGTGCCAGCCGTGGTGGTGCCAGCTGCGGTGGTGCCAGCTGCGGTGGTGCCAGCCGTGGTGGTGCCAGCTGGCGTTCCGGCCGCGGCCGCACAGTAGAGGCTGTCGTCGGTGGGAAACCCGATCACGGCCAGTTCGGCGCCCGACGCCGCGAGTACCCGCTGAACGACGAGATTGAGACCGTCGCCGTCACCGTCGACCGGTCGCAGCAGGTCGCGGCCCATCGCAGCGACCGCTTCGAGCCAACCTGAGCGGGCACGGGACTCATCGTAGAGACGAGCGTTCTCGATCGTGACGCCGGCAGCCGCGGCGAGCGCGACGGCCAGTTCCTGGTCTTCGTCCGTGAAGTCGCCGCCACCTTCTTTCTCGGTGAGATAAAGGTTGCCGAAGACCGTGTCGCGCACCCGCACCGGAACGCCGAGAAACGACTTCATCGGCGGGTGATGTGCGGGAAAGCCGAAGGAGTCCGGGTGATCGTGCAGATCGTGCAGGCGAAGGGGATGGGGTTCGCGAATGAGCAGGCCGAGCACGCCGTGCCCGACCGGCAGAGCGCCGATCTGACGAATCGTCTCCTGGTCAAAGCCCACGGTGACGAAGTGGCTGAGCGCCTGGTCGGGGCCGATCACGCCGAGGGCGCCGAAACGGGCCTGCACGAGCTGGCAGGCCGCCGTGACGACGCGTTCGAGCACCGCTTCGAGGCTGAGGTCTTCAGCCACCGATACGACAGCGTCGAGCAGGCCGCGCATGCGTTCCTGGGTGAGGGCAAGTTCGGTGGCGGTCTGATCCGTCATCGTCCTCCCCCACCCTCAGCGTGCCATCTGGTGTTCTCACCTTGGCACGACTGAGTGGTGATGACCCTACTTCCGGCTGGTTCTGGTGACAATCGTCGGGCAGGTGATGTGCAGTAGCACCTCGTGGCTGACCGAACCCATCAGCAGGCGCTGCAGCGAGCCCCGGCCCCGGCTGCCGACCACCAGCATCTGGGCATGCTGGGCCGCGGCGACGAGCGCGCGGGCTGGCGATTCGTCGGTCTCGAGAACCTGATGCACCACGAGGTCGGGATAACGCGCGGTGAGACCGGCCACGGATTGGGCGAGCACGACGCGTTCTTCTTCCATGCGCTCGGTCACGGCGTCGGCCGGAATTTTGCGCAGCACACGACGGTTCGGCAGGTGTACCGCGTAAAGGGCGTACAAATCCTGGCCGGTGCGGTCGGCCTCGGCGGCGGCGAACGTCACTGCGGCGATCGAATCGGCCGACCCGTCGACGCCGACGTAGACGCCGGAGCGCACGGTTTCGGGCAACGACGGGATAACGGCGACGGGACAGGCAGCCAGCGCGGCAATCTGCAGGCTCACGCTGCCAAACAATTCGCCCTCAACCCGGCCCTTGCGGTCTGTGCCCACGACGATGAGGTCGGCGTCTTTGGACAGCTCGCTGAGCACGCGCGGGGCGCTGCCGGTGCGAAGGTCGGTGCGGGTGGCCACGGCGGGGGCCAGAGTTGCGGCGCGGGCTCCGGCCTCGGTGAGCAGTTTCTTCTCGGCGTCGAGAATGGAGTCGTAGTAGCCGTAGCCGTCGGCCAGCCAGGTTTCGTACACGGTGTGCACGAGGGTTACCGGGCTTTTGACGCTGTCGGCCCGGGCCATGGCCCAGGCGAGGGCGGTCTCGCCGGCAGCCGATTCGTCGATGCCGACCACAATCATCCGCTTCATTGCTCTACCTCGATCTGAATCAGTGGTCGCAGCAGTGGAGTCCCCCGCTACGGGTGAGGAGCTGCTGCCCCATCGCCTTGACGCCATCCTGTCAGCCGACAGCGCGAACGCCTAGGGCCGGAAGTCCCGATTAGGTGCCCAATCCGCGGTCTCGGCCCAACGGGACTTTCGGCCCTAGCCGCACCGGCCCGCCGGTCGTATCGTGATTGTGACGGGCCGCTTGCCCGCCCACATTCGCGAATCAAGGAGATGCCCGTGAAGGCACTGGTTTACGGCGGCCCCGGTCTGAAGAGCTGGACCGATGTTCCCGATCCGACCCTGCAGAAGTCGACCGATGCGATCGTGCGGGTGGACACCACTACGATCTGCGGCACCGACCTGCATATTCTCAAGGGCGACGTTCCCGCCGTCACGGTCGGGCGTATCCTGGGCCACGAAGGTGTCGGTACCATCACCGAGCTCGGCTCCTCCGTGAGCAACCTGAAGGTCGGCGACCGGGTCATCATCTCCTGCATCAAGAGCTGTGGCCACTGCAGCAATTGCGCAAACGGACTCTACTCGCACTGTCTGGGCGACGAGGGCGCCTCCGGCATCGGCTGGGTCTTCGGACACCTCATCGACGGCACCCAGGCTGAGTTCGTGCGCGTGCCCTACGCCGATAATTCCCTGCACAAGCTGCCCGAGGGCGTCAGTGACGACCAAGCCGTCATGCTCAGCGATATTCTGCCGACCGGTTTTGAGATCGGCGTGCAGTACGGCCGGGTCAAGCCCGGCGATGTCGTCGCTGTGATCGGCGCCGGTCCGGTCGGGCTCGCCGCTATCGCCACCGCGGGCCTGTACGGCGCCGCGACCATCATCGCGATCGATCTCGACCACAACCGACTCGAGCGGGCCCGCGACTTCGGCGCTACCGACACGGTCGTTTCCGGTGCCGCCGACTGGAAGGAACAGGTTTTGGCACTCACCGACGGCGCGGGCGTCGACGTGGCCATCGAGGCCGTCGGCATTCCGCAGACCTTCACCATGGCCACCGAGATCGTGCGCCCGGGCGGCAACGTCGCCAACGTCGGCGTGCACGGCAAGCCGGTCGACCTGCACCTCGAGAACCTGTGGATTCAGAACATCACCATCAGCATGGGCCTGGTCAACGCCAACACCACGAAGATGCTGCTGAAGCTCGTAGCGAGCAAGAAGCTGCCGGCCGAAAAACTGGCCACGCACCACTTCAGCTTCGACCAGTTTCTCGAGGCCTACGACACTTTTGGTCGTGCGAGCGAAACCAAGGCGCTCAAGGTCATCATTTCCCGCTAGCTCTCGTCGCTCTTCTGGAGGTTCCATGCGCGCCCTGATCGTCTACGAATCGATGTACGGCAATACCCGTCTCATCGCCGAGGCGATCGGGCGCGGCCTGGCCCCCGCCGAGGTGATCCTCGTACCCACCGCTCAGGCCGCGGGGGTGAACCTGTCGCAGGTCGACCTGCTCGTGGTCGGCGGCCCCACCCACGTGCACGGCATGAGCCGGCCGCGCACCCGCCAGGGCGCCATCGACGCCGCAGTCACGCCCCAGCGCACCCTTCACCTCGAAGCGGATGCCGCCGGTACCGGCGTGCGCGAATGGCTCGCACCCCTGAGCGGGCTGGTCTGCCGCGCTGCGGCGTTTGACACCCGGCAGGAGGGTCCGATCCTGCTGACCGGGCACGCGGCCAAGAGCATTGGCAAGCACCTGCTCGAAGCGGGCGCCGATCTCGTCGCCGACGCAATGAGTTTTCTGGTGACCAAGAGCACGGTTCTGGTGCCGGGTGAGGTGCGCCGCGCCGAAGCCTGGGGCGCCATGCTCCTCAAGCAGGTGACAGCCCCGCCGCGGCATCCGTCGGTCGACACGGGATCGATCACAATCGCGACGTGACTTAAGGCCCTACTTCGGCGCGCCGGCCGCGGCTAGCGTGAAGAACACTCGTTACTGACGGTCGCGACATTTCCACTCGCTGCCCGGCACCACAGAAGGGATAGAGCTCATGATGCACACGCTCACACGGAGCCAGACGGTAGTCGCCTGGGATGGGTCGGAACCGGCCAGAACTGCCCTGGCTTGGTCGCTCGCCCGTGCCGCCGGCGGCGACTTCACCCTGGTGCGTGTGCTTGACCGTACGGTATCGACGGCCGACTACTTCACGGAGGAATCCACCACCGTGCGTGCTCGCGAGGTCTTGAAGGACGATGCCGACCGGGTGAGCGCTCAGTATCCGACTCTCACCGTGCACGCCGATCTGCGCTCCGGCGACCCGATCACCGAACTGCGGGCGTTGAGCGCACCTGACACCCTGGTCGTGGTCGGAACGCACCGCCGCCGCGGCTCTACCCTGCGTTACGAATGGTCGATGGGGGCCAGGCTGGCCGGTTCGGCCAACGGACCGATCGCGATCATTCCGGAGAGTGATGACACACACCACACCGGTATCGTGGTCGGCGTCGACGGTTCGGTGGCGTCGAACGCTGCCGTGGACTTCGCCGCTGCCGAGGCGGATCGCACCGGTCAGGAACTGCACGCGATCCACGCCTGGCAGGAACCGCTGGTCTGGCGCGATACGACCGAACCCGACGGACGCTTTCTGCAGACGCTCGAGACCTCGCATCGGCACGTCCTCGACCAGTCGCTGCTCGCCATCTCCCGGCGCTATCCAGCGCTCAACATTCGCGCCTCGCTCGTGCGCGGCGCCCCGCAATCGGCGCTGCTCGACGCCGCCCGTGGGGCAGCGCTGCTCGTCGTCGGCGACCACGGGCTCACCGCGGTGTCGAAAGTGCTGCTCGGTTCGGTGAGCCACTCGATCGTGCTGAACCTTCAGTCGCCGATGGTGGTCATCCCGGCCCCGTCCGACTAGCGAGTCTGCCCAGACCACCAGCGGCTCGCGGCACTCGTTTGGCACGCGGGCACCCCTAGGGACGAGTGCCCGCTTCTCGCAGGCGTGCCGCGAGCCGGCTGGCCACGGTTAGGGTTTTGGTATGAGCACATTCGCGCTGCCCCGTCGTCTTCTGCGCATTGTGGCGACCGGGGTGGCCCTCGCCGGGCTCGCGGCGACGCTCATCGCGCTGCCGTCACCGCCGGTCGCCGCAGCGCCGCTATTCACCGCCAGCACCGACCCCGCGCCCTTCGACCCGGGCCTCATCATCAGCGATTACAACTTCTTCAACCCCGACAGTCTCACCGAGAGTGAGATTCAGGATTTTCTTGAAAAGCGCTCGTGCCGGCCGAGCGACGGTGTGCCGTGTCTCTGGGAATACCGCGAGACGACGACCAGCCAACCGGCGAAGGGTGACGGGCACTGCCTGCCCTACTCCGGCGCCGAGAACGAGACGGCCGCTCGCATCATCGCGAAGATCGCGGCGGCGTGCACGATCAGCCCCGAGGTCTTGCTGGTGTTGCTGCAGAAGGAGCAGTCCCTGCTGACCCGGCCGAGCGCATCCGGTTATTTGCGCGCCACGGGCTATGGCTGCCCGGACACCGCGGACTGCGACGCCCAGTACTTCGGATTTTTCAATCAGGTCTACAACGCGGCCTGGCAGTTTCGCCAGTACACGCAGGAGCCCGACCGGGCTTTCCAGGTCGGAACCGTCGACGTTGGCTTCAATCCCAGCGCCGAGTGCGGGTCCGCCGCCGTCTCCATCGCGAACCAGGCCACGGCCAACCTGTACAACTACACGCCGTACCAGCCCAACCCGGTTGCCGTCGAGAACGCCGGTGACGAGGGCGACGGATGCTCGACCTACGGCAACCTGAATTTCTGGCTGTTCTTCACCGACTGGTTCGGGGATTCGGCCCGTGAACCGTTCTCGGTCGTCTTCGACGACTGCCTGCACTTCGTCGACGGTCAGGGCTGCCCGCCCGTGTCGCTACTGCCGACCGTTCCCGCTGCCGGCTAGCTCAGCCCGCTCGTGCTGTACACCCACGGCACCTGGCCGATCTCCAGGCGGTGCCGCCCCCCGGCCCGCTCGGCGAGCGCATCATCATCGTAGGCGACATCACCGGACCAGAACAGCACCGGCCCACGCTCGCTGGCCCCGAGCCGGGTTTCGTAGTGCGTTACCCCGCGCTGCCTCGCAACTGCCATGATCTCGGCCACCGACCCGTGCCCCTGCATCCCGTGCAGCGTGACCCAGGTCGGTGCCACGAGGGTCAAGGAAGCGGATGCGTGCCGCTCCAGCGCCGCCTCCGGCCTCAGCCAGGCATAGTCGATGACCTCGTCCTCGGCCAACACAATCGGCCCGTGCGGCGCCGCCGTGAGGTAGAACCAGGTGCGCAGCCGCTTCGGGGCACTGCGCGGCGGAACCCACAGGGCGGTCGCCACGAGCGCATCGGGCAAGACCGCCAGCCCGGTCTCCTCCCGCACCTCACGCACAGCGGCCCGGCGGGCGGCGAGCTGGTCGACGACGTCGTCTCGCGCGGCTGCAGCAGCGGTAATGGCAACCTCGAGGGGCGCGCCGGCGTCGCCGGCTGGCACTGCGGCATCCGTTGGCAGTCGGTCGCCGGGGTCGACTCCTCCGCCCGGAAACACCCAGGCGCCGGCGAACGACCCGCGGTGGCGGGGACGTTCGAGCAGCAGCACTTCGGGGCCATCTACGCTGTCACGCAGCAAAACGACGGTCGCCGCGTCTCCAATTGGTGCTGGCGCGACCTCGGTTTCTCGCGACATTGCCTGTCCTTCGGTGTCGGGTCGTGCACGTTTTCCCACCCTAATGCCACGCCCCGACCGGCACCGGAGGCAACCCGGACAGTAGGCTGAAAGTAGGACGGAATGCACCGCAGGTGCCACGAGGGCATCGTCGGGCTTCGGTGAGGGAGTAGTGACGCATCATGAAGGCAGCTCGTTTTCACGGCCCGGCGGACATTCGCATCGAGGAGATTCCGGAACCCACCCTTCGACCGGGAGCCGTCGCGATCGACGTGGCCTGGTGCGGCATCTGCGGCACAGACCTGCACGAGTACCTCGACGGGCCGATCTTCATTCCGGCCGAGGGACACCCACACCCCCTCTCGCACGAGGAAGAACCGGTCACGCTCGGCCATGAGTTCTCGGGCACGGTCACCGCACTCGGCGAGGGTGTGTCCGACCTCGCGGTCGGAGACAACGTCGTGGTCGAACCGTATTTCGTCTGCAACGAGTGCGCCCCCTGCCTGGCCGGCAACTACCACCTCTGCACGAAGATGGGCTTCATCGGCCTGGCTGGCGGAGGCGGCGGACTCAGCGAGAAGGTCGTCGTCGACCGCCGCTGGGTGCACGCCATCGGCGATATCCCCTTGGATGAAGCGGCGCTGATCGAGCCGCTCTCCGTTGCCCACCACGCCTTTGTGCGCAGTGGCGCGAAAGCCGGCGATGTCGCCCTCATCGGCGGGGCCGGCCCGATCGGACTGCTCGTCGCCGCCGTGCTCAAGGCCGAGGGCCTGACCGTGATCATGTCCGAGCTCAGCGAGGCTCGCAAGGAGAAAGCGCGAGTCACCGGGGTGGCAGACTACGTGCTCGATCCCAGCCAGGAAGACGTCGTCGCCCGGGTTCACGAACTCACGGGCGGTAACGGCGCCGACGTCTGCTTCGAGTGCACGAGCGTCAATGTCGTGCTGGGCCAGCTGTTCGACGCGGTGCGGCCTGCCGGTGTCATCGTCAATGTGTCGATCTGGGGCAAGCCGGCCAGCATCGACATGCAGAAGCTCGTACTCAAGGAGATCGACCTGCGCGGAACGATTGCCTACGTGCGCGATCACCCGGCCACCATCAAGCTCGTGCAGGACGGCCGGGTCAAGCTGGCGCCGTTCATCACCGGGCGCATCGCGCTCGACGATCTGATCGCCGAGGGCTTCGACACCCTGATCAACCACAACGAGACCGCGGTCAAGATCATCGTGCACCCCTGATTAGTGCCGGCAGCGGCACCTCGAGCATCGGGGTACCGGTCGTGGCAGTCGCTAAGCTGCGAGCTATGCCCGACGACAGCGCCCGCCCGCAGCGCACGAGCCCGCTCACCCGCAGCCTGCTCGCGCCAAACGCCGGTCCGATGACTCTCGACGGCACCAACACCTATCTGATCGGTGCGCCCGACTCGCGCTCGATTGTCGTCGTCGACCCCGGGCCGCTTGACGAGGGCCACCTGTCCACGCTCGCCGCTTCCGGCCGGGTCGAGCTCGTGCTGATCACGCACCGACACGCCGACCACACGGCGGCAAGCGAACGATTCGCGGCGCTCACCACCGCCCCGGTACGTGCGTTTGATCCCGCCTATTGCGTGAACGGTGACCCTCTCGTCGACGGGGAGCAGCTCTCAGCCGCTGGTACCAGCATCCGCGTTGTGGCCACGCCCGGGCACACCGACGACTCGATCTGCCTACATCTGCCCGGCGACGGCCTCACCGGCTCGGTGCTCACCGGCGACACCATTCTCGGCCGTGGAACGTCGATCATCGACGGCGCCCTCGCCGACTACCTGGCCTCGCTCGAGGCGCTGCGCGCGCTCGGGCCGGCCACCGTGCTGCCCGCGCACGGCCCGATACTGCCCGACCTCGCGGCGATCTGCACTGCCTACCTCGCGCATCGCCACGAACGACTCGACCAGGTGCGAGCTGCCCTCGCCACGTTCGGTTCTGAGGCGACGGTGGCCGAGGTCACCGATCTCGTTTACGCCCAAACGGATGCCGCGGTGCGGTTCGCCGCCGAGGCATCCGTTCGCGCGCAGCTGGCCTACCTGCGCGAACCGCGCTGACCGAGCTCGCGAGTCTACTTGCCGGGCTTCTTGTTCTCCAGGGCCCGGGCCGCCAGGGCGCGGCCTCGCGCAGCGGCAGTGTCTGCTGCAGCACTGAACCGGGTATTTCTGATCCCCGAGCTGGCGGTTCGTGCAACCTTGTTGCTTTGTTTGGGGTTTTGGGCCATGGTGCATTTTCCAATCACGTGAAACCGGGAGATAACTCCTTGTTTAACCCTATCCGCCCGAAGCCTCCGGCGCCTGTGTGGCACGCACGCGCCGTGATCGGCGCCCGGTATCCGCTTACGCGACGGCACCTAGAGGCCAGTCCAGGTAGTCCGCGTGCCGCACACCGTACTGGCCTGTGACCCTGGATCTAGAATCAATGGATCATGCCGAAGATCACTCCTCCCATCTCCGAGCATGCCGACAGGTCGAAGCGGCAAGCCTTCTGGGTGTGCGTCGGAGTTGCTTCGCTGACAATTCTCGACCTGTCCAAGATAAATGTTGGGTTACCGGCCATCGAGCAGTCGCTCGGCGGCGGTACCACCGAACTCCAGCTCCTCGTCGCTGGTTACGCACTCGCTTTTGGGCTCGCGCTGGTACCGTCCGGTCGGCTGGGCGACATTCATTCCCGGCGACTCATGTTCATTGTCGGCCTCAGCTCCTTCACGGTTGCAAGCATCCTGTGCGCGCTCGCGCCCACGATCGAATTCCTGATAGTGGCGCGTATCCTGCAGGGAATTGCTGCGGGAATTCAGATGCCGCAAGTACTCGGACTTATCCAACAGCTGTTCCAAGGCGCGGCACGAGGGCGCGCCTTCGGCTTGTTTGGAGCGGTCATCGGAGTTTCGACGGCCTTCGGACCGACCCTGGGTGGCCTCCTGATCGCCGTTGGCGGCCCCGATAACGGCTGGCGCCTGTCGTTTTGGATAAACGTGCCGCTGGGCCTTCTGGCACTCTTCTTCGCGATGCGAGTGCTTCCGAAACGCCAGAGTCATGCACGAGAACGCACGGGGCTCGACCTCGTCGGCATCCTGTTGCTGGGAATTGCCACTCTCGGCCTCATGCTTCCGTTCGTACTGACGACCGGCGCCCCAACGGATGACCCCCGCCGCTGGTTCTGGCTGATTGTGTTCGGTCTTTCCGGCGCCGCGTTCTTCTGGTGGGAACGGCGGTACCAGCACATCGGCAAGTCACCCGTTGTGAATTTCGCGCTCTTTCGCACGGCGTCCTATCGCAACGGGATACTGATCACCACGGCCTATTTTGCGGCGATTCCGCCATACTTTCTGCTGGTCACCCTTTTTCTGCAACAGGGCCTTGGGCTTGAGCCCGTCTTCGCCGGAATGGTGAGCATCTCCTTTGCCCTCGCCTCAGCGGTAACGTCGTGGATCGGCGGTCGCCTAGTCTTCCGTTGGGGCCGCCAGCTCGTCGCTCTCGGCCTGGTCACCGTCATGATCGGCTTCGTGCTCGTTCTACTGGCGGGATTATTCGCCTCGGTAGGCCTCGCACCGTGGCTGATCGCGGCAGCCATGACGATGACCGGTGTCGGTGGCGGCCTCGTCATCTCGCCGAACCAGACGCTCACCCTGACCGAGGTTCCAGTTACTCAGGGCGGCGTCGCCGGGTCGATGGCCCAGGTGGGTCAGCGGGTGGGAACGGCCATCGGAGTCGCGGCGATAATCTCGACCTTCTACGCAACGTTGTACGCGGAGGCGAGCCAGCCCGACCGCGTGCAGGTGTTTCGTGACGGCTTCCTCAACGGAATCCTGGTCGCGCTGGTACTCGTCGCCGTTGCCCTGGTATTCGCCCTGGTCGACCTGTTCGGGCACCGAACTGAAACGTCGGCCCTACCGAGGGCCTGAACGCAGACATGTCTTCGCCGATGAACGAAAATCTCCGCCTTGGTAAACGGCGAATCGGGGCGGAATCTGCCATGCTGGCCGTGAGTCGAGGTGCGATAGTCGGTCCTGTCCGCCTGCCGGGCGCCGTAGACAAGGGAGTGCAGCATGAGCGCGTGCGTGATTGTTGGGGTGGTGCCCGGCCAGCCGGACACCGTCGTGCAGCAGGCGGCCATGTTCGCGGCGCGTTTCAACGCTGAACTGGTGTGCGCATCGGTGGACGCCGGCCAGTACCAGGTGTACGACCTGGGCTACGGCACGATGACGAGTCTGCCATTCACTGCGGACTCGCCCGAACGTGCGGAGGAGAGATTCGACCCGGATCTCGCGGCGCGCCTGGCCGCGCTCCTCGACGGACGCGGTCTCACCTGGAGCACCCGTGCCCTGGTCGGTAATCCGGCCCAAGCCCTCGGCGACCTGGCCGACACGCTCAATGCGGCGATGATCGTGGTCGGAACCAGGGAGGCGACGTTGCGGGCCAGCCTGCAGGAGTTCATCAACGGTTCGGTGGCGGTGCAACTGGCGCACCGTCAGCATCGTCCGGTGGTCGTGATTCCGCTGGCCCCGGTTCCGTCTGACCAGGCCCTGCCCTGGGACCCCGCCTGATCGCGGGCCGCTCTAGTAAGACTCGGCGAAGCTTCGGCTACGGTGTCCACCACGGCCGCAGCGGCAGCCCACCGACACCGACACCCTCGTCGGGCTTGGCCATCAACACCTGATGCAGCTGGATGCCGTTGCTCTCGAAGGCGAGCCGTGAGCCCGCCATGTACAGCCCCCACACTTTCGCGGTGGGGAGGCCGACCTCGGCGACCGCCTCGTCCCAATGCTCGACGAGGTTGGCGCACCAGTCGCGCAGCGTCAGCGCGTAGTGCTGGCGCAGGTTCTCCTCGTGCAGCACCTCGAGCCCCGCATCCTGCGCTTCGCTGATGATCCGGCCCGAGCCGGTGAGCTCCCCATCCGGAAAGACATAGCGATCGATGAACCCGCGGGGCGCCGGTTCGGTTCGGTTCTCTGGCCGCGTGATGCAGTGATTGAGCAGAAGACCGCCGGGGCGCAGCCTGGATTGCAGAAAGCCGAAGTACGACGAGTAGTTGCGCACTCCGATGTGCTCGAGCAGCCCGATTGACGACACCGCGTCAAAGCCGATTTCGGTGATGTTGCGGTAGTCCCCGTGGCGAACCTCCGCGAAATCGTTGAGGCCCTCCTCGGCGATGGCCCGCTGCGCCCACGCGGTCTGCTCACGCGACAGCGTCACTCCGGTGGCGAGCACGCCGCGGCGTGCGGCGTAGCGCACCATGCCGCCCCAGCCGCACCCGACGTCAAGCAGGCGGTCACCCGGCAACAGCCGCAGCTTCTCGAACACGAGCCGGTACTTGTTCTCCTGTGCCTCATCGAGGGATGCGTCACCGCGTGGGTAGCAGGCGCAGGTGTAGGTCATCGACGGCCCGAGCACCCACTCGTAGAACCGGTTTGAGACGTCGTAGTGGTGGCCGATCGCCTCGGCGTCGCGCGTTTTGCTGTGCCGGAGCCCCCCGGCAACACGGCGCCAGCGCGGCATTGCTTCCTCCGGCGGCGGCGCGATCGGGCGTAGCAGCCGCACACCGATAGAGCGGATGATGTCCACCATCATTCGCGCCGGTGGCCGAGTGAAGTCCAGGCTGTCGGCGAGCGCCGTGAGCAGTTCATAGGGATCACCGGGGTGCACCCCGTGCAGGTCGAGGTCGCCGGCGATATAGGCGCGGGCCAGGCCGAGGTCGCCGCGGCCCGTGGCGAGGTAGGTCGTGCCGCGCGGGGTCAGGAGATCCAGCCCGAACGGTGCGCCCTGCGGTCCGGCTGCGCTCCCGTCGTAGGCGGTGAATCGCACCGGGAGGCGACCGCCGGCCAGGATCTCCAGCACCTGGGCGAGGGTGAATTTTCCCGCCGTCGCATTCGTCGCACGATTCTTGAACGTGGTCATCGTCGTAGCACCGCCTTGGAGTAGAGGTCGAGGAGACGGGAATCGGGGTCGTATCGCTTCTTCGCGGCTCGGTAGCTGTCCCCGCCGTAGAGTTCGTCGAACTCCGGCCGCGAGTAATACGAGTCGGAGTACAGCGACTTGTGCCCGTCGAGTTCGCCGACCTTGCGTTCGATCAGCCGGTTCGTCGCCCCGTCGCTGGACCCAACCGGTACCGTCGACCAGAAGCCGACGTTGACGTAGTTCTGCTGGGGCCGGATCGGGTAGAGCGGCCAGTGGTCATCGCCTCTCAAGCGCAGCGGGCACAGCCAGATCGGCGTGATCGGTACGTTGTTTAGAAACCAGTCCAGAAACTCCGCGCATCGCGCAATCGGTACCTCGACGTCTTGGACGACTCGCTCGCGGGGCGGTCTGCCGTTCAGTTTTTCGATACGGTCGCCGATGTGGAACCGCTGTTCGAGCTTCATCAGCTTTCCGTAGAAGCTGCTGCGCCGGTAGCGCCCGGGCCAGACCCTTCGAATCAGCGGATGCTGCGCGCCGAACGCCTCGGAGCACCAGAACCAGTCCGTATCCCAGCGCCACAGGTAGTCGTGAATGGTGAGGCGATCGTCCGTCGCGCCGCGGTCGTGCTGGATGGAGCGGTAGTAGATCTGCTGGCCGGTGTAATCGCTGGCGGGGCCGGGCGCGCTGGTCTGCCTGCCGACGCAGAGGTAGCTTTCGTCGGCGCTGAACACCACGCCGTCGAGGTAGTCGACGAGAACGCCGTCGAGGCGGCCGGTCTCGAGGATGCCGCGCAGCGCCGCGACCAGGTCGACCAGCGAGTGGAATCGCACATGGGTGAGCGTGACGAACGGCTTGACGGGTTCGAGTTCGATGCGCAGACGCACCGCATAACCCAGCGTCCCGTACGAGTTGGGGAAGGCGCGGAACAGGTCGGCGTTCTGGCCGGGCGACGCGGTGATTATCTCCCCGGCGCCGGTGAGGATGTCCATCTCCAGCACCGACTCGTGCGGCAGACCGTTGCGAAACGACGTCGACTCGATGCCGAGGCCGGTCACCGCGCCGCCGAGGGTGATGGTCTTCAACTGCGGCACGACCAACGGTGCCAACCCGTGGCGCAGCGTCGCGGCAACGAGGTCGTCGTAGGTGCACATGCCGGCCACGTCGGCCGTTCGCGCCGCTGCATCGACCGCGATGACGCCAGTCAAGCCGGACGTGTCGAGGCCCCGGGCGCTGTTCGTAGTCCGTGTCCGGAACAGATTCGAGGTGGACTTCGCCAGCCGGATCGGGGCCGTCGCCGGGACGGCGCGGTAACTGTCAAGAAGTCGCTGCACGCCAGCGGCGTGAGCGCTCTGGGCGTCAACCACAGCAACGGGCACGCCTTCACGCTAGTCCTGGGCGTCAGCCGGCGCGACCCGAATTTCCACAATTATGCACGAAGGGCGGATGCCGAGGCATCCGCCCTTCTCGAAATTCAGACCTAGAAGTCCCAGTCGTCGTCTTCGGTAACGACAGCCTTGCCGATCACATACGAGGAACCCGAGCCCGAGAAGAAGTCGTGGTTCTCGTCGCCGTTCGGTGAGAGGGCGGAGAGAATCGCCGGGTTCACGTCGCAGACGTCCTTCGGGAAGATCGCCTCGAAGCCGAGGTTCATCAGCGCCTTGTTGGCGTTGTAGTGCAGAAACTTCTTGACGTCCTCGGTCAGGCCGACCTCGTCGTAGAGGTCCTGCGTGTACTGCACTTCGTTCTCGTACAGCTCGAACACGAGGTTGAAGGTGTAGTCCTTGATCTCGTCGCGGCGCTCCTGCGTCTCCTTCTCGAGACCCTTCTGAAACTTGTAGCCGATGTAATAGCCGTGCACCGCTTCATCACGAATGATCAAACGGATGAGATCGGCCGTGTTGGTCAGGCGGGCCCGGCTGGAGAAGTACATCGGCAGGTAGAAGCCCGAGTAGAACAGGAACGACTCGAGCAGCACCGAGGCGACCTTGCGCTTGAGCGGGTCGTCGCCCTGGTAATAATCCATCACGATCGAGGCCTTGCGCTGCAGGTACTCGTTCTCGGTCGACCAGCGGAACGCTTCGTCGATCTCCTTGGTGGAAGCGAGCGTCGAGAAGATCGACGAGTAGCTCTTGGCGTGCACCGACTCCATGAACGCGATGTTCGTGTAGACAGCTTCTTCGTGCGGGGTGATGGCATCCGGAATCAACGACACGGCGCCGACGGTGCCCTGGATCGTGTCGAGCAGGGTCAGCCCGGCGAACACGCGCATGGTGAGCTGCTGCTCGACCGGCGTGAGCTGGTTCCACGACTGGATGTCGTTGCTGAGCGGAATCTTCTCCGGCAGCCAGAAGTTGTTGGTCAGCCGGTTCCAGACCTCGACGTCTTTCTCGTCTTCGATCTTGTTCCAGTTGATCGCATCAACGTGCGACACCAGCTTGAGCTTGTCAATCATGGGTTCCTCCGGGAGTCGTACCACTACAGTCAGTCAGAAATTTACAGTGAACTCACTTGAGCGCTTAATTTGCTCACAGTGCGCAGGACACGCAACCTTCAATTTCCGTCCCCTCGAGCGCCATCTGGCGCAGACGGATGTAGTAAATGGTTTTGATGCCCTTTTTCCAAGCGTAGATCTGGGCGCGGTTGATGTCACGGGTGGTCGCGGTGTCCTTGAAGAACAGGGTCAGCGAGAGGCCCTGGTCTACGTGCTGGGTTGCCGCCGCGTACACGTCGATGATCTTCTCGGAGCCGATTTCGTAGGCATCCTGGTAGAAGTCCAGGTTGTCGTTCGTCATGAACGGCGCCGGGTAGTACACGCGGCCCAGCTTGCCTTCCTTGCGAATCTCGATCTTCGCCGCAATCGGGTGGATCGACGCGGTCGAGTTGTTGATGTACGAGATCGACCCGGTCGGCGGCACGGCTTGCAGGTTCTGGTTGTAGATGCCGTGCTTGACAACGGATGCCTTCAGCTCGGCCCAGTCGGCCTGCGTCGGAATCGACACCCCGGCCTGGGCGAACAGCTCGGCGCCGCGAGCGGTCGACGGCTCCCAGACCTGGTCGGTGTACTTGTCGAAGAACGCCCCGGATGCGTAGGTCGAGTCTTCGAAGCCCTCGAAGGTGCGGCCGCGCTCCATGGCGATGGCGTTGGAGGCGCGCAGGGCGTGGAACAGGACCGTGTAGAAGTAGATATTGGTGAAGTCGATGCTTTCTTCACTGCCGTAGTAGACGCGCTCGCGGGCGAGATAGCCGTGCAGGTTCATCTGGCCGAGGCCGATGGCGTGCGAGCGATCGTTGCCATCTTCGATCGAACGAACCGAGCTGATGTGGCTCTGCTCCGATACCGCGTTGAGGCCGCGAATGGCGGCATTGACGGTGCGTCCGAGGTCGCCGGAATCCATGGCCAGGGCAATGTTCATCGACCCGAGGTTGCAGGAGATGTCCTTGCCGATCTCGTTGTACGAGAGGTCTTCGTTGTAGGTCGTCGGGGTGTTCACCTGCAGGATCTCGGAGCACAGGTTCGACATGTTGATGCGGCCCTGGATCGGGTTCGCCGCATTCACCGTGTCTTCAAACATGATGTACGGGTAGCCCGACTCGAACTGGATCTCGGCGAGGGTCTGGAAGAACTCGCGCGCCTTCATCTTGGACTTCTTGATGCGGGGGTTGTCGACCATCTCGTGGTACTTCTCGCTCACCGAGATATCGGCGAAGGGCACGCCGTAGACGCGTTCCACGTCGTAGGGCGAGAAGAGGTACATCCAGTCGTCGTTCTTGGCCAGCTCGAAGGTGATGTCGGGAATGACGACACCGAGCGAGAGGGTCTTGATGCGAATCTTCTCGTCGGCATTCTCCCGCTTGGTGTCGAGAAAACGCATGATATCGGGGTGGTGCGCGTGGAGGTAGACAGCGCCGGCGCCCTGGCGAGCACCGAGCTGGTTGGCGTAGCTGAAGGAGTCTTCGAGCAGCTTCATGACGGGAATGATGCCGCTGGACTGGTTCTCGATCTGCTTGATCGGTGCGCCGGCTTCACGAATGTTGGTGAGCAGCAGGGCCACGCCGCCGCCGCGCTTGGAGAGCTGCAGCGAGGAGTTGATGCCACGCGAAATCGATTCCATGTTGTCTTCGATGCGCAGCAGGAAGCACGAGACGAGCTCGCCGCGCTGGGCCTTGCCGGAGTTCAGAAACGTGGGGGTTGCTGGCTGAAAACGGCCGGCGATGATCTCTTCGACCAGGGCAACGGCGAGCTTCTCATCACCGGATGCGAGACCCAGCGCGGTCATGACCACGCGGTCTTCGAAACGCTCAAGGTACCGCTTGCCGTCGAAGGTCTTCAGCGTGTAGGAGGTGTAGTACTTGAACGCACCGAGAAAGCTCTGGAAGCGGAACTTCTTGGAGTAGGCCAGGTCGTTCAGGCTTGTGATGAACTCGAAGGAATACTGGTCGAGCACGGCCTGCTCGTAGTATTCCTTCTCGACCAGGTAGTCGAGGCGCTCGCGCAGCGAGTGGAAGAACACCGTGTTCTGGTTGACGTGCTGCAGGAAGAACTCACGGGCTGCTTCGCGGTCTTTGTCGAACTGGATCTCCCCGTTCGGGCCGTACAGATTGAGCATCGCGTTGAGCGAGTGGTAGTCCATGCCCGACGGTGCGTCAATGGGCATGATTTTCACGGCTGTTGTTTCCAAAATTCTTCCAATCCGTCGTGAACGATGCGCACATCATCCGGTGTTCCAAATACTTCAAAGCGATAGAGGTGCGGCACCTTGCACTTGGCGGCGATGATGTCGCCAGCCAGGCAATAGGCCGTACCAAAATTCATGTTGCCTGCGCCGATGACGCCGCGGATCAACGACCGATTGGTCTTGTTGTTCAAAAACTTTATGACCTGCTTGGGCACCGCCCCGCCCTCGCTGCCGCCACCGTAGGTGGGCACGCAGAGCACGTACGGCTCCTCGGCGACGAGTGGTTCCTCGCGCGCATAGAGGGGTATGCGCGCCGCCGGCCGACCGAGCTTTTCGACGAACCGACGGGTGTTGCCCGACGTGCTCGAAAAGTAAACGATGTCAGTCATCTAAAGTTGGCGATTCTGATCGGGCCAGGCATCCGGCGAGCGGGGGCCTGCTGGGTGGTGGGGTGGAGTGACCTACGCGAGGCGAGCGGCGAGTGCGTTGATCTTGTCGGGACGAAAACCCGACCAGTGCTCTTCGTCGGTGATCACGACGGGCGCCTGCAGATAGCCGAGAGCCTTGACGGCCTCCAGGGCATTTTCATCGACCGAGAGGTCGAGCACTTCATACTCGATGCCCTTGTTGTCGAGGGCACGGTAGGTGGCCGTGCACTGCACGCAGGAGGGCTTCGTGTAAACGGTGATTGCCATGGTTATGGCCTTTCTCATTAGCAGTTCAATGGTAAATCTGTTCGACCTACTTCGCAAGTATGTTCTATAGAACCTTGCGGTTGGCGAGAATATTCCGCCGTCAACCGGGAAGCACGGTGAGCAATTTTGGCGACAAGCTGTAGGGCCTGACCAGAGTCTCAATACTACATCTTGTGATCCGAGTTCGATAGACCCACTACATGCAGTAATTACAATTATGTAGTTATCCACCGACATTCCACATGTTACGCACAGCTCCCCGGCTTCAAACCGCCCGAATTCCGCGGAATCCAGCGTAGTTATCCACAGGCATCGCTGACGACCCAATTTTTCCTCTGGAATGGCATCCGGCGTGTCGGGCACCGGCCGGCTGCGAGCGTGCGGGTGAGCCAGCACAGACAAAACGGGCCGGCCCCACGACTGTGGAGACCGGCCCGTTGGGTCAGCGGATGCTGCGTGCTTACTTGGTCAGCGGTGACAGCTTCGGGTCATTGGCGTAGGCCTCGGCCGCGTTGTCCTTCGTCACGATGACCGGCGGCAGCAGAAACGCGGGCACGATCTTGTTGCCGTTGTCGTAGGTGTCGTCGTTGGTCTCGGGAGTGCCGCCGGTCTGCAGCATCTTGACCATGTCAATGGCCTGCTTCACGAGAACGCGGGTGTCCTTGTTGATGGTGGAGTACTGCTCACCGGCCATGATCGACTTGACCGACTCCACTTCGGAGTCCTGACCGGTGACCACGGGGATGGCCTTGCCGGCTGCCTTCACCGAGGTGATGATGGCACGGGCCAGGGTGTCGTTGGGCGAGAGCACGCCGTCGATGTCCTGGCTGCCGTAGGTGCTGGTCAGCAGCGAGTCCATGCGGCTCTGCGCGTTCTCCGGCTTCCAGTCGGCGGTCGCAGTCTGCTTGATGTCGGTCTGACCGGAGGCAACAACGAGCGTTCCGTCGTCGATCTTCGGCTGCAGCACGCTCATGGCCCCATTGAAGAACACCGGCGCATTGGCATCAGCGGAGTTGCCGGAGAACAATTCGATGTTGTACGGACCCTGGGGCTTTTTCGCCGCGAGACCGTCAAGCAGGGCCTGTCCCTGCAACTCGCCCACCTTGAAGTTGTCGTAGGCCACGTAGTAGTCGACGTCATCGGTATTCAGGATGAGACGGTCGTAGGCGATGACGATGGCACCAGCGTCATGGGCGTCCTTGACCTGCGTGCCGAGCTGGCCGCCGTCCTGGGCACCGACGATGATGACCTTGGCTCCGTTGGTGACCATGGCCGACATCTGATCCTGCTGGTCTTTCACCGTTGTAGACGCTCCGGCGTACTGTACGTCGCCCTTGAACCCGGCCTCTTTGAGACCGTCCTCGAACAGCCCCCCAGCGAGAACCCAGTTCTCGCTGGTCTTCGAGGGAAGGGCTACGCCGATGACGGAGTCAGCCGGGAACCCGACCGCGGCACTGCCGTCACCGGCCGTCTCGGGCGCTCGGCTCGAGCAGCCGGAGAGCGCCATGAGCGCTACTGCGGCCATCGCTGTGACCGTGAGAATTTTTCGCATGTCAATCACTTTCTGTTCGTTAATGTACAGGACTTGGCGGAAGGGAATAGGGAAAACGCATGAGACCGGTGGCGTTACGGAACGCGGGCACTCAGTTGGAGGGCAGGTCGGCTGGCCGAGAGGTCTCCGATGCGCCGGCATCCGGTCGCACCACGGGCGGCGGTGTTGACGGGTCGGTGACCTTGCGCTTGCGGGTGAGGAGACCGATAATCGACGGCCGACCCTGGCTCTTGTTCCAGACGTCCACTCCAACGGCCGCCAGCAGCACCATGCCCTTGATGATCTGCACCAGGTCGGAGCCCACGCCGAGCAGCTGTAGCCCGTTATTCAACACCGCCATCACCAAACCACCGACGATGGAACCGATGACGGTGCCGATCCCGCCCGACACCGCGGCGCCACCGATGAAGACCGCGGCAATCGCGTCGAGTTCCCAGCTGAGGCCGTCTTGCGGGCCGGATGCCCCGGCCCGGGCTACGAAGATCATGCCGGCCAGGGCGGACAGGATCGACATGTTCATCATGACGAGAAAATCCACTCGCCGTGAGTTGACTCCGGAGAGTTCCGCGGCGAGTTTGTTGCCGCCGACCGCGTAAATGTGGCGGCCGAGGATGGTGTTGCGGGTGACGAAACTGTAGAACAGCACGAGCACGCCGAGGATGATGCCCGACACCGGGAAGCTGGTGCCCACCCGGCCGCCAGCGAATAGGAAAGTCGCGTAGATGACAACAGCGTCGAGGAGTCCGATCTTGACCAGGCTGGCCCAGAGCGGAGAGGAATCCGAGTGCATCGTCTTCTGCACCCGCCTGGCCCGCCACTCCCGCACGGCAATGGCGATGGCGATGGCGAATCCGAGCAGCAGAGTGAGGTTGTTGTATCCAGTGGTCGGACCCACCTCCGGCAGGTATCCGGCACCGATTACGGTGAAGCCCTCTGGAACGGGCACCGTGTTGGCGTTACCGAAAAATTGGTTACCACCACGGAAAATGAGCATGCCAGCCAGGGTGACGATGAAGGCTGGCACGCCGATGTAGGCCACCCAGAATCCTTGCCAGGCCCCGATCGCTGCGCCAACCAGGAGGCCGAAAAGCAGCGCCAGTGGCCAGGGGAAGTTCCACTGCGACATAGACGTGGCCACCACGATGCCGGCGAACGCTGCAACCGATCCAACCGATAGGTCAATGTGACCGGCGATGATCACCATGACCATGCCGATGGCCAGGATCAAAATGTAGGAGTACTGGCTCACCAGGTTGATCAGGTTGCCCGGAGAGAGCGTGAGCCCACCGGTCAAAATCTGAAACAGCGCAATGATGGCGATCAGGCTGAAGAGAATGCCGAACTGACGAACATTACTGCCGAAGATCGACTTGCGTTTCTCGGTCGTGGTTGTGTTGCCGCTCATATGCTGCGCACCTTCTTCTTGGCAGAGGTCATGCTTTTCATCAGGGTTTCCGGGTCGGCGTCTGCGCCGTCAATGCAGTCGGTGATGGCGCCTTCGAAGATTGTGTAGATGCGGTCGGCCAGGCCGAGCAACTCCGGCAACTCAGACGAGATCAGGATCACGCCCTTGCCCTGGGCGGCCAGGGCCTGGATGATCCCGTAGATCTCGTATTTGGCCCCGACATCGATGCCGCGGGTGGGTTCGTCCAGAATCAGGATGTCGGGGTCGGTGAACATCCATTTGGCCAACACCACCTTTTGCTGGTTACCACCAGACAGCTTGCTCACCCCCATCTCAACGTTGGGGGTCTTGATGCGAAGGTTTTTGCGGTACTCCTCGGCGATCGAGTACTCCTTGGCGTCGTTCACCACCGGTCCGGCCGAGATCTTCGAGAGCTTGGCCGAGACGACGGAGCGCTTGATATCGTCGAGCAGGTTGAGCCCGAGTGCTTTGCGGTCCTCACTGACATAGGCGAGGCCGTGCTCGATCGCCTCGCCCACGTTGCGCAGCACGATCTCCTTGCCGTCTTTGAAGATGCGGCCCGAGATGAAGTTGCCGTAGGAGCGGCCGAAGATACTCATGGCGAGCTCCGTGCGCCCGGCACCCATTAGCCCGGCAATGCCGACGATCTCACCGGTGCGCACGGTGAGGGTGGACCCTTTCACGACCATCCGCTCGGATACCTGCGGGTGCTGCACGGTCCAATCGCGCACCTCGAAGAACACCTCGCCGATCTGTGGAGTGCGGTCGGGAAACCGACCCTCCAGGCTGCGTCCGACCATTCCGCGAATGATGCGGTCTTCATTGACGCCGTCGGCGGCGATATCGAGGGTCTCGATCGCGCGGCCGTCACGAATGATCGTGATCGAGTCGGCGATCTGCTCGATCTCATTGAGCTTGTGCGAGATCATGATCGAACTGATGCCCTTGCCCTTGAGTCCGCGGATGAGGTCGAGCAGGTGCTGGGAGTCTGCCTCGTTGAGCGCAGCGGTTGGCTCGTCAAGGATGAGCACCTTGACCGATTTGTTGAGCGCCTTGGCGATCTCAACCAGCTGCTGCTTGCCGACACCGATGTTCTTGACCTGTGTGTCCGGATCGTCACGCAGGCCAACCCTGGCGAGCAGTTCGTAGGCTGTGCGCTTGGCGCCAACCCAGTCGATGGCACCCCACTTGGTGGGCTCATTGCCCAGGAAGATGTTCTCGGTGATCGAGAGCTCCGGAATGAGCGCAAGTTCCTGGTGAATGATAGCGATGCCCGCGGCTTCGCTCGAGCGGATGTCTTTGAACCGCATCTCGGCGCCCTGGAAGATGATGTCGCCCGAGTACGAGCCGTATGGGTAAACCCCGGAGAGCACCTTCATGAGCGTGGACTTGCCGGCACCGTTCTCGCCGCAGATCGCGTGGATCTCTCCGGCCAGGACGGTGAGCGACACATCGGACAGCGCTTTCACACCGGGAAATTCCTTGGTGATGGAGCGCATCTCAAGAATTACGTGTTCAGCCGCCATTGGTTGCTCCTCAGGTAGCGCAAAATTGTGACCGTTCACAGCGTACTAAATGGTGGCCTTGCTGCTTACCACTGTCAAGATTTCTTAGTAACGCTTGAATAACAGGAGCCGGAAGTCAGTGCCGGTCACGTCAAATGAAAGATTGGACCGCGCCACACTAGAGCCATGCCCATTCTCAACAAAGACATGACCCTGTGCATCTCGCTGTCGGCCCGGCCCAGCAATATCGGCACCCGGTTCCACAATTATCTCTATGAGGAACTCGGTCTGAACTACATCTACAAGGCGTTCGCCCCTGTCGATCTTGCCGATGCCATCGCGGGCGTTCGCGGGCTGGGTATCCGCGGTTGTGCGGTGTCGATGCCGTACAAGGAAGACGTGATTGCCCTCGTCGACGAGATGGATGCCTCGGCGCAGGCCATCGACTCGGTAAACACCATCGTGAACGACAACGGTCGACTGCGGGCCTACAACACCGATTACACCGCTGTTCGCCGGTTACTTGCCCAGCACGACATCTCCCCCGAGCTTTCGGTTCTGGTTCGCGGCAGCGGCGGCATGGCCAAGGCCGTCACGGCCGCACTACGCGACACGGGATTTCGAAACGGCACGATCGTCGCGCGCAACGAGGTGACCGGACAAGCTCTCGCCGCTCTCTACGGCTACGCCTGGGCACCACGGGTCGGTGCTCTGACAGCTGACCTCCTGGTCAACGTCACCCCGCGGGGAATGGCGCCCGATGAAGCGCGCTTGTCCTTTCGCACCGAAACCATTGCGGCTGCGCTGGTGGTCTTCGATGTCGTCGCCTCCCCTTCGGAAACGCAGCTCATTCGCGTTGCTCGTGCAGCAGGCAAGCCCATCATCACCGGCGCCGAAGTCGTGGCGCTACAGGCAGAGGAGCAGTTCGTTCTCTACACGGGCATCCGGCCGACCCCCGACCAGATCCAGCGCGCCGCGGCGTTTTCCCGCGACTAGCCGCTGCGACCAGAACAGGCCGTAACGCTCATGCGTTCCGGCCTGTTCTGCGTCTGACGCGGCTCGTGCAGTGCGGTCAGCGACCGCCGGAGCGGCGCTTGTTGTAGACGTCGAAGGCCACAGCGAGAAGCAATACGAGGCCCTTCACTGCCTGCTGCCACTCGATGCCGATGCCGAGAATCGACATGCCGTTGTTGAGCACGCCGATGATCAAGCCGCCGATGATGGCGCCGCCGACAGTACCGATACCGCCCTGCACGGCCGCACCGCCAATGAATGCAGCGGAGATGGCCTCGAGTTCGAAACCGTCACCAGCTTTCGGTCCGGCCAGGTTGAGGCGGGCGGTGAAGATGAGGCCCGCGAGGGCGGCGAGAATTCCCATGTTCACGAACAGGTAGAAGTCCACCTTGCGGTTCTTGATACCCGAGAGTTCCGCCGCGTGGCGGTTGCCACCGATCGCGTAGATGTGACGACCGAATACCGTGCGGTTCATGACCACGCCGTAGATCAGCACGAGCACGGCGAGCACGATCAGTGTCACCGGGATGCCCTTGTAGCTGGCCAGGGCGTACGCGAAGAAGCCGAGCGCCGCGGTGATGAGTACGAGCTTGGCTACGAACCAAACGAGAGGCTCGACCTCCTGGCCGTACTTGGCCCGACCGAGGCGCGTACGCACCTGCTGCACGATCAAGGCGATCACGGCGATCACGCCGACCCCGAGGGTGAGCGGATCGAGGTCGAACTCGCCGAACACGTCAGTGAGGAAGCCGTTGCCGAGCGCGCGGTACTCTGCCGGGAAGGAGCCGATATTCGAGTTTCCCAGCACAACGAGTGCGAGGCCACGGAAGATCAGCATTCCGGCCAGGGTCACGATGAAGGCCGGGATACCCACGTAGGCGATCCAGAAGCCTTGCCAGACGCCCACGAGCGCGCCGATGCCGAGGGACATGATGATGGCAAGCCACCACGGCAAGCCCCACTGCACGGCAAAGACACCGGAACACGCACCGACGAAGGCCGCCACCGATCCGACCGACAGGTCGATGTGGCCCGCGACGATCACCATCACCATCCCAATCGCGAGAACGAGGATATAGCCGTTCTGCACGATCAAGTTGGAGATATTTTGCGGGCGCAAAAGGATGCCGTCGGTCAGGAAAGTGAACAACACCACCACCAGAACGAGGGCAATGAAAATACCGTTCTTTCCGAGGTCGGCCAGTACGTGGCTCAGCCAGGAAGCAGTCTTGTTCTCCCTCGGGTTGACCACGCCTCCCGTGGCCGGCGTGGTCTCTTGGTCACTCATTGGGTTTCTCCTTTTCCGCTAGCGCCGGCGCTAGCGGGCCTTTTCCATGGTCATGTGCTTGATGAGAGTCTCCGGGGTGGCGCTCTCAATCGGGAATTCCCCGGTGATGGCGCCCTCGGCCAGGGTGTAAATTCGGTCGCAGATTCCGAGCAGTTCCGGCAGTTCCGAGGAGATGACGATCACGCCCTTGCCGGCCGCGGCGAGTTTGTTGATGATCGTGTAGATTTCATATTTCGCCCCGACGTCAATACCGCGGGTCGGCTCGTCAAGAATCAGCACGTCGGGGTTGGAATAGATCCACTTCGACAACACCACCTTCTGCTGGTTGCCACCGGAGAGCTTGCCGGTCTTCACGAGCACGTTTGGAGCCTTGATGTTCATGCTGGCGCGATATTCGTTGGCGACCTGATACTCCTCGTTGTCGTTCACGAGGCCGTTTCGCACTAGTCGGTGGAGCGCCGCCATCGAAATGTTGCGCTTGATGTCCTCGATCAAGTTGAGACCGAAGGTCTTGCGGTCCTCGGTCGCGTAGGCCAGGCCGTTGTCGATGGCTTCGGTCACGGTGCGGGTCCTGATCTCCACGCCGTGCTTGAAAACCTTGCCGCTGATCCGGCTGCCATACGAGCGCCCAAACAAACTCATCGCGAATTCGGTGCGGCCAGCTCCCATGAGTCCGGCAATCCCCACGATCTCCCCGGCGCGCACGTTGAGGTTGACGTGGTCGACCATCATGCGGGTCGTGTCTTGCGGGTGGAAGGCGGTCCAGTCCTCCACCCGGAGAATCTCCGCCCCGATGTCGGGGGTGTGATCCGGGTAGCGGTGTTCGAGGTCCCGACCAACCATGTCCTTGATGATGCGCTCTTCGGTGACATCGTCCTTGGCGATGGTCTCGATGGCCCGGCCGTCTCGAATGACCGTGACGGAGTCGGAGACTTTCTTGATCTCGTTGAGCTTGTGGCTAATGATGATCGAGGTGATGCCCTGGCCCTTGAGGTGCAGAATGAGGTCGAGCAGGTGGTCGGAGTCGTCATCGTTGAGCGCCGCCGTTGGCTCGTCCAGAATCAGCAGTTTCACCCGTTTGGAGAGGGCTTTGGCGATTTCGACGAGCTGCTGCTTGCCGACACCGATGTCCATGATGCGGGTCGTCGGGTTTTCTTTCAACCCCACGCGTGCAAGAAGCTTCGCAGCCTCTAAGTTGGTTTCGTTCCAGTCGATAAGACCCAACGCGCCTCGTTGCTCGTTGTTCAGAAAGATATTCTCTGCAATGGAGAGGTAGGGGCTGAGGGCGAGCTCCTGGTGGATGATCACGATCCCTTTGGCCTCGGAGTCGCTGATGCTCTTGAACTCAACGATCTCGTCCTCGAAGACGATGTCTCCCGTGTAGGTACCGTGTGGGTAGACGCCGCTGAGCACCTTCATCAGGGTTGATTTTCCGGCACCGTTTTCGCCGCAAATGGCGTGCACCTCGCCACGACCGACGTCGAGCGTCACCGCGGAGAGTGCTTTTACGCCGGGAAACGTCTTGGTGATGCCGCGCATCTCAAGGATGTTCGTGGTCACGTGAGCACCTTCTTCATTCCTCTTGTGAATGGTCGATACCGGAAGCGATCTCGCAAGAAACCGCGATCTCGGCAGCCGGCAGAAAATCTAGATGGCAGAACGGTCGGTGGGGTACAACTACCCCACCGACCGTTGTGCAGAGTGTGAAACAGGGTGGAACGGGGTGGAAATTAGCCCTTGATTTCGGCTTCGGTCCAGTAACCAGAGTCGATAAGCAGGGCTGGGATGTTGTCTTTGACCACGATCGCCGAGTCGAGCAGGAACGACGGAACGACCTTCACTCCGTTGTCGTAGTCCTTGGTGTTGTTGATCTCTGGTTCTTCGCCGTTGAGCAGGGCGACGGCCATGTCCACGGCCACAGCTGCGAGTTCGCGGGTGTCCTTGAAGATGGTGCCGTACTGCTCACCCGAGTTGATCGCCTTCACCGAGTCGATCTCGGCGTCCTGGCCGGAGATGACGGGCCAGCCGTCTCCCACGGTGTAGCCCGAGCCCTCGAGTGCCGAGATGATGCCACGGGAGATACCGTCGTACGGGGACAGGATGGCGTTGACCACGGTGCCGTCCGAGTACTGAGCGGTGAGAAGGTCCTCCATCCGAGCCTGAGCTTCTTCTCCAGCCCAGCGCAGGGTTGCAACCTGCTCGATGTCGGTCTGGTTGCTCTTGACCACGAGCACGCCGTCGTCGATCAGCGGCTGAAAGACATCCATGGCACCGTTGAAGAAGAAGAAAGCGTTGTTGTCATCGAGCGAACCGGCGAACAGCTCCAGGTTGAACGGACCAGCGGGCGCGCCCTCAATGGCAGTGCCGTCGAGTTCGACGAGGCCAAGGCCGTTCAGAACCGACCAGGCCTGCTGCTGTCCGACCTTGAAGTTGTCGAAGGATGCGTAGTAGTTGACGTTCTCGGTGTCGCGAATGAGTCGGTCGTAGGCGATTACCGGAATGTCTGCATCAGCAGCATCCTGCAGCACGCTGGTGAGCGTCGTGCCGTCGATCGAGGCCACGATCAGGGCTTCCGCTCCCTTGGTGATCATGTTCTCAATTTGCGAAACCTGCATGGGGATGTCGTCCTCGGCATACTGCAGGTCGACGGTGAATCCCTGTTCTTCCAGCTGGCTCTTCACGGCGTTGCCGTCCGCGATCCAACGTTCGGAACTCTTTGTCGGCATGGCCACGCCGATCAGGCCCTTGTCGCCGCTGCCGGCGGTACCGGCGGAGCCGCCACCCGAGGAGCAGGCTGCCATCGATACCACGAGGGCACCCGCGGCCACGACGGCGAAGAATACGTTCTTTTTCACTGTGTTTCCTTTCGATCTTTATCGTCATTGATGTGAATTGCAGAATGTGAAACGGTTACATGCCTTGCGCCAGTCGGTAGTAGGACTGATTCCAACGCACTTCGCGGCTAAAATCGCGCAGGGTGGTGGTCTTATCGATCACGAGAAGCTCGGTGCGAGCGATCTCGGCGAAATCGTGGAACACCTCGATACCGACGGATGTCGACATCACGGTGTGGTGGGCGGCGCCGGCGGTCAGCCAGGCGGCCGCGGAGGTGGCGAAGTCGGGTTCGGGGCGCCAGACTGCGCGCCCCACGGGCAGCTTCGGGAGGGCCTGAGTCGGCTCGACAACCTGGACGACGTTCGCGACCAGACGGAAGCGGTCGCGCATGTCGCTCATGGCTACGACCACGGCAGGCCCGGCATCCGCCGTGAACACCAGGCGCACGGGGTCTTCCCGGCCCCCGATGCCGAGCGGGTGGATCTCCAGGCTCGCCCTGGCCGATGAGAGTGCCGGGTTCACCTCGAGCATGTGGGCCCCGAGGATGAGCTCCGCCCCTGGCGTGAGGTCGTAGGTGTAGTCCTCCATCAGGCTGGCACCGCCGGGCAGGCCAGCACCCATAACGTTGGCGACACGCACAAGCACGGCGGTCTTCCAGTCGCCCTCCGCTCCGAAACCGTAACCCTGCGCCATCAGGCGCTGCACGGCCAGCCCGGGCAGTTGTCGCAGCGCGCCCAGGTCTTCGAAACTCGTCGTGAACGCGCCAAATCCGCCTTCTTCGAGAAAAGACAGCAGGCCGAGTTCCTGCGCGGCACCGTAGCGAAGCGACGCATGGCGGTCCCCGCCATCGCGCAGCTCGGGTGCCACGTCATACAGCTCTGCATATTCAGCCACGAGCGCATCGATCTCGGCGTCGGAGACGGAGTCGACGACCTCGGCCAGTTCGTTGACGGGCCAGGTATTGACCTGCACTCCGAAGCGCAACTCGGCCTCGGTTTTATCACCCTCGGTCACGGCCACGTAACGCATGTTGTCGCCGAACCGGGCAAGCTTCATGCTGCGGCTCGCGGCCCAGCCCGCGGCGGCACGGGTCCAGGATCCGATACTGCCCGACACGGCCGGGTTCGACACGTGGCCGACAACGGTCTTGCGGGTCACACCGAGGCGCGTCTGAATGTAGCCGAACTCCCGGTCACCGTGGGCTGCCTGGTTGAGGTTCATGAAGTCGAAGTCGATCTCAGCCCAGGGCAGTTCCACATTTGCCTGTGTGTGCAGGTGCAACAGCGGCTTGGTGAGCGCGTCGAGGCCGGCAATCCACATCTTCGCCGGTGAGAAGGTGTGCATCCAGGCGATGAGGCCGATCACGGAGTCGTCGGCGTTCGCGTCGAGGGCGGCGCGGCGGATGGACTCGGAGCCCGTCAGCACGGGCTTCCAGACGATCTTCACCGGGACATCACTCGACGCATCGAGGGCTCGGGCGATTTTCTGGCTCTGCTCAGCTACCTGGCGGAGGGTTTCTTCGCCATAGAGGTTCTGGCTTCCGGTGAGGAACCAGACCTCGACGTGGTCGAGGGTGGTCTTGAGGGCAGCCATTACTGAAGTTCTCCTTGGGGCGCTTGTCCGTAGACGTTCTGGTACCGGTCGAACAGGGAATCAACTGCCGACTGCGGAATAGCGACGAGCGGCCCACCCGTACGGGCCAGGTGCACGGTGCGAGCGACATCTTCGACCATGACAGCGGCCTTCACCGCGTCGCGGGCGTCCCTGCCAATCGTGAACGGGCCATGGTTCGCCATCAGCACCGCGCGGGAGCGATGCCCGCTCAGGGTCTCCACGATGCCCCGCCCGATGGAGTCGTCACCGATAATGGCGAACGGACCCACCGGTACCGGGCCACCGAATTCGTCGGCCATCGCCGTGATCACGCACGGAATCGCTTCGCTTCGCGCGGCCCACGCTGTGGCGTAGGTGGAGTGCGTGTGCACGACGCCGCCGACGTCCGGCATGTGCCGGTACACGTACGCGTGGGCTGCGGTGTCGCTCGAGGGGGAACGTTCACTTCCCGGTGTGCCGAGAATGACCTGTCCGTCGAGGTCGCACAGGATCATGTTCTCGGGCGCCAGGTCGGCGTAGTCGACACCGCTGGGCTTGATCACGAACAGGTCGGCTCCTGGCACCCGACCAGAAACGTTGCCGCCGGTCCAGACGACGAGGGCGTTCCTGACGAGCTCGCCGTGGAGCAGGGCGATGTCGGCCCGCACGCGGGCGATCGCGACCTCGATCTGAGGCCCGAAGGTGCTCATGAGAGCACCGGCAGGTTTGCGGGGGCCGTGGCATCCGCTGCAGCAGCTGCGTTACGCTTCAACGCCTTCAGCCGGTGCATCACATCGTTCTCGCCGCGACCGAAGTAGTCGTGCAGCTGCGTGTACTCCGCATAGAGCAGGTCATAAGCGGATGCCGCCGCCTCGTTGGGCAGGTACACGTTCTTATTGAGTTTGCCCATCTTCTCGCCAGCGGCGCGCACGTCTGGGTAGGCCCCCGCCGCGACGGCGGCGTGGATTGCGGAGCCGAGAGCCGGGCCCTGGTCGCTTGCGATGGTCGAGATCGGCAAGCGCAGGATGTCGCTGTAGGTCTGCATCAGGAACGCGTTCTTCAGCAGTCCGCCCGCCACGATGAACTCGGTGACCGGCACGCCGGAGTCCTGGAAGGTCTCTACAATGGTGCGGGTGCCGAAGGCCGTCGCCTCCAGGAGGGCTCGGTAGACCTCTTCCGTGCGGGTCGTGAGCGTCGTACCCACGACCAGGCCGGACAGTTCGTGGTCGACCAGTACCGAGCGGTTACCGCTGTGCCAGTCGAGTGCGACGAGCCCGTGCCCGCCGACAGGCTGATCCTTGGCCAGGTCGGTCAGGTACTGGTGCACGCTCTGGCCGGCCGCTGCCGCCTCGTCGTGGTACCGCGCGGGAACCTGGGTACGCACGTACCAGGCGAAAATGTCCCCCACGCCACTCTGGCCGGCCTCGTAGCCATAGAGCCCGCTGACAATGCCGCCGTCAACGACGCCGCACATGCCGGGAACCTCGGCGAGGCGGTCGGAGTTCATGACGTGGCAGGTACTGGTGCCCATGATGGCGACCATCTGGCCGGGATTCACGGCCTGCGCTGCCGGGGCAGTCACGTGCGCGTCCACATTGCCCACGGCCACCGCGATACCTTCCGGCAGACCGGTCCACGCGGCGGCAACGGCCGTGAGGGTGCCAGCGGATGCGCCGAGCTGGCCAATCCGGTGCGCCACCTTGTCCACGGCAAACCGGGCAAAAGCAGGATCTAATGCGCCCAGAAACTCTTCGCTCGGATACGCACCATCCTGCAGGATCCCTTTGTAACCGGCCGTGCAGGCATTGCGCACGTACTCGCCGGTGAGCTGCCAGACGATCCAGTCCGCCGCTTCGACCCAGTGGTCCATTCGGGCGTACAGCTCGGGGTCTTCCTCCAGCAGCTGCAGACCCTTCGCGAATTCCCACTCGCTCGAGATGAGGCCCCCGTAACGCGGCAGCCAGCTCTCGCCGCGCTCGAAGGCGAGGTCGTTGATGCGGTCAGCCTGCGACTGGGCCGCGTGGTGCTTCCACAGCTTCACGTAGGCGTGCGGGCGGGCCGTATATTCGGGCAACTCGCACAGGGGGGTGCCATCACTGATCACCGGCACCATCGTGCAGGCCGTGAAATCGGTGCCGATGCCGATAACGCGGGTGGGGTCAATTCCCGCGTTACGAACAGCGGCGGGAACGGCGCTCTGAAGCACGGCGACGTAATCCTGGGGTACCTGCAGAGCCCACTCGGGCGGCAAAGAGGTCGCGGTCGCGGTGAGCGTCGTGTCCATCACGGCGTGCGGGTAATCAAGAACAGCAGAGCCCAATTCGACGCCATCCGACACACGAACGACAACGGCCCGGCCGGAGAGGGTGCCGTAGTCGACGCCGATCACGTACGATTCGTGCTCGCCGGACACCTGCTCACTACTCACGAATGTGACTCCCTTGTCGATGGCCGTGCTGTGTTCGATCCCGTTCCCGGTGTGCTCTGATGTTCCGACGATGGCGACTCGTCGCCGGTGCCGGTTGAGGCTGTCCCAGGAATGTGACCGTTCACATCTAGGTTTTCATAGTACCGGAAGACAGGATTCGCGTGTCAAGTACGCGACGTTACGTTTCCGTAACGGAGATATTCGTCCGGAAGTGAACGCGAAACCTGCCCAGGGCACGAGCTTGGCCTCAGAACGACGGAGCCGCCGTGGACGAACGCACGATCAGCTCGGGAACAAGCGTGTCGGGATGCACTGCGCCTTCTCCAGCGATCTCGGACAGCAAGACGGCGATGCACCGGCGTCCCAGCTCGGCGAAGTCCTGCCGCACCGTCGTCAGCGGCGGCCAGAAGTGCGCAGCTTCCGGGATGTCGTCGAAGCCCACAATGCTCACGTCGCCCGGGATGCTCAATCCCGCGTCGTGCAGCGCGTGCATAAGCCCGAGCGCCATCTGATCGTTGGAGGAGAATATCGCGGTGAAGTCACGCACTCGCAGCAGTTCCCGACCGACCTGGTAGCCGAAGTTGGCGGTCCAGTCGCCGAGAATGGGAGCCGTGGTAGGAACATCCCTGGCTCCCATTTCTGCCAGGAACCCGTGCATCCGGGCTTCGGCCTCGATCCAATTCTGTGGGCCCGCCAGATGAAAGATGCGGCGGTGACCCAGTTGGATGAGGTGGCGGGTGGCCAACCGTGCTCCGGCTATCTGGTCGACGAAAAGCGTGCGGTTCCCGCGGTTGCCGTCGGATTGCAGCGTCACAAATGGCACGTCGATCGACAACCGCTGCAGAACGGCGAAGACGCGTTCCTGCGGGGCGATCACGACAATGCCCTCAACGCCCTGGTTCAGCAGGTGATCGAGGGCGCCCTGGATAGATTCGGGTTTGTCCCCGGCGATATTCGCAATATTCACGAGGTATCCGGCGTCACGGCCGGCGTCCTGAATCGCCGCGATACTGCTCGCCGGGCCGTATTCGGCACTCGAGGCTGACAGCACCCCGATGGTGCGCGAACGCCCCCGCGAGAGGTCTCGGGCAGCCCTGTTCGGGCGGTAGTTCAAGTCCTTCATAGCCTGCACGACGCGAGCCCTGGTGGAATCCCGAATGCTCGGGTGGTCGTTGAGCACCCGAGACACGGTCTGGTAGGAGACCTCGGCGACGCGCGCGACGTCACGGATGCTCGGCGCGCGCGCCTTGGGTACTTCAATCGACACGACAAGACCCTGCTGAGATGTGAGCGGTCACAATTGTGATCCACTCTCATTATGCCCCGATCGCCGCCGGATGTGACAGTCACAATCGTGCAATCGTGCGCCATTCGCCGCGCGGATCCGCCGGTTGAAGAGCATCCCGGTGGCTATTGCTCGCGGTGCGCCCCACCCGCCGCCCGCACCACGAACATGACCGGCGCCGCGTAGCCGTGGCCGGCGAAGGCGGCGCTGACAGCGGCCATCACGGTCGGAAGAACGTCGCGGGGGGTGAGGGCGATCGCGGCGCCGCCGAAGCCGCCCCCGGTCATCCGCGCGCCGATCGCGCCGGCTGCGCGGGCGGTTTCGACGGCGAGATCAAGTTCGGGGACCGAGATTTCAAAGTCGTCCCGCATCGACAGGTGGGAGGCATCCAGTAACGCGCCGATCTGGGCCGGTCCCTGCTCGCGGAGTGTCTGCACGGTGTCGAGCACGCGCTGGTTCTCGGTCACGATGTGCCGCACCCGGCGAAATGTCTCGTCATCAAGCACGTCGGAGGCCCGATCGAGATCGTTCAGGGTCAAGTCGCGCAGGGATGACACACCCATGAGGCGCGCACCGACTTCGCAGGATGCCCGACGTGAGGCGTAGCCGCCGGTCGAGTGGGCATGGCTCACCCGGGTGTCGATGATCAGCAGATCGAGGTTGACCGAGTCGAAGCCGAGCGGAATAACCTCGGATACCAGGGTTCTGCAGTCGAGGAACACGGCGGCGTCGGGGCTGCCGAACAGCGACGCGGACTGGTCCATGATGCCCGTCGGCGCGCCAACAACCCTATTTTCGGCCAGCTGGCCAGCTCGGGCGAGGGCGCGCTGATCGAGGCCAAGGCGCCACAGGTCGTTGAGCGCGACGGCGACGGCGCTTTCGATCGCGGCGGACGACGACAGGCCAGCTCCGATCGGTACATCGGAAACGATGTAGGCGTCGAATCCGGTCACGGCGTCGAGCGGAGTGCCGACCTGGCCGAGCGCCCAGGCAACGCCGAGCGGATAGGCCGACCAGTCGTGCAAATTCTCGGGAACGAGCTCGTCCAGGCCGAGTTCGACGGCCTCCTCGGCGAAGGAACTTGCGACTCGAATCAGTCGATCTTCGCGGGGCGCAAGCGCGACGATCGTTCGCCGGTCAATCGCGAAGGGAAGGACGAAACCTTCGTTGTAGTCGGTGTGCTCACCGATCAGGTTCACCCGCCCGGGAGCCGACCAGAGCCCGGCGGCCGGATAGTCGTATCGGGCTTTGAATCCGGCGAGCGCGGTGCGGGTCAGGTCATGCATGCTCAAATACCTCACGGGTGGTCGGGAATGTCGAGTCGGGACGATTAGGCGTGGCGGAGCCGGACGCGGATGCATCCGCTGCATCGGCTCGATCGATCGCCGCGCGAATCGTGGTCGCCGCCTGTTCGGGGGTGACATCACCGATCCAGGCCCCCATCGCTGCTTCCGACCCGGCCAGGTACTTCAGCCTGTCCTCCGCACGACGGGGGCTCGTCACCTGCAGCATCAGCCTGATCTCAGACCGCCGAGCGTGAACGGGGGCCTGATGCCACGCCGCGATGTACGGCGTCGGCGTCGTGTAAATGGCATCGATCCCACGAAGCAGACGTCGGTACAGAACCGCAAGCTCGTCGCGCTCGGCGAGGGTCGTGGCCGCAAAATCCGGAACGTGGCGATGCGGGAGCATGTGCACCTCAATGGGCCAGCGCGCTGCGAAGGGCACAAAAGCGGTCCAGTGCGCGCCCTGCACGATGATGCGTTCACCGGACTGCTCGTGCGCCAGAATGTCCGCGAACAACGTGGGTCCGTAGGACTCGAGCGAGGAAATTACCCGCTGGGTGCGGGGCGTGACGTAGGGGTAGGCGTAGATCTGCCCGTGTGGATGCCGCAGGGTCACACCGATGGCCTCACCACGGTTCTCGAAGGGGAAGACCTGCTCGATGCCGGGCAGGTTCGACAGTGCGTGCGTGCGCTCGGCCCAGGCCTCGATCACGGTACGGGCACGGGTGACCGACAGGCTGGCAAACGAGCCTTCGCTCTCGGGACTGAAGCAGACGACTTCACAGCGTCCGACGGACGTGCGGGTGCGTCCCAGCCCAATCGTCGACAGGTCCGTGAGGTCGATGGGAGCGTCGGGATCCGTTAGTAACGGGCCGAAGGACGGTGTTTTGTTCTCGAAGACGGCCACGTCGTAATTGCTGGGCACCTCGGACGGATTCTCCGGAGTGGACGGAGCGAGTGGATCGAGGTTGGCGGGCGGCAGGAACACCCGGTTCTGCCGGGCTGCCGCGATTGACACCCACTCCGCGCTCAGTGGATCCTGCCGCATACGGGCGGTAACGGGGCGCGGATCGAGCTCCCGCAGGTCGGGGGCCCTGTGCTTGGGAAGCTTGGTGTCTGGGTCGTCGAAGTAGATGAGGTCACGCCCATCGGCAAGGGTGTGGCGCTGGCGGGCGATGCCGGTATCGGCGACGAAGTCTGCGTGTGTCATGGCGATCCCCACGATAACGGATTGTCTCAATAGAAACTACTACTTTCGTATTGAAAGAAATATATAACTAAGCGAAGATGGATGGATGACTTCTGTTGAGCCAACCGCATCGCCGTCGACGGCTCGCGCCCACCCCCCTGCAGCGTCGAGTGACCGCGACGCGCTGCCCGGGCCGGTCAGGCGGGAGCAGATCCACCGACTCATCGACGAGCGCGGTTTCGTGCGGGTCAGCGAACTCCGCGAGACCTTCGGGGTCTCCGCTGTCACCGCCCGGTCCGATCTCGACGCGCTGGAAGCTGACGGCACGGTGCAACGGGTACACGGCGGGGCGGTAGTCGTGCAGCGGCGCGACCACGCGGAGCGCCCCCCGCGTGAATCGTCCTTCGAACAGGCACTGGCAGCATCCGTGGTGCCGAAACAACAGATCGGCGCCCTCGCGGCCGGCCTCGTCTCGAACGGGCAGAGCGTAATCCTTGACGTTGGCACGACCACTCTCGCGATCGCCCGCGCCCTGGTGACTCGATTGGACCTCACCGACGTCGTCATCATCACCAATGGGCTGAGCATCGCGCTCGAGCTTGAACCGGCCATCCCGCGGTTCACCGTGATCGTTACCGGGGGATCTCTGCGCCCGCGTCAGCACTCCCTCGTCGAGCCGCTCGCCGCTACCGTGCTCAGCCAGGTACATGCCGACCTCGCCTTCATCGGCTGCAATGGCGTGCACGCCGAAGCCGGCGTCACCAACATCAACCTGCCAGAGGCGGGCATCAAGAAGCACATGCTCGCCGCGGCGACCCGCTCCATCGTTGTGGCCGACGCCTCCAAGCTCGGCCAGGTCCACCTCGGCCAGGTCGGGTCTCTCCGTTCGTTCCACTTACTGATAACGGATGCCGCCGCCGCCACCGCTGCGCTCGCCCCCCTGCGTGAGGCCGGTCTGGCCGTTCTGCAACCGGAACCGCCGGCCCCACAGCCCGAAACGAACACAGGAGTCACAACGTCATGAACACCGACACCACCCTTGACCAGACCCAGGCGACCGTTCGCGATCGCCCCCGGTCTGGTACCCAGTTCACCATCGCCCATTCCGGCTACTCGGCGGTGATCGCGAGCATTGGGGCCAGTGTCAGAACGCTTCAATACGACGGGCGAGACCTCATCGTTCCATTCGAAGCGGATTCCCTGCGACCGAACTATCGAGGCGCGACCCTGGCCCCCTGGCCCAACCGGATAGTGGACGGCCGCTACACCCACGACGGCGTCGCATACCGCCTTCCGCTCAACGAACCGGACAGGGGGCACGCCCTGCACGGACTGGTCTGCTGGCTGGACTTCCCGGCCGTGCGTCAGACCGACCGTGCCGTCACACTCGGTGCCATGATCGAGCCGCAGGACGGCTACCCCTTTCGTCTGGCGCTTGAAGTGACGTTCACGATCAGCGAGCGTGGACTCACAACGACGGTCTCGGCGACCAACCTGGGGGCAGAACGAGCGCCGTTTGGAACCGGACCGCACCCCTACCTGGTCGCTGGTCCTGGTCGCGTCGACGACTGGACCCTGCAGCTCCCCGCCGGCGAAGTGATGACCGTCACCGAAGATCGCCTCACGCCCGCCGGCATCCGACGCGTTGAAACTGAATCGAATGGGGCCTACGACTTTCGGACGCCGCGGCCCATCGCCGGGACGGCGATCGATCACGCCTTCACCGCTCTCGTGCGGGATGGTTCGGATACCGCGACGGTCCGACTGCTTGATCCCTCCGGCTCCGGGGTCGCGATGACCTGGGGCACCGACTGCCCGTGGGTGCAGATTCACACCGCAGACCTTCCCGACCCGGCGCAATCACGGCGTGGGCTTGCCGTAGAACCCATGACCTGCCCACCGGACGCCTTCAACTCCACGATCGACCTGATCTCTATCCGGCCCGGCGAGACGTCCAAGGCGTCGTGGAGCATCAGTGCGCTCTAGCCACGATTCAGCCTGAACCGCCTGACCAAACGAGGGGTCGCATCGCGTTTGGGTTAGCCTTCAGCTATGCGCCCAACGGTCAAAGACGTCGCGGCCCTCGCGGGTGTATCGCCCAAGACCGTGTCAAACGTCATGAACGGCGTCGTGTTCGTCGCGCCGGAAACCCGGAGCCGAGTCGAGTCGGCGATCATCGAGCTCGGTTACGTTCCCAACCTGAGCGCCCGCGGGCTCCGGAACGGCCGCACGGGGGTCATCGCTCTTGCCATGCCGGATCTGGGCACCCCGTACTCGGCAGAGATGTCGCATTTTTTCGTGGAAGTGGCGCACGAACAGGGCTGGGGCGTGCAGTTCGAGGAGACGGCCGAACGCCCGGGCCGCGCACTCAGCCTTGTATCGCGGGCCAGGGCGCACCTCGTCGACGGCGTCATCCTGAACCCGATCACCATTCAGGAAAGCCAATTGGTTGACGATGGCTCTCTGCCGCCACTCGTCATGATCGGAGAAGTCGAGCAGCAGCGCAACGATCAGGTCTGGGTGGACAGCGTCGCCGCCGCGCGGGACATGACGAGGCACCTGATCGAGCTCGGGCATCGACGCATTGCGATCGTCGGATCCCCCGGCCCAGCCTTCCAGACCGCCACGGCCGACCTGCGCCAGCGCGGCTACCGGGAGGCACTCCGCGCCGCGGCCATCGATCCGGATCCCCTTCTGGAGATCTCCTGTCACGAGTGGTCGCCGCGAGCAGCTTCCGAGGCGGTGACCGAATTCTTAAGGGTGAACCCGGCGCCCGATGCGTTCTTCTGCTTCACCGATTCCATGGCCATCGGCACGATGAGCGCCCTGTGGACCGCGGGAATCCCGGTGCCGGGCGACGTGTCGGTCGCCGGATTCGATGACATCGCCGACGGACAGTTCGCCACACCGCCGCTGACGACGGTGAGCTTTGACAAACGTGAATTCGCCGAGCGCGCGCTCGCACTTCTGGTGCAGCGCATGGGCAGCCCCGACGCGCCCCCGACCCGCGTGACGATCGCTCACACCGTTGTGGCTCGAGCAAGCACCCGCGTGCGAACACCAGCCTGAGGTTTCACTCCCCCGGTATCCAAGAAAAACTTCTTGCTCTTTCATTACAACGATGTAATGCTGGGGCCACCTCACAAAGGAGTGATCAATGACACCAGCACGGGTACCGATCGGAAGCACCGGAGTGCTCACCCGTCGCAGCGTTCTCGCTGGCAGCGCGGCGCTTTTCGGGGGCGCCTTCCTGGCCACTGGCCTCAGTGGATGCGCCGCCACCGCCGGTCAATCCGGCGCGGAACAGTTGGCGTTTTGGCACCTGCTCACCGGCGGCGACGGCATCAAAATGGCGGGCCTCGTCGACGAGGCAAACGCCGACAACCCGGGCTTTCACGTGACGCAGACCGTGCTGACCTGGGGCACGCCGTACTATACGAAGCTCGCGATGGCCTCGGCCGGAGGCCGCGCTCCCGACGTAGCGGTCATGCACGCCTCGCGCCTCCCCGGCTACGCACCCGGGGGGCTGCTCGACCCCTGGGACCTGGATGTGCTGGCCCATTACGGCATCACCGAAGACAGCTTCCCGGCACCGATCTGGGAAGCATGCTTCAGCGGCGGCGAGTTGTTCTCCGTCGCGCTCGACGCGCATCCGTTCATCTTGATGTACAACACCGAGATCGCTGCCGCAGCCGGTGTGCTCGGCCCCGACGGCCAGCTGATCGACATCGACTCCCCCGAGCAGTTCGTGGACGTCGCCCGGAAGATGCAGGTCGTCACCGGCAAGCATGGATTGTCCTACGGCTATCTCGGCGACGGCGCACAGATGTGGCGTCTCTTTTACACTTTCTACAAGCAGCAGGGGGCCGATATGACCCTCACACCGGGCGAAAACGTCGAGGTCGACGAAGACGCCGCGGTCACGTCCCTCGAATTCATGCAGACCCTGCTCGACGACACAATCGCCACGGCGAGTGGCGACTATGCCACGGCCCTGGCCGAATTCGTCAACGGCGAGAGTGGGCTCTTCTTCAGTGGCGTCTGGGAGTTGCCCACCATGACGGCAGCCAACGTACCGATGGACGCGACGCCGATCCCCACACTCTTCGGCACTCCGGCCGTCTACGCAGACTCGCATACTTTTGTTCTGCCGCATCAGGACAACCCTGACCCCGCCAGGCGCGAAGAAGTGTACCTGTTCGTGTCGAACGTACTGAAGAACTCGATCAGCTGGGCACAGGCCGGCCATATTCCGGCCTACTTGCCCGTCGTCGACGGCCCCGGCTACGCCGAGCTGATCCCGCAGGCGCACTACGCGATGGCGGCGGAGAATCTGAACTACGACCCGCAGGCGTGGTTCACCGGTTCGGGTTCCGATTTTCAGAATTTCTTCGCGGAGAACGTGCAGTCCGTCCTGCTCAACAAGACGGATGCCAGAGCGGGCTTCCAGGGATTCGTGCGGCGCCTCAACGTGCTGCTGTCCAAGCCGAACCCGGTCCGATGATGAACACCGCGACCAACCCTGGTACCACCGAAACATCTATTCGTGACTCATCAACCGGGCAACGAGGGAGCCGATCATGACTGAGGTTGTCGCACCACCCCGCGCCGAGGTATCCGTGCAGACCATCGCGAACGCAGTCCCGCGCATGCCCCGCTCTCGCCGGCGGGAAAACACGGTGGGCTGGGCTTTTCTCGCCCCGTTCGCCGTCGTGTTCGTCCTCTTCCTCGTGACGCCGCTGGCCTGGGGTTTCTATCTCAGCTTCACCGGGCAGTCCCTCACCGGGGCCGGCGGAGGACTCGTCGGCTTCGCCAACTACTCCGAGGCGCTCGGCGACCCCGACATGTGGCGTTCCATGGGCAACACCCTGTGGTTTACCGTGCTGAGCACGGTGCCACTCGTGCTCGTCGCTCTCGCCATGGCGGTGCTCGTCAACCTCGGCCTTCCCGGCCAGTGGATCTGGCGGCTCGCTTTCTTCATGCCCTACCTGCTCGCCTCGAGTGTGGTCTCGCTGTTCTGGGTGTGGCTGTACAACCCCCAACTCGGACTCGTGAACGCCCTGACCGGACTCTTCGGGGCGACCCCGGTGGCGTGGCTACAGGACACCGACTGGGCCATGATCGCGATCGTGGTCACCACGGTGTGGTGGACGGTGGGCTTCAATTTTCTGCTCTACCTCGCCGCCTTACAGAACATTCCCGAACAGCAATACGAGGCAGCCGCACTCGACGGCGCGGGCAAGTGGCGTCAGCTGTTCTCCATCACGATTCCCCAACTGGCACCCACGACCATGCTGATCGTCATCCTGCAGGTGCTCGCGTCCCTCAAGGTCTTCGATCAGGTCTATCAGATGACCGGTGGAGGTCCCGGTGGTGCCACCCGGTCAACGGTCGAGTACATATTCGAGGTCGGATTCACCGGCTACCGCTTCGGCTACTCGTCGGCGATTTCGTACATCTTCTTCGCCATCATCGTCATCGTGTCCATCGCGCAGTTCGTGTTCCGAAAGGGAGCCCGCTCATGACCGCTCAGCTGCTCGTCCCGTCCGACATCGTTGAGCGCGCGATTCCATCACGCCGTCGGACGGTGCCCACAAGAACATCGGCGTCCTCCGTCGTGGCTTTCGCCATCCTTGCCGTGCTGGCTCTCGGCTGGCTGCTGCCCTTTGTCTGGGCGGTCGTCACGTCGCTGAAGACCGAGACGGATGCCGGCTCGACACCGGTGTCGTGGTTTCCGGAGAGCGGATTCACCATCGCTGCCTATCTCAAGGTGCTGGGCGAAGGAAACCTGCTCACCTGGACGGCCAACAGCCTCTTCACCACCGTGGCAATCACCGTGATCACCGTTGTCGTCTCGGCGCTGGCCGCCTACGCGTTCTCCCGCATCGATTTCAGCGGCCGCCGCTGGATTTTCGTGCTGGTTATCGCCTCGATCATCATCCCCCCTCAGGTTCTCATCATCCCGTTGTTCTACCAGATGCTCGCCCTCAACCTGGTGGACACCTACTGGGGCATCATCCTGCCCCAGGTCATCGCTCCGGCCATGGTGTTCGTGCTGAAGAAATTCTTCGACCAGATTCCGATCGAGCTCGAAGACGCCGCACGGATGGACGGCGCGTCCCGGCTGCGCATCTTCTGGTCGATAGTGGTGCCGCTGTCCCGCCCCATCCTCGCGGCCGTATCGATCTTCGTCTTCATCGGGGCCTGGAACAATTTTCTGTGGCCATTCATCGTGACGAACAACTCCTCACTGATGACCCTTCCCGTAGGACTGCAGACGGTCAAGAGCGCCTACGGCGTGCAGTACGCCGAAAACATGGCGATGGCGATCCTCGCCGCCCTGCCGCTCATTGTCGTGTTCCTCATCTTCCAGCGCCAGATCATCAAGGGCATCGCCACCACCGGGCTCGGCGGCCAGTAGGTCAGCACACCCAGTTCAGACTTCACCCGCACCATTGATAGGAGAATCATGACCAACGCTCGAATCACCCTCGTTCGCGACTTCACCCTCGGGGAGGTGCCCCGTCGCCTGTTTGGGTCCTTCGTCGAGCACATGGGGCGCTGTGTTTACACCGGAATCTTCGAGCCCGGGCATCCTGAGGCCGACGAGAAGGGCTTCCGCCAGGACGTTCTCAAACTCGTCAAGGAATTGGGCCCCACCGTCGTGCGCTACCCGGGTGGCAATTTCGTCTCGGGATATAACTGGGAGGACGGCGTCGGTCCCGTCGACAAGCGCCCGCGCCGGCTTGATGGGGCCTGGCACACCGTCGAGTCCAACGCCTTCGGCCTGCACGAATTCGTGGACTGGTCCAGACTCGCCGGGACCGAGATCATGGAGGCGGTCAATCTTGGCACCCGGGGGGTGGATGCTGCCCGTGAGCTCGTGGAATACTCCAACCACCCCGGCGGCACGTACCTCTCCGACCTGCGCAAGCAAAACGGCTCGGCCGAGCCGTTCGACATCAAGCTCTGGTGCCTCGGCAATGAGCTCGACGGCCCCTGGCAGATCGGGCATAAGACCGCGCACGAATACGGTCGGCTGGCTCAGGAAGCCGGCAAAGCCATGCGCTTCGTCGATCCAGACATCGAACTGGTTGCCGTTGGAAGTTCGCACTCCAGCATGCCCACCTTCGGCGAATGGGAGCACACCGTGCTCACGCACGCCTACGACGAGGTGGACTACGTGTCGCTGCACGCCTACTACCAGGAAGACGACGGCGACGTGAAGAGTTTTCTCGCCACGGCAGTCGACATGGACTATTTCATCGAATCCGTCGTGTCAACGGTGGATGCCGTTCGTGCGGCCGGCAAGCACAGCAAGCACGTCAATCTTTCCTTCGACGAGTGGAACGTCTGGTACCAGCGCGGCCTCGACACCGACGACCAGCCGCATAATGTCTCGAAGGGCTGGCGCGAGCATCCGCGTCTCATCGAAGATGCCTACAACGTGACAGATGCCATCGTCGTCGGGACACTGCTGAACTCACTCCTGCGCCATGGCGACCGCGTGAAAATCGCCAATCAGGCCCAGCTCGTGAACGTGATCGCGCCGATTCGCAGTGAAGAAAACGGGCCGGCCTGGCGCCAGTCCATCTTCTGGCCCTTCGCCAGAATGGCGGAGCTGGCCCGTGGGCAGATCCTTCGGGCCAGCGTCGACTCAGACAAGTACGAATCCGCGAAGTTTGGCGACGTAGACGTCGTCGACGTGAGCGCCACCTGGGACGAAGACAACGGCCGGGTAGCTCTGTTCGTCGCCAATCGCGGCCTCGACGAGTCTGCCGACGTGGACGTGTCCCTGTCTGGTTTCGTGTGCGGACGCGTGAGTCGAGCTGAGGTACTGCGTGTGCCAAACGGCAAGGACAGGTTTGCCACCAACACCCTCGAGAGCGGCGAACAGGTGGGGCTGTCCCCGCTGGCCGGGGTGACCGTGACCGGCAGCCGTCTCCGGTTCACGCTCCCCGCGCTGTGCTGGGCTGTCATCGAGGTCGAGGTCACCCGGGCGTAGTCGGCGCAAACCGCGGGATGGCTGAGCTCGCCATCCCGCGGTCGCGCCCGGCCACGCGGCCCCGCTATCCGCGGGGCAGAGCGCTCGCGAGATCGGCGATGAGGTCATCGACGTCTTCGATGCCGACCGACAGGCGCACGATGTTGTCGGGCACCTCGAGTTCGGTGCCGCGCACCGAGGCGTGCGTCATCTCGGAGGGGTAGTTCACAAGCGACTCGACTCCTCCGAGCGACTCGGCCAGTTGGAACAGGTGTGTGGCTTCAGCGAAGCCGCGCGCCGCCGCGGCGCCACCGGCGAACGCAATGGAGATCATGCCGCCGAAGCCGGACATCTGCTTTGCGGCCAGCTCGTGGCCGGGGTGGCCGGGCAGCCCCGGGTAGAAAACCTGCTCGATCGCCGGATGTCCATCGAGATACTCGGCAATGGCCTGCGCGTTTTTGCAATGGCGCTCCATCCGCACCGAGAGCGTCTTAATGCCGCGCACGGTGAGCCAGGCGTCGAGCGGAGCCGAGACCGGACCGGCCGCGAACTGCAAGAATTGGGCCTTCTCGTGCAGCGCGTCGTCGTTGATGATGAGGGCGCCGCCGAGCACGTCGGAGTGGCCGCCGAGATATTTCGTGGTCGAGTGCACGACCACGTCAGCGCCAAATTCCAGCGGATGCTGCAGCGCCGGTGACGCAAAGGTGTTGTCGACGATCGCGACCACACCGTGGCGATGCGCGATCTCGGCCAGGGCCGCAATGTCGCTGATCTTCATGAGCGGATTGCTCGGCGTCTCGACCCAGAGAATTTTTGTCTCCAGGCGGATGGCCGCTTCGACCGCAACCAGGTCGCTCATCTCCACCGTGGTGTTCTGCACACCCCACGCGGCGTGCACCTTGTTGATGAGGCGGTGGGTTCCGCCGTAGACGTCGTTGCCGAGCACGACGTGGTCGCCGGGCTGGAGGATTGCGCGCAAAATGGTGTCCTCCGCGGCAAGTCCGCTCGCGAACGACAGGCCGTGTTTACCACCCTCGAGCGCGGCGAGCAGGCTCTCCAGCGCGGTACGCGTGGGGTTGCCGCCACGGCTGTACTCGTAGCCGCCGCGCAGGTTGCCGATGCCGTCCTGCACATAGGTGGAGGTCTGGTAGATCGGCGGGATGACGGCACCGGTGGTCGGGTCGAATTCCTGACCAGCGTGGATGGCGATCGTGTCGAACTTCTGGGTGTTGGCCATTGCGGGCTCCCTAGTGATCTGCGTATGAATAGAACCGAAAAAGTTAGACGCTCAGATAGCTGAGCAGGTCGTGCCGGGTGATGACGCCGAGCGGCTTGCCACCGCCGGTCACGAGCAGCGCGTCGTGCTCGGCGAACGCGGCTCGCGCTGCGGCGACCGGCTCGTTCACCCCGATCAGCGGCAGCGCTTCGCCAACGATCGAACCGACCCGATCGGTGAGCTTGGCATCGCCGGAGAAAACGAGGCCCATCAGGGCACGTTCATCGACCGCGCCGAGCACCTCGCCCATGACGACGGGCGGCTTGGCGCTCAGCACAAGCAACTGCGATACACCGCCCCTCGTCATCGTTTCGATGGCGTCGTGCACGGTGTCGCTCGGGTGCACGTAGACGAACGCGGGAAGTCCCCCGCTCTTCGACTCGAGCAGGTTCCCCACCGTGTGACCGGTCGGGGCGTTGCTGAAACCGTAGCTGCGCATCCACCCGTCGTTGAAGATTTTGCCGAGGTAGCCACGGCCGCCGTCGGGCAGCAGCACGACGATCGTGTCGTCGGGTCCGAGCTTTTCGGCCGCGCGGAGGGCCGCCACGACGGCCATCCCACTGGAGCCGCCGACGAGGATTCCCTCCTCGAGGGCGAGCCGGCGGGTCATGGCGAAGGAGTCGGCGTCGGACACGGCGATGACCTCGTGCACGACCGTTGGATCGTAGGCGCCAGGCCAGAAATCCTCCCCGACACCCTCAACCAGGTAGGGGCGGCCGGTACCGCCGGAGTAGACCGACCCTTCCGGGTCGGCGCCGATGATGCGCACGGCGTCGCTTGAGACCTCGCGCAGGTAGCGGCCGGTGCCGGTGATGGTGCCGCCGGTGCCGACGCCGGCGACGAAGTGGGTGACGGTGCCGTCGGTGTCACGCCAGATCTCGGGACCGGTGGTCTCGTAGTGGCTGAGCGGGCCGTTCGGGTTGAAGTACTGGTTGGGTTTGAAGGCACCCGGAATGTCGCGGGCCAGCCGGTCGGACACGCTGTAGTAGGACTCGGGGTCGTCCGGTGCGACGGATGTCGGCGTCACGACGATCTCGGCGCCGTAGGCCGTGAGCACATTGCGCTTATCTTCGCCGACCTTGTCGGGCAGCACGAACACGCACTTGTAGCCGCGCTGCTGGGCTACGAGGGCCAGGCCCACACCGGTGTTACCCGACGTGGGTTCGACGATTGTGCCACCAGGCTTCAACAGGCCGTCGCGCTCGGCGGCATCGATGATGCGCACCGCAATGCGGTCTTTCGCCGACCCGCCCGGGTTGAGGTATTCGAGCTTCACGAGCACCGTTGCGGTCAAGCCTTCGGTGACCTTGTGGAGTTTGACCAACGGGGTGTCACCGATAAGGTCAAGAACGGTGTCTGCGATCTTCATGGAAATTCCTTCTGTCGGGCTGCGCGCCAGGTGGCAGGCGCGGCCTCGGATGTGCTCACCGATTCGGCGCTGGCCGGCGCGTTCGTACGAAATCGACTAGCGACAGCAGCAACTCGACGATGAGCGGTCGCTCCTCCACTCTAACGGGCGGCGAGATCCGGTCACCAGCCTGAGAAATAGCCGTGAGAGCGGCATCGGGGGAAGCTACAGGGACGACTGATACGTTCACAGTGAAGCAGTTCCAATAGAGAGGCCCTCGTGACCCCCCAGCCCGGTTCCCCCGTGAACAAAGCGTCGATCAAGGAAGAACGCACCGCGAAGCGTGCGAAAAAGCTGGAGCAATATCACCGCCAGCAAAAGCGCGGCAAGCGTAATCGTCTGATTGGCATTATCGGTGGCGCTGTAACGATCGTCGCGATCATCGCCCTGATCGTGACCGCGTTCGTGCTCACGCCGAAGGCCGCCAACTATGCCGGCGGTGGCGCAGGCGATGCGTCGACCATCGACGGTGTCGAGACCTTCACGAACGGAGCCGGCCACGTCGAGACCGCCGTCACCTACGAGCAGACGCCGCCCGCCGGCGGCCAGCACGCTTCGGCTTGGCTCAATTGCGGCGTGTACGATCAGGCGGTTCCGAACGAGAACGCCGTGCACGCACTCGAACACGGTGCTATCTGGGTCACCTACGATCCGTCGATCTCCGACGCTGAGCTCGATCTGCTGAAGACGGAACTGCCCTCCAGCTACGTTGTGCTGTCGCCCTTCGACGGAATTCCCGCACCGATCGTGCTGAGCGGCTGGAATTCACAGCTGCAGGTCGACAGCGCTGACGACCCGCGCGTCGCCGAATACTTCACCGAATTCTGGAAGAGCACCAACGTGCCAGAAAACGGCGCCCCCTGCTCCGGCGGGATCGACGCACCCGGCAAAGTTTCTTGAGCCGCACTTAACCCGTGACTTCTGACCCCCCACAGCCCCCAGCGGACGCTCACCCACCGCGCCAACGCCGCTCCGTTTTGCGCGCCATCACCGTCACTGTCGCGATCACGGCTCTCGTCGTCGGCGCTGCGGCCTTTTCGGCGGGACGCTTGAGCACGCTCACCGACGCCACGCCCGACACCACAAGTGCCGAGGCTGGCTTTGCCAGGGACATGCAGGAACACCACAACCAAGGCGTCGAACTCGCCCTGATTGTTCGCGACCGTACCGGCGACGCACCCGTGCGGCTACTCGCCTACGACATCGCCACGACGCAGGCCAGGCAAAGCGGGCAGATGTCGGGCTGGCTCGCTGTCTGGGGGCTACCGCAATTTGCTCCCGAACCGTCGATGACCTGGATGACCCGGTCCGGACTGTCCGGCAACACGCACGATTCGTCTCACTCGGCGGGCACCGACGCCGGCCACGTCGCCGGGGCACCGATGCCCGGACTCGCGACCCCGGCGCAGATTGCCGCTCTCACCGCGGCATCCGGTGTGGAAGCGGAGCGGCAGTTTCTCGTCATCATGATCGCCCACCACCTGGGCGCGATCGCAATGGCCGAGGCCGTTCTCGATCGCAGCACGAACGCGACCGTGCACGCTTTCGCGACGTCCGTCGTGCTGAGCCAGAAGTCCGAGATCGACCTGATGACCGGGATGCTCGCTGAACGTTCCTAGCCTGACACCCCGCTGTCACCCGGAACGTATCGCTAGGGGGCCGGGAGGCGCTCGGGGGAATCCGTCACGGGGCTCGCGGTGATCTGGCGGGCGTAGAGGCTCGCGTAGACGGCGCCGCGGACGAGCAGTTCGGCGTGGGTGCCGCGCTCCACGATCCGGCCGGCATCGACGACGAAGATCACGTCGGCGTCGACGATCGTCGAGAGACGGTGCGCGATCGCAATCGTGGTGCGGCCATGGCTCGCGGTGTCGAGGGCTGCCTGCACCACGCTCTCCGAGATGGAGTCGAGCGCGCTCGTGGCCTCGTCGAGGATGAGCACCGGCGGGTCTTTCAGTAAGACGCGCGCGATGGCGATGCGCTGCTTCTCACCGCCGGACAGCCGGTAGCCGCGCTCCCCGACCATGGTGTCGTACTTCTCCGGGAAGGAGTCGATCGTGTCGTGGATGTTGGCGGCGCGCGCGGCCGCGATGAGCTCAGAATCCGTCGCCTCGGGTTTGGCGTAGCGCAGGTTCTCGGCGATGGTTGCGTGGAACAGGTAGGTTTCCTGGCTCACGATACCGATGTGGGAGACGAGCGACTCCTGCTGCAGGTCGCGCACATCGAGGCCGGAGAACAGCACACGGCCGGCCGCGGCTTCGTAGAAGCGCGGAATCAGGTACGAGACGGTGGTCTTGCCGGCCCCCGACGGCCCCACAAAAGCGGCGAACTGGCCCGGCTCGATCGTCAGTGACACATCGTCGAGGGTCGGGCGCGCGTCACCGCGAGCGTCCGGGTAGGCAAACCGCACCCGGTCGAACTCCACCCTGCCTCGAGCCGCCCCAGCCGACGGCACCAGGGCAGCATCGGGCTTGTCGCTGATCGCCGGCTTCAGGTCGAGGTATTCGAAGATGCGCGCGAACAACGCAGACGAGGTCTGCAGGTCGAGGGCGACCCGCATCAGACCGAGCAACGGAAAGATCAGCCGAGCCTGCACCGTGGTGAAGGCCACGATCGTGCCGGGCGTGACATCGGTCGTGCCATTGAACATGAGCGCCCCCGCGACGAGGTAGACGATCGCAGGAATGGCCGATAGGAACACGCTCACCGTGGCGAAGAACCACTGGCCGCTCATCTGCTGACTCACCTGCAGGCGCACCTGATTGCGGTTCTCTTCAGCGTAGCGTTCGATCTCGTTCTGCTGTCGGGTGAAGCTCTTCGACAGGAGGATGCCAGACACGCTCAAGGTTTCCTGCGTGATGGCGGTCATGTCCGACAGCGATTCCTGCGTCTTGCCGGCAATGCGCGCCCGCACCTGGCCGACGCGGCGCTGGGCGAATACCAGAATGGGCATGAGTACCACCGCCACGATCGTCAGCTGCCAGTTCAGCAGCAGCATCGCCACGAAGGCGGCGATCACCGTGACGGTGTTGCCGAGGATGCTCGAAATGGTGTTGGTCAGCACCGTCGCGACGCCACCGACATCATTTTGCAGCCTCGACTGAATGACACCGGTCTTGGTCTTGGTGAAGAAGCTCAGTTCCATCGCCTGCAGGTGGGTGAACAGCCGCACGCGCAGGGCGCCCATGACCTTGTTACCCACCGTCGCCGTCAGCCAGGTCTGCCAGACGCCGAGCAGCGCATTGACCAGGAAGACGCCGAGCATGAATGCCACCAGCACCCCGAGCACCGAAAGGTTGGGAGTGCCGCCGGCCGGAAAGAGGCCGTCGTCGAAGGCGCGTTGGGTGAGGAGCGGCGGCACCACCGAGAGGGCGGCGCTGACCAGAACCAGGACGACGGTAACGATGAGGGTGCTGCGATGCGGGGCGAAGAGTGCACCGATGCGTCGCAGTAGGTGCGGGATGCGCGGGGCAAGCGCGTTCTCGGCGCGCTGCGCTTCGGCATCCGCTCCGCTGACTCGCTTACGCGGGCGTTCGACCCCTGCCTGCTGCCTCGGGCCGTGGCCGGGAGCACCGTGCATTCCACTCATGCATTTACTCTAAACGTCACCGCAGACTCGGCAGCACGGATGCCCGCGGCCAAACCGGCCACGGGCATCCGTTTCTAAGAAAGGCGGGTCTAACCCTTGGTAGAACCGGCGAGCAGTCCGCGCACGAAGAAGCGCTGCAGCGAGAAGAACACGATCAGCGGAACCAGAATCGACAGGAAGGCACCGGCTGTGAGCAGATGCCAGTCCTGCCCGCGGGCACCGGAGAGTTCGGCGAGTAGTTTGGTCATCGGGGCGACCGCACCGTCCGCGAAGATCAGCGCCACCAGCAGGTCGTTCCAGACCCAGAGAAACTGGAAGATGGCGATCGACGCGATGGCCGGCATGGTCAGCGGCAACACGATGCGAAAGAAGATCTGCCCGTGGCCGGCGCCGTCGACCCTGGCCGCTTCAATGACCTCGCTCGGTATCTCCGAGACGAAGTTGTGCAGCAGGTAGATGGCCAGGGGAAGAGCGAACATGGTGTGCGCGATCCACACCTGCGAATAGCCGCTGCCGGGGTTGAGCGCCGCGACGACCGGGAAGCCAAAAATAGTGCCGCCGGAGAAGAATTGCAGGAGCGGCACGAGGGCCATCTGAATCGGCACGATCTGCAAGGCGAAGACACCAATGAACATGGCGTTCTTGCCTCGAAAGTCAATCCAGGCGAAGGCGTAGGCGGCGAGGCTGGCAATCATCAACGGGATGAGCGTGGCCGGCAGGGTGATCGCGATCGAGTTGATGAATGACCCAGCCAGATTGAGCTGGCTGTTGCCCGCGGCCAGAGCCGTCGTGTAGTTGTCGAAGGTGACCCCGGTGTTGGTGAAAATGGTCCACCAACCGGTGGTGCGCACCTGCTGCGCCGGCCGGAAAGACGACACCAGCAGGCCCAGGGTGGGGATCGACCACAGCACCGCGATGATGAGCGCCCCAATGGTCGCTCCGCGGCTGGTCAGCCGTTTCTTGGTGTTGCGGGCGATGGGCGACTCCATCCGGCGAACGCCGCGTCGGAGTCGCCGCGTGGTCTGGGCGTCAACGGGAAGTCTTACGGGCATGACGGAGCTCATCGGATTTCCCTCTGCTTCTTAATCTGGCGGGCGTTGTAGACGACGATCGGCAGTACCAGCAGGAACAGCACCAGGGCGAAGGCGGCTGAGCGGCCCTGCTCGAAGTTCTTGAACTGGGTGTACATTTCGTTGGCGACGACGCTGGTCTCGTTGGACCCGGCCGTGGTGGTGCGCACAATGTCGAAGACCTTGAGCGACACGATGGAGATAGTCGTCAGAACGACCACGAGGGCGCTACGGATGCCGGGGACGGTCACGTTCACGAACTGCTCCCAGGCGTTGGTGCCATCGAGTTCGGCCGCCTCCATCTGCTCGGTCGGCACGCCCTTGATGGCGGCAGACAGCACCACCATGGCGAACCCGGTCTGCACCCAGATGAGAATCACGATGAGAAACAGGGTATTGAACGGGGACACCGAGAGAAAGTCGACCGGCTGCCCGCCGAACATGACCACGAGCTGGTTCAGCAGGCCGATCTGCTCCTGGTCGGCCGGGCGGGCCGTGTAGACGAAACGCCAGATAATGGATGCTCCCACCAGGGAGATGGCCATCGGCATGAAGACCAGAATCTTGAAGTACTTCTCACCGCGGCTCTTGTCGATGAACACCGCGTAAGCGAGGCCGGCGATGGTCGAGATGGTCGGAACGATCAACACCCAGACAATGGTGTTGAGCACGATGCGCACGTTCTCGGGCTGGGTGAAGATCCAGGCGAAGTTGTCCAGGCCAACGAACCGGTCACCGCGAGCGCTCATGAAGGCCTGCACCGTGGTCTGAATGGTGGGAATGACCAAGCCGATGCCGAGCAGGATAGCGGCCGGGGCGAGAAAACCGACCAGCTGGAACAGGTAGCCGGCACCCGTGCGGGAGCGGTAGTCGATGTAGAAGAAGCCGAGTCCCAATACGCCGGCGCCGATAATGGCCCAGGTGTAGGAGTTGGCAACCAGCAAAATCAGCAGTGGTGCCAGAACGCAGACGGCAAGACGAATGATCGTGTAGCCCCGGCCAGAGCGTGGGGCGATCTCGACGAAAAACAAGATGGCACCAACAACGACACCGAACGCCAGGATGACGATGGGGACTTGTGCCAGCGCTGGTAATTGCGCCAGCCAGGAGAAGAAAGCGGACATCTGAAACCTTCCGAGTACGACAGTAAACCCTGGTATTCGCCCGACAACCGGTGAAAACGTATCGATAACGCACACCTGCCACGCACGGTGTGCCGCCCGGTATTCGAAGCGGGCGGCACACCGTTTTCATGCCTGAGTGATGGCTGTTCCAGCTAGCTGGACGGCCAGCCCGCTTCGATGCTCGTGAGCACCTCGTCGGTCGGTGTGCCGTTGATCCAACTGACCATGCCCTTCCAGAAGGTTCCCGATCCCACAGCGCCCGGCATCAGGTCGGAACCGTCAAAGCGGAAGGTGGTTTTCGGGTCCTGCAGGATGGTGATCGCTTGTTGCAGAATAGGGCTCGTTGCCTTGGATGCGTCCAGGCCCTTGTTCGCGCTGATCACGCCGCCGAGACCGACCCGGCTGTTAGCCCAGTCAGCGCTCGAGAGGTATTCCAGCACCTTCTGGGTGTCGGCGTCATCGGAGAAGGCGCCGACAATCTCGCCGCCGCCGGTGACCGTCTGGCCACCCGCCTTGACCGAGGGAGTGATGAAGGCCCAGACGTCGGCGTCCGGTCCAACCTGTCCGCCAGCATCCGTGATGAATCCATCGAAGAAGGAGGCCTGGTGGGTCAGCGCGCAGGTGCCGTTGGAGATGGGGGTGGCCACATCTCCGAACGGGGTGCTGTTGATCGACTTGACGTCACCAAAGGTGGCATTGACGTAGCTGGGGTTGAGCAGAATCTCACCGAGGGAGTCAAAGGCACCCTTGATGGCCGGGTCGGTGAAGGGGATCTCGTTGGCGACCCACTTGTCGTAGGTCTCGGCGCCGGCCTGGCGCAGCACGAGGTCTTCGACCCAGTCGGTGCCGGGCCAGCCGGTGGCGTCACCGGAGCCGAAGCCGGCGCACCAGGGAGCCGCACCGGTCTTTTCCTGGATGGTCTTGGTGACGGCGAGCAGTTCGTCCCAGGTGGTGGGAACTTCAACGCCCCACTCCTTGAATTTCGCCGGTGAGTACCAGACGAAACCCTTGACGCTGGCCATCAGCGGCGCGCCGTACAGAGTGCCGTCCACCGTGCCGTAGGCCTTCCAGTCGGCCGACCAGTTCTTGTCGACATTAGCCGCAACGGCGTCGGGTGCTGCCTTGAGGAAATTGCGGGAAGCGAGGTCCTTCATCAGCCCGGGCTGCGGGAAGATCGCGATATCGGGAGCGTTGCCGCCCTGCGCGCGGATAGAGATCTGGGACTCGAATTCCTTCGACGATTCGTATTGAATGTCGATCTTGTTGTCTTTCTCCCACCCGGCCCAGGACTTCTCGAGGAGCTGGGCTTCGGTGTCGGCGATCGTGCCGTAGACGGTGACGACGCCATCGCCCTTCGCGCCCGAGTCGGCGGTGGTGGCGCCGGGTCCGCCGGAACAACCAGCCAGTGCCAGACCAGCTATCGCCGCCATGGCGATCGGTGCTGTAAATCGACGGTGCAGGGAAGGCCGCATCTTGTTTCTCCTCATTGAGTGGTGTCGGATCGTGTAGAGCGAATGCGAATGGTGAATAGAGCTGGCGGTGCCCGTGGGAACAGGGTCTCGTGCATGAATCTCGGGAACCGGTTCCAGATCATAAAGTATGTCACCTCTTGAGGGATGGCAAGTCCAAGAATGTAACGGAATGGCAAAGATCCCAGCCACAGCGTTGGGCGGTGTCCGAGTTTAGCGGCTGCATCACGACAGAATCAAGAGATTTCATGGAACCGGTTCCATGCCTGCCGAACGCACGCTAGGGTGTGAGAAGCAGTCACCATAGACGGAGGCATAGATGAGCGCGATCGCCGATGTCGCGCGCCTCGCCGGTGTGGCCAAAGCCACGGCCAGCCGTGCATTGAGCGGCCGCGGCTACGTTTCTATCGAGACCCGAGCAAAGGTCATCGCCGCTGCCCGGCAAATTGGGTACGTTGCATCGCCGAACGCCGCGAGTCTGGTGACCGGGCGCACGCAGAGTGTCGGCGTGATCATTCCGTACATCAGTCGCTGGTTTTTCGGGGAGGTCCTCGAAAGCCTGGAACTGGCCCTGCTGGAGCAGGGCTACGACATGACCCTGTACAACCTGCCTCCCGCTTCCCCGGAGCGCGACCGTGTCTTCGAGTTTTTCCTGGCCCGCAAGCGATTCGACGGCATTATCTCGGTCTGCGTCGAGCTGAGCGAGCAGGAGGTCGAACACCTGCATCGGCTCCGCCGCCCCCTCGTCGGCATCGGTGGCCCCATCCGCGGCGTGGCCACGATCGAGATCGACGACGTTGCGGCCGCCCGCCTGGCCACCGAACATCTGCTCAGCCTCGGGCACCGCGACATCGTGCACGTGGGCGGCAGCCAGGTTGACGAGATGGACTTTCAGGTGCACAGTAACCGCCTGCGCGGCTTTGAGGCTGCGATGACGGCGGCCGGTCTTCCGGTCAGCGGATGCTTCTACTCCTCGGAGTTCACCACGCCCGGTGGGTACGCCCGGGGCCTGGCTGTACTCGGCGACCCCCGGAGACGCCCCACGGCAATCTTCGCGGCGAGTGATGAGATCGCCTTCGGGCTCATTTTGGCGGCCCGGGAATTGGGAATTCGAGTGCCCACGGAACTGAGCGTGATAGGAATCGACGGGCATCCGCACGCCGAGATGTTCCGTCTTACTACCCTCGCGCAGCATCCGCGCATGCAGGGCGAACTCGCGGTACGCACGCTGCTGGCCGGACTTGCCAGCGGGAGCAGCGTCGGCGCGTCGGCCGTGTTGCCCACCAGCCTCATCATCCGGTCAAGCACCAGTGCGCCACGAATGCTACGCGGCCTGGGTGCCGAATAACGCCCATTCACGTCCGCCGGCATCCGCGCAACCTATCGACGCGAATGAATGACGACGGGTACGACAAAGGGGGGCGCCGTCTCCGTTCCGGAAACGACGCCCCCCTGCTCACTGATCGGCTCGAAGCCGGTCGGTTACGCCTCAATCAGAACCCCTCGCGGGGCATAGATTACTTGAGGGTAACGGTGGCGCCGGCCTCTTCGAGGGAAGCCTTGGCCTTGTCGGCAGCATCCTTGGCAACGCCCTCGAGGACGGCCTTCGGCGCGCCATCGACAACGGCCTTGGCCTCGCCGAGGCCCAGGCTGGTGAGCTCGCGCACAACCTTGATGACCTGGATCTTCTTGTCGCCAACGGCGTCAAGGATGACGTCGAATGCGGTCTGCTCTTCAACCTCTTCAACGGCAGCGGCGGGGCCAGCGGCTCCGGCAGCGGCGACGGGGGCTGCTGCGGTGACCTCGAAGGTCTCCTCGAACGCCTTGACGAACTCGGAGAGCTCGATGAGGGTCAGGCCCTTGAACTGCTCAAGCAGGTCTTCAGTGGAAAGCTTTGCCATGATGTACTCCTTTTAGTTTCTTAAAAATTCGTGAACCGCGGTGTAGGCAGGTGCCTAGTTCGCGGACTCCTGCTTCTCACGCAGCGCGTCGATGGTGCGAACAGCCTTCGACAGCGGTGCCTGGAAGAGATAAGCGGCTCCGAACAGCGATGCCTTGAAGGCGCCGGCCAGCTTGGCCAGCAGCACCTCACGGGACTCGAGGTCGGCAAGCTTGCCAACCTCCGCTGCGGTGAGCGGGTTACCGTCAAAGTAACCGCCCTTAACCACCAGGAGAGGGTTTGCCTTGGTAAAGGCACGCAGGGTCTTCGCGACGGCGACGGGGTCTCCGTGCACGAAGGCGATAGCGGACGGACCGACAAGTTCCTCGTCGAACGAGGTGATGCCGGCCTTGTTGGCCGCAATCTTGGTGAGCGTGTTCTTTACCACGGCGTACGTGGCGTCCTCACTGATGGACTTGCGCAGGCTCTTGAGCTGCGCAACAGTGAGACCGCGGTACTCGGTGAGCAGAACGGCGGTCGAGCTTTCGAATTTCTCCGTAAGCTCGGCGACCGTTGCTTCCTTGTTCGCCATGGTGCTCCTCATTAATAATCATGTGCCGGGTAGCCCGGGGCGCAAACATGAAAAAAGCTCCAGCGCAGGGCGCCGGAGCTTGGGAAACAATCCAGAAGACTGAAACAAAACTTCGAACACCTGCGCGGGCCGTTCACGTGAATGAACCTTCGTCTGCTCCCCGTATTTTTACGCGGCGCAGCGACCGGCGGTCTGTGGCTTTTCAGTACGTTACGGCATGCACGGCCAGATACCAAATGCGCCGCGGCGCCGGGCCCGACTCAGCGGCTTCCGACGGCGATGGCGTCGAGTTTCCATTCGGACAGAAAAGTTGTTGACATCGGTCTACTATCTGCGTATTGTTGACCGTTGTCAACTAATTGCAGGAGTTTCATGAGTCGCGCAGCACGCCGCAGCAGGGCATCCGTCACCCGCCGTCCCAACGCCGACGGGTCGATGAGTCATCGCCAGGTTCTGGAGTCCCTCTCCGGCCTGCTGCTGGGCATGTTCGTCTCGATTCTCGCCGGAACCGTCGTCGCCACCTCCCTGCCGCTGATCGTCTCCGATCTTCAGGGCGACCAGTCGGCCTACACCTGGGTGGTCACCGGCACGCTGCTGGCGACCACGGTAAGCACACCGGTCTGGGGCAAATTCGCCGACCTGTTCAATCGCAAGCTGCTGATTCAGGTCGCCCTCGTGGTTTTCGTACTGGGATCGGCGCTGGCCGGATTCTCGGAGGACACCGGCACACTCATCGCGTTCCGCATTTTGCAGGGCCTCGGCGCCGGTGGCCTGGCCGCCCTCAGCCAGATCATCATGGCCGACATCATCAGCCCCCGCGAACGCGGCAAGTACGCCGGCCTGTTCGGCGCTGTCATGGCCCTTGGCACCATCGGCGGGCCGCTCCTCGGCGGCGTGGTGACGGACGCCTTCGGCTGGCGCTGGAACTTTTTCATCGCCCTTCCGGTAGCGGTGGTCGCCATCATCCTGTTGCAGGTCACCCTGCACCTGCCCGCGCGCGTGAAGCGCGTTGTGAGCATCGACTACCTGGGCATCGTGCTGATCGGCGGCGGGGTGTCACTCCTGCTGATCTGGGTCACCCTGGCGGGCAAGTCGTTTGCGTGGACCTCGCTCCCCTCCTTCGCCATGGTGCTCGGCGCAGCCATTCTGCTCATTGCCGCCGTGATCGTGGAGTTCAGGGTGAAGGAACCGATCATTCCACTTGACCTGTTCAAGAACCGCACCGTCACGCTCGCCGTCATCGCAAGCCTCGCGGTGGGCGTGGCCATGTTCGGCACCTCGGTTTTTCTCAGCCAGTACATGCAACTCGCTCGCGGCGCCACGCCAACCCAGTCTGGCCTGCTCACCATCCCCATGATGGGTGGACTACTCATCGCCTCGACCGTTTTCGGCAACCTGATCAGCCGCACCGGAAAGTGGAAAGCCATCATGGTCTCCGGCAGCGTGCTCGTGCTGGCCGGTTCCCTGCTGCTCGGCTCCCTGCGCTTCGACACGAGCCTGGTTTTCGTGGGCGTGTTCATGTTCATCCTGGGAGCCGGTGTGGGCATGATCATGCAAAACCTCGTGCTCGTCGTGCAGAACACCGTAGAGATTACCCATCTCGGCGTGGCCACGAGCACCATCACGTTTTTTCGCAGCCTCGGCGGCACAGTCGGCGTCTCGGTTATGGGCTCGGTGCTCGGCACCCTGGTCGCCCAGTACATCCGGGACGGCACCGCCACCCTCAGCCCGGCTAACCAGCTTGCAGCCATGCAGACCCTCGGCGATGGCACCATCCCGCAGGTGTCCCTGCTGCCGGCGGCACTGCGCATCGTCGTCGAGTCGGCCTACGGCACCGGAGTGGGCAACGTGTTCTTGATCATGGTGCCCCTCTCGATCATTACCCTGGTTATGATCGCGCTGCTGCCAAACATTCCCCTCGGCACCATGACCGGCATCGAACGGGAACGCTCGGGCGCCGATACGGATCCGACGACCGGACAGATTTTGGTCGGCGTGAGTACGGCATCCGTTGCCCTGCCCCCAGTAGCCCCCGATCAGCGTCGGTAGAATTCTATCGTGACAGACACTATGCCCGGGAGCGTGCCGGCAACGACAACGACAACGGATGCCGCGCTGGCAGCGGTCGAAGAGCAAATGGCCCTCCTCGCCAAGAATATTCGTGCCAGCCTGCGGGACACAGCCCTGTGCATTCACCCCACCCTGCAACCGTTCGGATTCAAGTTTCTGCGCATGCTGGAGCGGTGCGGCCCCACCCCCGCCGGCGCCCTCGCCGAAAATCTGGTGGTCGACAAGAGCATCATCAGCCGTCAAGCTCGCGCGTTGTCCGACCTCGATTTGATCACAACCCAGGCCGATGACGACGACGGGCGAATCAAGTATTTCGCACTCACTCCCCTGGCCGAGGCGAAACTGGCCGAGGTGCGTGCCAACAATTCGGCGCGCATCCTGAGCCGGCTACGCGGCTGGCCCGCAGATGATCTGACCCACTTCGCCGAGTTTCTCGCCCGGCTCAATACCCCCGACTGACCGCCTCGGCCCGAGGAAGGGCGACACGGAATTCCGTCCGGCCGGGCCGGCTGTTGACTTCGACCGTGCCGCGGTGCGCGGTGACGACGGCGTCGACGATGGCCAGGCCCAGGCCCGTACTGCCGGTGCTCGCGGTCCCCGAAGCATTGGCGGCACGAAAACGGGAGCTGTCGCCGCGGGCGAAACGTTCAAACAGTGTGGCCGTGAGCTCGTCGGGAATGCCCGGGCCGTCGTCGGTCACCGAGATCACCGCGCATTCGCCGTCTTCCACGAGCGCGACCACCACGGTTGTGCCAGCCGAGGTGTGCACCCGTGCGTTGGCGAGCAGATTCGTGATGACCTGACGCAGGCGCGGTTCATCGCCGATCGCCTCGAGAGGTTCTCGAGGCAGCTCGAGGTTCCAGACATGATCACGGCCGGCCGCGTGCGCGTCGCTGACGGCGTCGACGAGCAGCATGGTGAGGTCGACCGGTTCCATTTCGAGTTCACGGCCCTCGTCGAGGCGGGCGAGCAGCAGCAGGTCTTCGACCAGGCCGGTCATGCGCACCGACTCCGATTCGATCCGGCTGAGGGCGTGGATCGTGTCAGGAGGCAACTGCTGGCCGCTGCGGCGGGTGAGTTCGGAGTAGCCGCGAATGGAAGCGAGCGGTGTGCGCAGCTCGTGGCTCGCGTCGGCGACAAACTGGCGCACCTTGCGTTCGCTGGCCTGCCGTGCCTCCAGGGCGCGGTCGACGTGGTCGAGCATACGGTTGAGCGCGGCTCCCACCCGACCCACCTCGGTGCGCGGGTCGGTGTCGCCGGCCGGAACCCGGTCGTCGAGCGAGACCTCGCCGCGGTCGAGGGGCAGTTGTGCGACCCGGGTGGCAGTAGCGGTGACACGCTGCAGCGGGCGAAGAGCCAGCCGCACCACCCAGGCCGCGATGATGGCGACGACGATAAGCCCGGCGAGTGAGACGAAGGTGATGATCAGGGCCAGTTGGGCCGCAGTGGCGGCGACGCCCGACAGCGGCAGGCCGACCAGGTAGAGCGTGCCGGTTTGGGCCGTTTCAGCCTGCACCCGGTACTCGCCGAGTTCACCGCCGAGGTTCACGGTGACGGCGGCCGACTGGTTGACGTGGTCGGCAAGCTGCCGCACCTGCTGCTCCGACAGCTCTTCGATCGCGCCACTCTGGTCATCGGTGTAGCCCGTCGTGATGCTCGACCCGTCATAGACCAGCGCGAGCAGCCCGGGCGGCTGGGCGGGACCGCTGAGGATCCTGTTGGCCGTGGGGGTACCGAAGGAGGGGCTGCCGGGTTTATCACCCAGACGGTCCCCATCGTTGTCCCCGCTGCTGCCCAACACCGAACCGGAACGATCGGCGGCCGAAGCGAGTTGCACGTCGAGGCGGTCAAGCAGGGACGCGCGCAATATGACCACACTCACGACCCCGATCGTGATGCTCACGAGGGCGAGCAGGCCGACAACGGTGAGCACGAGCCGCCGCTGCAGTGTCCAGGGCGAGCGGGTGCGGCCGCGGCGCCTTCTCTCGGTCATGCAGCGGTCTTGAGCATGTAGCCGGCGCCCCGCACCGTGTGGATCATCGGCTCCCGGCCAGCATCGATCTTTTTACGCAGGTACGAAATGTAGATCTCGACGACAGAGGATTTACCGCCGAAGTCGTAGCTCCAGACCCGGTCGAGAATCTGCGCTTTGCTGAGCACCCGGCGTGGATTGCGCATGAGAAAGCGCAGCAGTTCGAACTCGGTCGCGGTCAGTTCAATGGCCTCTTCGGCGCGGAAAACCTCATAGCTGTCCTCGTCGAGGGTGAGATCGCCGACGGTGATCCGCGGGTCGGCCGAGTCGGCTACGGCGAGGGTGGAGCGGCGAATGAGACCGCGCAGCCGAGCGACGACCTCCTCAAGACTGAACGGTTTGGTGACGTAGTCGTCGCCGCCGGCGGTGAGCCCCGCAATCCGGTCGTCGAGCGAGTCCTTGGCGGTCAGAAACAGCACGGGAGTTTGATGGCCGTCGGCGCGCACCCGCTGCAGTACCTGCAGACCGTCAATGTCCGGCAGCATAACGTCGAGCACTATCGCGTCGGGCCGAAATTCACGGGCAATGGTGAGTGCCTGACGGCCCTCGGCGGCGGTGCGCACCTGCCAGCCTTCGTAGCGCAAGGCCATCGCGAGCAGATCGGTGAGGGTGGGTTCGTCGTCCACGACCAAAACTCGGATGGCGCTGCCATCGGCCTTGGTCAGTCGCGGACCGTGGCCGGCCTGGATACTCGCAGGTGTGCTCATTCTGATTAGTATCCGGCAGTTGTCTATGAACGGGCTATGAAAAACCTCTCCGGCAGCTGTGCTCCCCGTTCATGGCGCAGCCCGGGCCAAGGACCTCCTAGGGAAGCTTTCCAGAGCGTGACTGCGTGGCGGTGGCGAGCGGAGCACGCTCGCGGGCCCAGAATAGATGAGTGCCAGAATCCACGCTCTCTCTCTTTGATCTGGATGAGCGTACCGAGAACTCGACACCTTTTGTTCTTCGGCCGGCACCGCACACGCTGCGCATCGTCGCCGACTCGACCGACCGGGTGGCCTGGCTCCGGGCGCGCAACCAGGGCATCACGGCAACGGATGTCGCGAAACTGTCGACCCCCAAATCCATCGTGAACGCCGCGCACGACAAAATGCACGGCACGAGCTTTTCCGGCAACAGCTACACCGACCACGGTCGGGCCCGGGAACCGATCATCGCCGCGTGGGTGCTGGAGAACTACGGCATCGAGCCGAGCACAAACCTGTTTCGCTCGCTGTCGCACCCGCGGCACCTGGCCACGCCCGACGGCGTCGGCGTGGTGGCGAACGGCGACCTGCACCTGGCCGAGATCAAAACCACCAGCAAGCCGTGGCGCAGCATTCCCCGCAGCTACCTGCGCCAGGTGTGGTGGCAGCAGTACGTGCTCGGCGCTGACCGCACCCTTCTGGTCTGGGAAGAACACCTCGACTTCGTGCCGGTGGCTGCCGAGCCGCAATTTCGCTGGATCGAACGCGATGAAGACCAGATCGCTATTCTGGTCGGTCTCGCCAACGCCCTGATCGACAACCTCGACGAGCAGGCCCGCCGCTAGTCTCCTCTTTCTTGCGCTCTCGGCCGGGCCACGCTTGCAGCAGAATGGGGGGCATGGCTACTGAATTCGAACTGCCGCAGACCATGCGCGCCCTGGTCATCGACGAGACCGGCGCCCCCGAGGTGTTGCACCTGGCCGATCGCATGCTGCCACGCCAGATTGTCGACGAGGTGCTCGTCAAGGTCATTGCGGCTGGTCTTAATCCGATCGACGCCAAGACCCGGTCGGGCAAGGGCGTCGCGGCCGCGATCGAGAGGTACCCGGCCGTTCTCGGCTATGACTTCAGCGGCGTGGTGGTGCGCGCAGCCTTCGAGGCTGCGCCACTGCAGCCGGGCGATGCGGTCTATGGCATGGGCCGGGTGCCGCGCATCGGCGGCAGTTTCGCCGAGTATGTCTCGGTGTCGAGCATGAGCGTCACCCGCAAGCCCGCCCGGCTCAGCCACGCCGAGGCGGCCGCTGTTCCCCTCGCGGCGCTGACCGCGTGGGGAATGGTCAAGCTGGCCCAGGCCGGCCCCGGGCAGCGCCTGCTCGTGCACGCTGGCAGCGGCGGCGTCGGTCACTTCGCGGTGCAGTTTGCCCGCGTCCTGGGCGCGCACGTGACCGCGACCGGGTCAACCCGCAACCTCGATTTTCTGTGCGAGCTCGGCGCCGACGAGGTCATCGACTACACCACCACGCGCTTCGAAGACGTGGTCAACGACCTCGACTCGGTCATCGACCTCATCGGCAACGTGCACGACAACACCGGCACCCGTTCCCTCGCCGCGCTCCGCCCCGGCGGCCTGCTCGTGAACGCCCCGACCGGCAGCTGGCCGACCATGGCAGCGGATGCCGCAGCAGCGGGCCGACGCGCAACCGGTTTCAAAGTGTCCCCCGACGCGCGCGCCCTCGATGAAATCTCGGCGCTGCTCGACGCCGGTTCCGTGCGGGTGCACGTCGACTCGGTGTTCGAGCTCGCCGACGGCGCCGCGGCCCATCGGCTGCTCGAGGAGGGTCATACCCGCGGCAAGATCGTGCTGCGCGTCTCGTAGGAGGAATCGGCATCCGGCTTCTGCTGGAACGAAAGAAACGGGGATCACGGGCGCAGCCCGGGGTGCCCATCGTCGGGTGACGGGCACCCGTGGCTGCGCACGAGAGGGAAGAAAGAACTCGGCCGTCTGCAGCAGTGTCACGGCGTTGGCGCGATGAAAAGTTGGTTCAGCTGAAACTTTTTTTTGGGAGATCGGCTCAGTGACGAGCCGTTCACACACTATGTGGGACAGACAGATTTGTCTGTCCCAGGCGAGGCCCCAGAATGGGGTTTCGTGAAAACGTCGCTGTGCCAACGAATGAGATGAGAACCACTGAGAAATCAACGGATCTGTCGGCCGATGAGGCCAAATCCAACTACCGAGAGATCGATTTACCCCTTCGACACCATTCGAGAAAAATCGGGCAGACGGCTCTATCCCCGAATTGGTCTGACCCGTGGCATGGTCCACACTAGAGACTCACGAGGAGGCAGAATGACGTCACCCAGTTCCGCGCAGACTGCCGGAGATCGTTCACCTGGCCACATCGGCCCCGCCATCGTCTGGTTTCGCGACGACCTGCGGGTTGCCGACCACCCGGCCCTGCACGCGGCCCTCGAGCATGAGCGCCCGATCGTGGCCATCTACATACTGGACGAGGAGTCGCCGGGGGTGCGCCCGCTCGGCGGCGCGGCTCGCTGGTGGCTGCACCAGAGTCTGCGATCGCTCGCCGCATCGCTCGAAGCGCTCGGCGGCCGACTGATCTTGCGCCGCGGTGCCGCCGGCCCGATCATCGCGGACCTCGTTCGAGAAACGGATGCCGCAGCCGTGTTCTGGAACCGCCGCTACGGCCTAGCCGAGCGCACGCTCGACACCGCGATCAAGCACGACCTGCGCGCCGGCGGCGTCGACGCCCACAGCTACGCCGGTTCACTCCTGTTCGAACCCTGGACGATTCAAACCGGTCAGGGCGGCTCGTACTCGGTCTTTACGCCGTTTTGGCGTGCCTGCACCGCGGGCCCACCACCCCGTGCACCGTTCCCCGCGCCCACGGCCATTCCCGGCTGGACGGGCGAGATCGCCTCCGACGAGGTCGATGGCTGGGGCCTCGAGCCGAGCGCGCCAGACTGGGCAGCCGGGTTGCGCGCCACCTGGGAGCCGGGCGAGGCATCCGCTCAAGCGGTGCTCGCCACTTTTCTGGCCGAGTCGCTGCCCCACTACGCTCGCGATCGCGACGAACCGGCGCAAAACGCAACCTCGCATCTGTCTCCGCACCTGCGCTGGGGCGAGATCAGCCCACACCAGGTGTGGGCTACCACCCAGACAGCTCAGCGCGATCTAACGGGACCAGCCCTCACCAGCGCGACCCGGTTTCTCACGGAAATCGGCTGGCGCGAGTTCGCATACCACGTGCTCTTTCATGCGCCCGATCTCGCGACCAAGAACCTGCGGCCGGCCTTCGATGCCTTTCCGTGGCCGCCGCTCGACCACGAGGCCCTGGCTGCCTGGCAACAGGGCCGCACCGGCTTCGGCCTCATCGACGCCGGCATGCGCGAACTGTGGCGCACGGGGAGCATGCACAACCGGGTGCGCATGGTGACCGCCTCATTCCTGATCAAGAACATGTTGGTCGATTGGCGGGAGGGTGAGCGCTGGTTCTGGGACACCCTGGTCGACGCCGATGCGGCGAGCAACCCGTTCGGTTGGCAATGGGTGGCCGGCTCAGGGGCGGATGCCGCGCCGTATTTTCGCATCTTCAATCCCGACCTGCAGGCGGCCAAGTTCGACCCACGCCAGCAGTACATTCGCGACAACGTGACCGAGTACGGCACGAACGCCTACCCCGCGCCGCTCGTGGACCTCGGCGAGACTCGCCGCGCCGCCCTCGCAGCCTACGAGCGAGTCAAGAACCCAGCCTCGTGACACGAAAAACGGGCAAATGGTGTACTCACCCCTGTGATGTTGCCGGGGCCGAAACAACCATTTGCCCGCTCTCGCGGATCTCGAAAACTGCTTAGAAGAAGCGAGCGTACGCGCCGACCGTGAGGAAGGTCGGGAACTCCTGCTCGAGAGCCGAGGTGCGCAGCACCGTGAGGGCGTCGTCGAAGCGGTCTGTGGGCGTGCGCTCGAGGCCATCGACGATTTCGTCCAGCACATCTTCGACCCAGTCGGAGTCGATCCGGCGACCCTCGGCGGTGACCGAGTTCTCGTGGATCCACTGCCAGAGCTGCGACCGGGAGATCTCCGCGGTGGCGGCGTCTTCCATCAGGTTGTCGATCGCCGCCGCGCCAACGCCGCGCAACCAGGACTCGATGTAGCGCAGCGCTATGAGCACGTTGCCACGCACGCCGGCTTCGGTGATTTGGCCGCCGACCGAAGCGACATCCAGCAGCTCGGCGGCCGTCACGCTCACCTCGGGGCGGGTACGTTCGAGCTGGTTCGGCCGGTCACCGAGCACCTTGTCGAACTCGGCCTGCGCGGTCGGGATCAGGTCGGGGTGCGCGACCCAGGAACCGTCGAAGCCGTCGGTCGCTTCACGCTGCTTGTCGGCCGCAACCTGGGCGAGCGCCTGCTCGGTGACCGCCGGGTCGCGCCGGTTGGGAATGAAGGCGCTCATCCCGCCGATGGCGAAGGCTCCGCGACGGTGGCAGGTGGCGACGAGCAGTTCGGTGTAAGCCCGCATAAACGGCACCGTCATGGTGATCTGCTTGCGGTCGGGAAAAACGAACCGGCTGCCACGGGAACGAAACGTCTTGATGATGCTGAAGATGTAGTCCCATCGACCGGCATTGAGGCCTGCGCAGTGGTCGCGAAGTTCGTAGAGGATCTCTTCCATCTCGAAGCCGGCCTGAATCGTCTCGATCAACACCGTGGCACGAATCGTGCCGTATGTGATGCCGAGGCGTTCTTCGGCGTAGGTGAAGATATCGTTCCAGAGACGTGCTTCCCCGTGGCTCTCCAGCTTCGCCAGGTAGAAATACGGGCCGGTGCCGTTCTCGATCAGCTTTTTCGCATTGTGGAAGAAATACAGGCCGAAGTCGACGAGGCTGCCCGAGGACTTCATCCGGCGGTTGGCGCGGTCGATGAACGTGATGTGCTTTTCGACGAGGTGCCAGCCACGCGGACGCATCACGATGGTCGGCGTCGACTCGTTCGTGACCTCGTATTTCTTGCCCTCGGGGCTCGTGAAGCTGAGCTGGCCGCGCACCTGGTCGAACAGGGTCAGCTGGCCCTCGATCACGTTGGTCCAGGTCGGGCTCGTGGCGTCTTCCTGATCGGCGAGCCACACCTTGGCGCCCGAGTTCAGCGCGTTGATGGCCATCTTTCGGTCGGTCGGACCCGTGATCTCGACACGGCGATCTTCCAGGCCCGGTCCGGCTCCCGCTACACTCCAACTGGGATCGAGACGGATGCTCTCGGTAGCACTGAGAAATTTGGGGTCGCGACCATTGGCAGTATCCACTCGAGTCTGCAGCCGGGCGGCGAGCAGGCCGTGGCGGGTGCCCGCGAAGCGCTCGTGCAATTCGGCGAGGAATTCGAGGGCGTCGGGGGTGAGAATCTCGTCATAGCGATCACCGAGCGGCCCGGTGACCTCGAGGTGCGGGCGGATAGTGGCGAAGCTGCCGGTAATCGTCTTCACGGTTTCGGAGTTGACCGCCTGATCGAGGGTCGGGTTCGGGGTGTTCATGGTCTGGCTCCTTGCGAAAGTTGGTGGTACCGACAGGGGACGAGCCGCAGGAGCGGATCGCCCGATCTCAGGCGGAGGGAGGGTAGAGCTGTTCTGCTTCGGTCGAACCGACGAACGCGAAGGTGGATGTGGTCGCATTCGAGGGTCGGTGCTTGCCTGTGTTCCTACTCTGCCCGGTCCGTGCCGGGCAAAACCACAATGGTTAGGCAGAAGAAACTGCATTCTTCCGATTGTGGAAAGTTTTTAATCATGTGACACTGAGCGCATGGTCCCCGCCGAAGCCCTTGCCGCACTCTCCACCCTCGCCGCCGATGAACCCGAACTCGATGCGCTCACGCTGGGCCGTCGCATCCGGGAACTGCGCACGAGTCGGCACATGACCCTCGACGCCCTCGCCGCCGCGATCGACCGCGCGCCCTCACAGGTATCGATGATGGAGAATGGCAAACGCGAACCGCGCCTCTCGATGCTGCGAACAATCGCGCTCGCTCTGGGCACCACCCTCGAAGAACTCATGAGAACGGATGCCCCCTCCGAGCGAGCCGCCCTGGAGATCTCAGTCGAACGCGCCCAGCGCGGGCCGGTGTTCCAGGCTCTCGGCCTTCCCCGCATCCGGGTGAGCAAAGGCCAAAGCGACGAAACCCTGCAGACCATCCTGAGCCTGCACAATGAAATCGATCGACTCAACCGCGAGCGCGCCGCGACCCCGGAAGAGGCGCGCCGAGCCAACTCCGCCCTGCGCCAGATCATGCGCCAACAAGACAACTACTTTCCCGAGCTGGAGGCGCAGGCCCTCGAACTGCTCACCGCGGTCGGGCACTCCGGCGGTCCGGTGTCCCAACAACTCGTCGCCGACATGGCCACCCATCTCGGCTTTTCGCTGCACTATGTGAATGATTTGCCACACTCCACCCGATCGGTCACCGACAAACGCAACGGGCGCATCTACCTGCCGACCGAACGTTCGGCGTCGCGGGATTCCCGCTCCCCCATCGTGCAGGCCTTCGCCAGCCACCTGTGCGCGCACGAAGAGCCGAAAAATTATGCCGATTTTCTGCGCCAACGGGTAGAAACCAACTACCTCACCGCGGCGATTCTGTTGCCGGAGCGCGACGCGGTGCGCATGTTGACCGAGGCGAAGACCCTGCGGCGCATCTCCATGGAAGACCTGCGGGACGCCTTCGCGGTCTCCTACGAGACGGCCGCGCACCGCTTCACCAACCTTGCCACCGCCCGGCTGGACATTCCGGTGCACTTCATGAAGGTGCACGAGTCCGGCACGATCATCAAGGCCTACGAAAACGACAATGTGCGTTTTCCAAGCGACGCGCTCGGCGCAGTCGAGGGCACCACGGTCTGTCGCAGCTGGACGGCCCGCACCGTGTTCGACGTCGAGGATCGGTTCAGCGCGTGGTATCAGTACACGGATATGCCCGCCGGGAGCTTCTGGTGCACCTCCCGCATCGAAAAGGCCAAGGAAGGCGAGTACTCGGTGAGCGTGGGCGTGCCGTTCGCGCACGTGAAGTGGTTTCGCGGCCGAGAGACCCCCAACCGCGCCGTCTCACTATGCCCGGATGAATCCTGCTGCCGCCGCGCGCCCGACGATCTCGCCGGGCGCTGGGCCGGGCAGTCCTGGCCGGCGGCGCGCACCCCGACGAGCCTGCTCGCCGCGCTGCCCACCGGCACTTTTCCCGGCGTCGATCAGACCGAAGTGTACGAGTTTCTCGAAGCCCACTCGCCACATTGAAACGACACATTCCGCGGCCGACGGCGGATCGGCCGCGCTCCAGTGTGTGATCGCGCACGTGCAACCTGAGCGTACCCACATACTTACCTTCTGAAGCATTTACCTACCGCGACTTCGGGTGGAAAATACGAGCATGGCCGCTTCTACCCGCGCATCGATGGTGAGTGATGCATTCGTCAAACTCGCTGACGCGCTGGTCGGCGAGTATGACGTGCTGGATCTCTTGCACACTCTTGTCGACCAGTGCGTCGCGTTGTTGGATGCCACGGCGGCCGGTCTGCTTCTGGCTGACCAGGACGGCAACTTGCAGGTTCTCGCTTCCACGAGCGAGCAAAGCCAACTCGTCGAGATGCTGCAAAGTCGGGCCGGCGCGGGCCCCTGCGTGGACGCATACCGATCCGGAACAGTGGTGGCTCTCGGTGACATTGCCGCTGAAGGGCATCGATACCCCGACTTTCAGGCGGCGGCGCTGTCCCACGGCTTTCAGTCGGTCCATGCCATTCCGATGCGTTTTCGTCCGAGCACCATCGGGGCGCTGAACCTATTCCGCGTTAAAACCGGCACGTTGACCGAGGAAGACGCAGCAATTGGCCAGGCACTTGCCGACGTGGCGACCATCAGCCTCCTGCACGAACGAACGGCCCGCGAAAACGCGACGGTCAACGATCAACTACAACGAGCGCTCAACAGCCGGGTGTTCATTGAACAGGCCAAGGGCGTTATCGCGGAACGCAGCAACATAGATATGGATGAGGCCTTCAACCGACTGCGGCTGTACGCCCGCTCACACAATGAGTCGATGCATGCAAGCGCCCAAAATGTGATCAGGAACCTGATCAAGATCTAGTGCTGGGCGTATCGACCTGATCCTTCGACCGATTCGGCAAAAACAAACCGGTACGTTGTGGTCAATAGTTTTCGGTAATGTTGGAGTGACGCGAAATTGTTTTGATTGAATTGCACTTTTGCTGTACCACGCACCAGAGACCAACGGTTGGGCTCGTCCCTGTAGCGCCGCTCTTTTCGACCGACTGAAATGCGAGCCGACCATGTGTGAAGCGCGCGTTGTCCTACGTCGCCTCCATCACGTCGTGCGGGCGGGCATCCCCACGGTGGCAGCATTGATGGCTGCGGTGCACGAGCCGGTTGAGGATCCCTCCTCTGCCGAGACGGCCGTGCCCATGCCGTCGCACTGGTTTCGCTCGGCGGCGCTGCTCGACATGCGCGGACTTCGGGTCAGTGCAGCGGTGCACGCGGACGCACCGCAACTGGTCAACGGCATCTCGCTCTCCATCACCTGCGGCGAGGTCGTCGGGCTGGTCGGTGATGTCTTCTCCGGCGCCCTCGAGGTCGCCCAGTCCATTGCCGGCGTACTCCCGAGACCGGCCACCATTCGTTCCGGGTCGATCCTGTTCAACGGTGTCGAATTGGTCGGACTGCCCCCACGATCACGCGACCGGTTGCCTGGCACCAAAATCGTCTATCTGCCGCGTGATCCGCTCGGCCGCCTCGACCCCGCCTCGACCGTCGGAGCGCAGCTGGCCGCATCCTTGCGCTCCTCCTTCGGCCTGTCAAAACCGGCCGCCTACGAGCGCTCCATTGGCCTGCTGCACCAAGCCGGCGTCGAGCACCCCGAGCACACGTTCACCTCATATCCGCGCGACGTGTCAGCGACGCTGGCGCAGCGCGTGCAAATTGCCGGTGCCCTCGCCGGCAACCCGAACCTGCTCGTGGCTGATGATCCGACCGGCACCTTGAATGCGTCGGATAGCTCCGACATTCTTGATCTGCTGCGCCGGTTGCAGGTCGAACGCAACTTGACGATGATTATTGTGACCCGCTCAGCGCGCGTCGCGGCGCTGATCTGCCATCGGGTTGCCGTGTTGCGCACCGGTGCGGTCGTTGAATATGCGTCGGTCGCCGACCTCTTCGGCTCCCCCAAGCATGCATATACCCGCATGCTGTTGTACGCCGCGGACAATGAGTGGCCGGGCAGCCCGGCGTTGTAGATCGACGCTCACGTCGAAGGGTTGGCCCTTCCGGCCCTCATCGACGCCAGCTGATGGTTGGGTCCGCGGGGCGGCGACCAGCTGCTCGGCAGCAGCAGCCGGGGTACACCGCCAGCCCCGTGGACTCGCCACAAAACTAACGATTAGATTCCAAATGATTTACGGTATCGTCGCGATAGATACCCCGTGGGTGCGCAGCGCAATCCGCGTTCCCACAGTGAGTGACTACCCGACTTTTCGAAAGGACCCTATGTCTATCCGCGAACTGCGCAACTTCGTCAACGGGGAGTACACCTCTTCAACGGCCAGTGAGCAGCTGGACATCATCAACCCGGCCACCGAAGAGGTGTTTGCGCGCACCCCCATCTCGACCGAAGCCGATGTGGCCGGGGCGTACGATGCCGCAGCCACCGCGTTCACGACCTGGGGCCAGACCACCCCGAGCGAACGCCAGCTCGCCCTGCTGGGATTCGCCGACGCCCTCGAGTCGCGGGCCGAAGAACTCGCCGACGCCGAGTGTGAGAACACCGGCAAGCCGCGCGCCGGCATCGTGGGCGAAGAGGTGGAGGTCATGATCGACCAGGTGCGCTTCTTCGCCGGAGCCGCCCGCCTACTCGAAGGCAAAGCCGCCGGCGAGTATATGAAAGACCACACCTCGTTCGTACGGCGCGAGCCGATCGGCGTCGTCGGCCAGGTCACCCCCTGGAACTACCCAATGATGATGGCGATCTGGAAGATCGCTCCGGCCCTGGCCGCTGGCAACACCGTCGTGCTTAAACCGAGCGACTCGACCCCGGTCTCCACCCTGATGCTGGCCGAAATCGCCTCCGACTTCCTGCCGGCTGGCACGTTCAACGTCGTGACCGGAAACCGCGACACCGGTCGCGCCCTGGTCACCAACCGCACCCCGCAGCTCGTCTCGATCACGGGTTCGGTACGCGCCGGCATGGAGGTCGCCGGCGCTGCCGCCCTCGATCTCAAGCGAGTACACCTTGAGCTCGGTGGCAAAGCGCCCGTCATCGTGTTCAACGACGCTGACATCCAGCAGGCCGTCGAGGGCATCGCAGCCGCCGCGTTCTACAACGGCGGCCAGGATTGCACCGCGGCTACCCGCCTGCTCGTGCAGGAGGGCATCCACGACGAGTTCGTGGCTGCACTCGCCGCCTACGCCAAGGTCAACGCCCGCACGGGCGCCCCGCTCGATGACGGCATCCTGTTCGGCGCGCTCTCGAGCGCCGACCAGCTGGCCAGGGTCGAGGGTGTCATCTCACGTCTGCCCGACCACGCGACCCTCGCACTCGGCGGCCACCGCCAGGGCAGCACGGGATACTTTCACGAAGCCACGATCGTCGCCGACCTGCTGCAAAGCGACGAGGCCGTGCAGAACGAGATCTTCGGCCCGGTCATCACCGCGCAGAAATTCAGTGATGAGGCTCAGGCTCTGGCCTGGGCCAATGACGTGCAATACGGCCTCGCCTCGTCGGTCTGGACCTCGAACCATGGTGTCGCGATGCGCATGGCCAAAAACCTTGACTTCGGCTGTGTCTGGATCAACACGCACATCCCCCTCGTGGCGGAGATGCCGCACGGTGGCTTCAAGCACTCCGGCTATGGCAAGGACCTCTCCATGTACGGCCTCGAGGACTATACCCGCATCAAGCACGTCATGAGCTACATCGGCTAGCAGCATCCGTTAAAAGCAAGCAGGACCCGTCCGAAGACGGGCCCTGCTTGGTGCTCTAGCGGATGCTTAGATGCTTTGAGCCTTAGATGCTATTGACATCGAGCTGGATGCCGGGACCGAAGGTGGTCGAGACGACGCCCTTCGTGATGTAACGGCCCTTGGACGAGCTCGGCTTGAGACGAACAATCTCTTCGAGCGCTGCGGAGATGTTCTCGCCCAGCTGCTCGACCGAGAAGGAGGCCTTGCCGACGACGAAGTGCACGTTGGAGTGCTTGTCGACGCGGAATTCGATCTTTCCGCCCTTGATGTCGGACACGGCCTTGGCGACGTCGGGCGTCACGGTTCCGGTCTTCGGGTTGGGCATGAGGCCGCGCGGGCCGAGTACCTTTCCGAGACGACCGACCTTACCCATGAGCTCGGGGGTCGAGACGGCCGAGTCGAACGAGGTGTAGCCAGCAGCTACCTTCTCGATGAGCTCGTCGCCACCGACCTCGTCGGCGCCGGCTGCGATGGCGGCTTCGGCGGCGGGGCCGGTTGCGAAGACGATGACGCGTGCGGTGCGGCCGGTGCCGTGCGGGAGGATGACGGTTCCACGAACCATCTGGTCGGCCTTGCGGGGGTCGACTCCGAGGCGGAGGGCGACCTCAACCGTGGAGTTGAACTTCGCGGAGCCGGTCTCCTTGGCGAGGGCTACGGCCTCGGACGGGGTGAACACGTTGTCTTCGCCGATTTTCGCGGCGGAGGCGCGGTACGCCTTTGACTTGGTTGCCATGTGAAATCTCCTGTATGTACTTCAGAGTGTGGTGCGAGCCTGGCAGGCTCTTCCACTAATTGCTAAGGGTGCAGAGGCGCCGTGGGGCGCTGATGCGGGGGTGTGCTTAGGCGCTGACCGTGATGCCCATGGAACGGGCGGTTCCGGCGATGATCTTCGCGGCGGCGTCGATGTCGTTGGCGTTGAGGTCAACCATCTTCGCTTCAGCGATCTCGCGGACCTGGGCCTGCGTGAGGTTGGCAACCTTGACGGTGTGCGGGGTCCCGCTGCCCTTGGCGACGCCGGCGGCCTTCTTGATGAGCTCCGCTGCGGGCGGGGTCTTCAAGATGAACGTGAACGAGCGGTCGTCGTAGACGGTGATCTCAACGGGGATGACGTTGCCGCGCTGGGCTTCGGTCGCCGCGTTGTAGGCCTTGCAGAACTCCATGATGTTAACGCCGTGCTGGCCCAGTGCCGGCCCGATGGGCGGTGCGGGGTTGGCTGCGCCGGCCTTGATCTGAAGTTTGATCAGACCTGTAACCTTCTTCTTCGGTGCCATTGTATTGTCCTTCGTATTGATGTGCGAGCAGCCCGGGGGCCGCTCTCCCGGTGGCCCGGATGGGCCCCGGTGGTTTGGGAGAACCAGCATGGATGACCCTGGCGGGGCATCCACTGTGCTGGTTATTGCCGTACTGGTTTATGCCGTGTCGATTCAAGCCGTGCTGGCGAGAAGAGCGCCTGGTTAGAGCTTGGTGACCTGGTCGAAGCTGAGCTCGACCGGGGTCTCACGCTCGAACAGGGAGACGAGCACGATGAGCTTGCCGCTCTCCGGCTTGATCTCGCTGATCGAACCGGGCAGGCCCGCGAACGAACCTTCCTTGATCGTGATGGTCTCGCCGATTTCGTAGTCGACCTCGGCGGCGATGACGCGCTGCGCCGACTTTCCGGGGGCGCCGCCAGCCTTGGTCGGGGCTTCGACAATCTCCACGAGTCCCTTGAGCATGCCGAAGGCCTCTTCGAAGCGCAGCGGCGTGGGGTTGTGGGCATTGCCGACGAAGCCGGTCACACCGGGGGTGTGGCGAACAACCGACCAACTGTCTTCGTCGAGGTCCATGCGCACGAGCACGTAGCCCGGAATGCGCACGCGGGTGACCATCTTGCGCTGGCCGTTCTTGATCTCGACGACATCTTCCATGGGAACTTCGCACTGGTAGATGAAGTCTTCCATCGCCATGGACTGCTTACGGTTTTCAATGTTCGACTTCACACGACGCTCGAAGCCAGCGTAGGAGTGAATGACGTACCACTTGCCCGGCAGGAAACGAAGTTCCTTGCGGAAGGCTTCGTACGGGTCGATCTCGACGTCGGCATCCGTTTCGGAAACGATCTCGGCGGCAGTATCCGTTTCGGGAACGATCTCGGCGACAGCGTCGGCCGTGACGAGTTCGTCTTCGTCTTCGACGGCTTCGACGGAGGCGTTGGCTTCTTCAGCAGAGTCAGTGTCGAGGGCGTCGTCGACGATGGCGTCAGCTTCGGGATCCGAGGAATCGGCGAGGGCATCGAGCGCAGCGTCGAGGTTGACCTCTACGTCGTCGCTCTCGTCGACGACATGCAGGGCCGCCTGCTCGGCAGCCTCTACGGAGTCTTCGTCGGCGGCAAGGGTGTTGCCTTCCTGTGCCTCGTCTACCTCGGAGGACTGCTCGGCGGCAGTGGCCCAGTCGACATCGTCGTGCTTCGTCTCAGTCACTAAATCTCAATCCCTAATTTTTTCTACGTGTGCAAGTTGTCTGGGCACGATTCACATGCCGGTCATGCAGGCGTTCCGCCAGAGCGGATGCCCTTGGTGCGACTTACCCCGGCGTTCCGAAGACATAAAGGACAGCGAAGCCGAAAACCCAGTCGAATGCCGACACGATGGCCATCATGATGATCACGAACACGAGCACGACACCGGTGTAACTCAGCAGCTCTTTACGAGTGGGGGTGACCACCTTGCGCAGTTCGGCGAAAACCTGCTTGATAAACAGGGACAGCCGAGCGAAAGGACCGCGATTGGACTCGCGGGCAATTCGTGCGTTCGCGACGACTTCCTCACTAGGTTCGTCGACAACTTTTCGGGCCACCTGTCACACCTCTCATGATCGGCAGAAACTTACCGATGTGCAGGGCGGACAGGACTCGAACCTGCAACCTGCGGTTTTGGAGACCGCTGCTCTACCAATTGAGCCACCACCCTATGGAAGCAGACCCGCACCGCCGCCTGGACTTCAACCAAACAAGAACATCTGGAAAAAGGCGCAGAGAAGCTTGGTGGAATTCAACGACCGTAAGCCAGTCTAGGTCACGGACCGGCCACTGTAAAGCTGAGGCGAACTAGCTGGGCAGTACCACTAGCCCGAGGAGCGAGCTATCGCTTCCCTGTCAGCTTGGCACACGAACCCTCCAGGGCGTACCTCCCGGAGGAGTGCGTCCTCATCGACTGATCTAGTGTCACCCGCCCCGTCCGCTCCAAGTTTCTCATGTCAACGCTCGGCCAGCGGCTGGGATCAGGAATTTTCCCATGTGAACGCTCGGCCAGCAGCTGGGATCAGGCAGTTTCTCATGTGAACGCTCGGCCAGCAGCTGGGATCAGGCAGTTTCTCATGTGAACGCTCGGCCAGCAGCTGGGATCAGGCAGTTTCTCATGTCAACGCTCGGCCAGCGGCTGGGATCAGGAATTTTCTCACGTGAACGCCCGGCCAGCAGCTGGGATCAGGCACCATCGAGGCGGCCGATCAGCTTGTGCATCGCGGTCATGGCGCCGCCGAGCACGGCCGGGATACCGCCGCCGGGGTGCACCGACGCGCCCACCCGCCATAGCCATGGGCGTGCACGGCTCGTGTAGCCGGGGCGGTGGAACGGCCCGCTCTGCCAGAGCGGGTGGGTGGCGCCGTACAGTGCTCCGCCGGTGGAACCCCAGCCGCCGAAGTAGTGCGGGTCGAGCACGACATGGTCGCGAAACAGCTCGCTGATCGGCCGGTCCAGGCCCACGGCGGCGCTGACCCGAGCAACCTCACGCGCCACCCACGGGCTGTCGAGGTCGTAGTGGCGGCCATCGGCGGGCGCGGTGAGGAGTACCGCCACGGTGGCCCGGTCATTGGGATAGACCTCGTGCGGCCGATAATAGTTCAGGAAAGCCATCGTCTGCTCCGGCACGACTCCGGCATCGAGGCTGCGGTGCAGGGCGGCCGGGTCGTCGGGTAGTACGACGGAGTGCGTGGCTGTGCCCTCCGGCAGCGGCGTCTCGAGCGCCGCATAGATGGCCACCCCCGAGCACGAGCGTGCCCGCGCCCGGGCCGGTGGCGCGCCGAGCAGACCGTCGAGCACCACGCTGTCGAGCCCGCTCACGATCACGTCGGATGGGTACGTCGCCGACGCCGTGGTCACCAGACCTTTCGACACGGATGTGACGGGCTCGCCGGTGTGCACATTGGCACCAGCGTGCAGGGCTAGCCGGTGCAATGCGAGTGGGAGCTCGTTCACTCCGCCCTCGGGAACCCAGACGCCGTCCCTGGCCATAATGGCCGGCATACTCGCGTACAGGGCGAGAGTCTGCCGGGGAGAGACGCCCGCATTGAGGGTGTGGATGGCGATGACCTCTCGCAGGCCGTCGGGCATCCAGCTCAGGCCGTCAAGAAAGCTGCGGGTGGTCAGCCGGGTGCCATACAGGCGGAACACGTTGCGTACGGCCGGCAGAGACGCCGGATCCAACGGGTTGGCGGTGAGCATGCTCGTGAGTTGGGGCCCGAGGCCGCCGTGTTCGCGTTCGAAACGGGTCCAGGCCGCGTACCAGGGATGCCCGGCCGGCACCGGCAGGGTGACTGCTTCTCCACGGTAGAAGTACCGGCCCACTTCGGGCAGTCTGTGCAGCGTCACCCCGGCCACCGCGGCAGCTTCCGAGGAAGCAGACCAGCGGGCACCGAGCGCGTCGTAGCGAGCGAGCAGTTCCTCCCAGACCGGGGGGAAAGTCACCAGCGCTGGTCCGGTGTCCACGCGCTGCCCGTCAATCTCGAGGCGCCTGCTCTTGCCACCGATCCAGTCGGATCCCTCCAGTACGGTCACCGAATGGCCGGCGCGGGCCAATAGGGCGGCGGCCGTGAGCCCACCGATGCCCGCGCCGAGCACGACTATGCGCTGCGGGGACGTGTTCGTGCGTGATCGGGTCATGGATAGGCTCCCAGCAACATGGCTGCCACGATTTGGGTCCCGGCAACGGAACCGGCAACGTAGGGAAACACGATCGAGTATCGGTACAGGCGGCGGGCCGTCGCCGGTGTGGGGCTGCGCCCCAGCGATACCACCAGCCAGCCGGCAATGAGTGCATTCACCGCGGCGACCGGCCAACTGATCAGCGCGAATCCCACGGTGGACAGAGCCCACCACACGCCGCTCCACACCGTGGCGCCGCGCGCAGCGAGGTGGACGGCAGTGGTGTGAATTCCGGCAGCGCGGTCCTCGTCGATGTCCTGCACCGCGTCGTAGGTGTGCTTGGCCACGCTCCACGCCATCAGCCCGATAGCCGCCGCCCAGACCGGCGACTTGCCGAAGGCCAGGGGTACGAAGATCAGCGGGAAGGCGTAGGCGGCGTTGCTGAGCGAATCGAGGTAGCGCCGGGCTTTGAAACGCAGCGGGGGTGCCGAGTAGAAGATGAAGATCACCGTGTACGCGACAATCCAGGCGAGCGCCGCCGGCGGCAACGTGACGAGAAAATACGCCACGAACGGCACGTTGGCCAGCACGACCGCGAGTGCGATGCTGCGAGTTTCCGAGCTGAGGATGCGAGCCCCCTCGAGGCCGCCCTTGCGGGTGTTCTGCGCATCCGTTTCCTGGTCGAAGATATCGTTCACGCCGTAGATCAGCAGGTTGAACGGCAGGGTCGCCCAGAGCAGCAGCGGAACGATGTCCCAGCGCCACAAATCCCCGATCAACCACATGCCGATGACGGTCGTTCCGACGGTGTTGACCCACAGCACCGGTCGAGAGATCTGAACCAGGCGGGTGATCATTTCATCACTCTATTCCTGCGGGGGACCCAATTTTTACGGGCGTCGTGTCGCTCAGCCGGTGCGCGGCAGATCTGCGTCATCGGAGCTGACACGAGCGCTGGCTCGGCCGGGGGCTCCGCTAGCTAGCGCGCGGGTCGGGTAGCTAAACTCAACACGTGGATCACGAACTCAAGCGAATTTCAACTCGGATCGGTTCTATTGCCGAGTCAGCGACCCTCAAGGTTGACGGCAAGGCCAAGGCGCTGCAGGCGGCAGGAAGGCCGGTGATCAGCTTCGCGGCGGGGGAACCCGATTTTCAGACGCCTGAGCACATCGTGGAGGCGGCGTTGACCGCCGTTCGCGACCCGAAGAACTATCGATACACCCCCGCGGCCGGTCTGCCAGAGTTGCGCGAGGCCATCGCGGCCAAGACGCTGCGTGACAGCAGCCTCGCGGTCTCGCCGAGCCAGGTCGTCGTCACCAACGGTGGCAAGCAGGCCGTCTACCAGGCCTTCGCGACCCTGCTCGATCCCGGTGACGAGGTCATCGTGCCGACCCCGTATTGGACCACCTACCCCGAAGCGATCCGCCTCGCCGGCGGCGTGCAGGTCGACGTCTTCGCCGGCAGTGACCAGGGCTACCTCGTGACCGTCGAGCAGCTCGAAGCCGCACGCACCCCGCGAACCAAGGTGCTGCTGTTCGTCTCACCCTCCAACCCCACCGGCGCCGTCTACTCGCCGGAGCAGACCCGTGCCATCGGCCAGTGGGCCGAAGACAACGGCCTCTGGGTCATCTCCGATGAGATCTACCAGAACCTCACGTACGACGGCGTGCGCGCCGTTTCCATCGTCGAAGCCGTTCCGGCGCTCGCCGACCGCACGATCCTGGTCAACGGCGTCGCCAAAACGTATGCCATGACCGGCTGGCGGCTGGGCTGGATGGTCGGCCCCGCCGACGCCATGAGGGCGGCAGCAAACCTGCAGTCGCACCTCTCCTCGAACGTGTCGAACATCTCTCAGCGCGCGGGAATCGCCGCGCTGAACGGACCGCAAGACGCCGCCGAGGCCATGCGGGTGGCCTTCGACCGCCGCCGCAAGCTGATCGTCGCCGAGCTGAACAGGATCCCCGGTGTCGTGACACCCACCCCGCAGGGTGCCTTCTACGTCTACCCCGATGTGACCGGCCTGCTCGGCCGCCAGTGGGGCGGCGTGACCCCGACGACGTCGCTCGAACTGGCCGACCTCATTCTCGATCGGGCCGAGGTGGCCGCAGTTCCCGGCGAAGCTTTCGGGCCGAGTGGATTCCTGCGCATGTCATACGCCCTCGGCGATGACGCCCTGCTCGAGGGCGTGCAACGCCTGCAACGCCTGTTCACCTAGTACGGCATCCGTCGACTGGCGGATGGGCAAAGACGACCAGCAGCGGTGGTGCGGGGAGCGCGGGAGTGGGACTCTGGACCTATGACATCCACTCCCCCGGCTGTGCACGTGCGCGACCTGCAGAAATCGTATGGCGGCGTCGAGGCGGTGCGCGGCGTGAGTTTCTCGATCGCGGCCGGTGAGACCTTCGCCCTGCTCGGCCCGAATGGCGCCGGCAAGAGCACGACGATCGAGATCCTTGAGGGCTACCGTGACCGTTCCGGCGGTGAGGTGAGCGTGCTCGGCATTGATCCGCACCGCGGAGGCCTGGACTGGAAGGCCCGCCTCGGCATTGTGTTGCAGACCAGCAACGAGAGCGGCAATGCGACCGTGACCGAGCAACTGCGCCACTTCGCCGGGTTCTATCCCCATCCCCGCGACGTCGACGAGGTCATCGACGCGGCGGGCCTGCGTGAGAAGGCGAAAACCCGCGTCAGCAAGCTTTCCGGCGGGCAGCGTCGCCGAGTGGATGTCGCCCTCGGCATTATCGGACGCCCCGAGTTGCTGTTTCTCGACGAACCGACCACAGGCTTCGACCCCGAGGCTCGGCATCAGTTTTGGAATCTGATTCGCGGGCTCAAGGCGGAAGGCACCACCATTCTGCTGACTACCCACTACCTCGACGAGGCCGCGCAACTCAGCGACCGTGCCGGAATCATCGTCGGTGGCCGGCTCATCGACATCGGCCCGCTCGACGAAATCGGCGAAGCGGATGCGCGCGTTCCGGTCGTGCGCTGGCGTGACGGCAACGGAGTGGTGCGCGAGGAGCGCACGAGCCGCCCTGCGCAGGTCGTGGCGGACCTGGTCGCAATCGGCAAGGGCGCCGAACCCGAAGGTCTTGAGGTGATCCGACCAAGCCTGGAAGACGTGTACCTGTCCCTCGTGCGCGGTCACGAAGCGATGGTCGCCGGGAACGAAGCTGCCGCATCCGCCAATGACGCTCGGCCCGATCCAAGCCGGCACACCGACAGGGACGTGCGGGCATGAGCGCCACGACTTTGGGCACCCGCCCGCAGAACAAGGCTCCGCGCACGCTAGCGCTCGGCCTGTCCCGCATCGGCTATGAAACGCGCCTGTACTTTCGCTCCCCCGACACCCTGCTGTTTACGTTCTTTTTTCCCTTCATCATGCTCGGCATTTTCACCGCCGCGTTCAGCTCCTCCGGAAATATCGGTGCGAATCCCGACGGCACCGGCGGCGTCAGCGTGGGTACCTACTACCTGCCCGGCATGCTCGCCGCCGGCATGCTTCTCTCCGGTGTGCAGAACCTCGCCGTCGATATCGCGGGCGAGAAAAGCGACGGCACCCTCAAACGTCTGGGCGGCACCCCGCTATCCCCGCTGAGCTATTTCCTCGGCAAGATCGGACAGGTGTTCGTCACCGCGATTCTTCAGGCCGGCCTACTGCTTCTCGTGGCGCGACTTGTGCTCGATATCGCGCTGCCGACTGAGCCCGGGAAATGGGCGACTTTCGCCTGGGTGTTTGTGTTCGGCGTGATCACGAGCGCGTTTCTCGGTATAGCGCTGTCGGCGGTGCCTCGGTCGGGGCGCAGCGCCACGGCCGTGGTAGCTCCCGTGGTGCTCGTGCTGCAGTTCATCTCGGGCGTCTACCTGCAGTTCACGACGCTGCCCGAGTGGATGCAGAACCTGGCGAGCATCTTTCCGCTCAAATGGATGGCGCAGGGCATGCGTTCGGTCTTTCTTCCGGAAAGCTTCGCGGCTGCCGAGCAGAGCGGCACATGGGATCTGCTCTGGGTGGCCGGCGCCCTCGGCGTCTGGCTGGTGCTGGGGCTTGTGCTGAGCCGGGTGACGTTTCGTTGGATTCGACGCGACGCGTGAGCCTGGCCTGAAGCCCGGGCGCTACAGCAGTTTGCGCGCGAGCGCCCAGGCCGTCAGCTCGTGCCGACTCGAGAGCTGCAGTTTGCGCAGCACGGCAGATACGTGGGTTTCGACGGTCTTGGCTGCGATGAACAGGGTACTCGCGACTTCCTTATAGCTGTAGCCGCGTGCGATGAGGCGCATCACCTCGGTTTCGCGGACAGAGAGCCGGTCGAGTTCCTCGGTGGTCTCGGCCGTCTCGCCGGCGACAGCGCCGAAGGCGTCGAGCACGAACCCGGCCAGGCGCGGCGAGAACACGGCGTCGCCGCCGGCGACACGGCGGGCAGCGTCGGACACTTCGGCCCCGGAGGCGCTCTTGGTGATATAGCCTCGGGCGCCGGCGCGAATGACGCTCACCACGTCGTCGGCGGCGTCAGAGACGCTGAGCGCCAGAAACAGGGTGTGCGGTGCACGCTGCGCCGCCTCACGGATAACCTCGGCGCCGCCCCCGCCGCGCCCACCGGGCAGGTGCACGTCGAGCAGCACAACGCGCGGCTGCAGTGCAATGACCTTCGCGATCGCCGCGTCGACCGTCGCAGCCTCGCCGAGCACCGAGATGTTGGCGTCGAGTTCGGCGCGCAGCCCGGAGCGAAAGATGGAGTGGTCGTCGACGATGAGTACGCGCAGGCCGGCGGATGCCGCAGCTGGTTCGTTCGGCGTGCCGCCGTCTTGCCGGGCACGCCCGCCCTGTTCGCTCGGTTCGGGAATGGTCATTGCACGCTCGTTTCGGTGTGGCGCTCATCGGTGGCCGGTTTGGTTTTCGGCGGAGCCGGGAGGGTCAGCAGAATCTCGGTGCCGCCCCCATTCGGACCGGGACGCACAGCGGCGGTCCCGCCGGTCCGGCGCATCCGTCCCAGGATGGATTCGCGCACGCCGAGCCGGTCTTCGGAAATCTGGTCGAGCCGAAAGCCCGGGCCGCGGTCGGTCACGCTCAATTCGATGCCGCGCGTGCCGGTCTCAAGATAGACCGACACCGCTCCCCCGGCATGCCGGGCAGCATTGAGCATGGCCTCTCGGGCAGCGGCGACCAGGGATTCTTGGGCATCGACACTGCTCGGGGTCGACTCGGCGCCAGGTGCCGATCGCACACCCACCCCCGAGCCGACCGTCACGACCTCGAAGCGCACCGCGAAGTCTTCTTCGATCTCGCTGGCGATGCGACGCAGCGCGGTGGCCAGGTCGGTCGCCGGTTCTCCGCCACCACGGGTCCCGGTGAACAGCCACTCGCGCAGTTCGCGTTCCTGCGCGCGGGCCAGCCGGGCGGCATCGCTGTGCGGCCCGGCCTTCTGTTGAATGAGCGCGAGGGTCTGCAGTACCGAATCGTGCAGGTGCGCGGCGATGTCCGCCCGTTCCGCTTCACGGGCCCGCGCGGCCCGCTCGTCGGCGAGGTCGCTCCACAGGCGCAGCAACCACGGCGCGGTGACCACGGCGACACCGAGCAGAACGGATGCCGCCGCCAAGATGACCGTCCACGCATTCGGGTTGGTGCCGGTGACGAAAAACAGCAGGATACCGACGGCAACAAGCACGAGTGCTCCGAGAATGCGCACGAGCAACGCCGAGGATTGCTGCGACGCACCACTGCGAATGTCAGCGAACTGACGCCAGGCGAGTGCCGTGCCGGCGAGCACGACGATAGCGGGCACCACGACGGCGAGCGGAATGTCGGCGCCGAGGCGGCTCGCCACGAGGGCGCCACCGGCAGCGAGCAGGGCCAGACCGAGCAAGATTTCGGTGACGGGCGCGGCCCGGGTGGAAGTGGCATCCGCTCGCGGGAACGGTCTAGCCGCGCTCGATGGGCGGCTGGTGTTGCCCGCATCGACCCGTGCAGCACCGAGACCATCGACGGTGCGGGTGAGGGAGGTTGGCCCACGTGCCTCGCGGGCCGCCGCGGACGGCGCGACTCTCGATCGCGCCAGGCTCGACTTCGGCAGCGGGTCTGCCGCCGCCCGGCTATCGACGCTCGGAACCGTCCCCCACAGCCAGGCATAGAGCAACGCGCCGAAGCCGCCGCAGAGGCTGAGCAGCACGGTGACCAAACGCACCGTGCCCAGGGGAACGCCGGTGTGCTCGGCGAACCCCGCGCAGACACCGCCGACCAGCCGGAGCCGGGGCCGTGTCATCCGTTCGGTTCTCACGTCTTCATCCAAGCACGCCGCACTGACACGGCGGAACCCTGCGGAAATCAATCAGGGTCCAATCAGGGTCATCCCCCATGGCAGCGATCTCGGCACGCTGCCACACTCGAATCATGACCGACACACCGAGGGCAGACGCCCCTCACCCTCCGCAGCGACCCGACCAGATCACCCGTTTCTTCGACTGGATTCGCGGCAGCGGCCTGAACCGTGACGGCGACCGTTGGATCGCCGGCGTCTGCGGCGGCATCGCCGCCCGCACCGGACTCGACCCGCTGATCGTACGTGGCATCGTCGTGGTGATCGCCATCCTTGGCGGCCCCGTCGTTTTCGTCTATGCCGTCGGCTGGGCGCTCATGCCTCGCGGCGCCGGCCGTATCTACGTCGAAGAAGCAATTCGTGGCCGGTTCCAACCGGCCATGGTCGCCATCGGCGCGCTGCTCCTGATCACCGTCGTACCGCTGTTGCGCGGCCTCTGGTGGAATGGCCCGACCGGGTTCTGGGCCCTCCCCGACTGGCTCGCGGGCATCTTCTCGCTCGGCTGGGGCATGGCCCTGACGGCTGGCATCGTCTGGCTGGTCGTGTCCCTGGTACGCCGCTCTCAGAAACCGCGCCCGGCACCCGGCACCGGCTCCGACCCGACCGGCCCCTTCGGCCCTGGCAGTGTGTACGACCCCCGACCGTTTCCCAGCCCCGACGCTGGCGTGCATCCGCGACCGGATGCCCCGGCCACGTCGCCGGAGGCATCCGCATCGAGCGGGCCGGCACAGGACCAGTCGACAGCCACCGCGAGCGCTATCGACAGCGCCACCGATTCGTCGACCGCCCCGACCCTGGCATTCGCGACCACCGGCACGGCCACGAACGTCGCACCGACGGCCGGCTCAACCTACCCGCCCACCTATCCCTACGCGCCCTACGCGCAGGACTCGGCCCGCAACATCCGCTCGGAGCAGAATCGCCTCTGGCAGGAACAAAACCGAGCCCGCCAGGCCGCCGAACGTGCCCGGGTGCGGGCCCGCCGCCCCGGTGCCGGCTTCAGTGCCATCGTGCTCGGCCTGGCACTGGCCAGCGGCGCCGTAGCGGCGGGGGTCTTCTCAAACGGCGTTTGGTCGCAGGACGCGGTCATTCTCGGAGTTGCCTGCACGCTCGGCGTATTGGCGCTCGGCATTGTCATCGCCGGAATCCGCGGGCGCACCGATGGCTCCATGGGCGGGTTCGCGGTTCTGGCCGCGGCCACGCTTGTCGCGCTCGGAGTGTTCCCGCAGGGCACCCAGTTCTCGGCGGTCGGCGACAACATCTGGCACCTCACCGCGACTACTACCTCGGCGAACCCGACGTCGAGTTATGCCATGATTGCGGGCAAATCAACGCTCGACCTACGCGACTTCGACAATCCCGGACTCAACGAGAACAGCATTATCGATGTCTTTCTCGGTGCCGGGGTGACCACTATCCGGCTGCCAACGGATTCCCCGGTGCGCATCGAATCGCGCGCCCTGGTGGGCGGCGTCGACTATTACGGCCGGGAAGTCGACGCCGAAAACGGCGAGCGCACGGGAGTGTTTGCCTCCGACCAGCGCACCTTCAACGCAACAAGCCGCAGCGGCGGGCCGCTCCTGCGCATCTGGACCCTCGCCGGCGTCGTCACGCTCGATTCCTCCAACAACTAGGACCCCCCAATGACCACTCCGTTTTCCTCCACGAGCCCCGACGGCGACGCCCCCACCGAAGATTTCTCCGCGAACGTGAGCAATGGTGACGCGCCCCCCACCGAGACCGGGCCGAGAACCCCGACCGAACCGTACCCGGCTTCGGTTCTTCCTCCCCGAAAAAACGACTCGGAGCCGAACTTCTTCACACCGCCCACCGACGCACCGCCCACCGACGCACCGGCAGCGACCCCGGCAGCCGCGGCGCCCGCCGCCCGCCTGCGACCCCGCTTCGCCACCATCCTGTGGGGCGTCCTGCTGCTCGCCTTCGCCACCTACATGGCGGTCTTCACGCTGCTGCCGGTGCCGCCAGACCCCACGCTCTGGCTACTCGGCGGCGTGATCGCGGTCGGACTGGGCCTTGTCGTGGCCGGAATCGCTGCCGCCGCCCGCCACGCCGACTGACCGACGCCGCACGACCGTCCGACCGACCATCCGTCCGTCCGACCGACCATCCGATCGACCATCCGATCGACCATCCGATCGATCGATCGACTACAGTGTCAGGCCGACCAGCACCGGCTCCGGGTGCAGGTTCACGCCGAATTCCGCCTGCACCCGGCCGAGCACATAGCGGGCGAGTTCGGCCACCTCTGCCGCGGTCGCCCCACCCGTATTCGTCAACGCGAGGGTGTGTTTGCTCGACACGGCCGCCTTCGATCCCGACAGGCGAAAACCGCGGCTGACCCCGGCATGCTCAATCAGCCACGCGGCGCTGAGCTTGACGAGGCGCACCGCTTCTTCGCCGGGCATCGGCCCGACACCCAGATACTCGTCGAGGGGAATGACTCGATCGGCCGGTTCCGGCTGGAGCGGCCAGCGCGGCGCATCCGCCGGGAGCGAGCGCGCAAATGCCTCGGTCACGATCGGGTTGGTGAAGAACGATCCGGCGCTGAAGGTGTCGGGGTCGCTGGGGTCGAGCACCATGCCCTTACCCGCCCGCAGCCCAAGCACCGTCGCACGCACGATCTGCAGCGGCACCCGGTCGCCGAGCTGCACGCCGAGCGCCCCGGCGAGTTGGGCATACTTCAACGGCTGGCCGAGGGTGCTCCCCAAAACAGATGCCTCGGCCGCGGTATCGTGCAGCTCTAATTCGATCGCCAGCACGACACCGCGGAGGCCCTGCTTCAGCGCCGACGTACGGTAGCCCAGGTCGAGGTCGACCCGCTCGAGCCGTTCGACCTCGCCGGTTTCGTAGGAGAGAAAATCGATCGCCACGAGGCTGTCCGAGAGTTCCTGGCCGTAGGCACCGATATTTTGTACTGGAGCCGCGCCGCACGATCCGGGAATGCCCGACAGCGCCTCGATGCCGGCCCAGCCTCGCTGCACGGCGTAGGCGACGAGGTCATCCCAGGGTTCACCGGCCTGCACGCGCAGGCGTACATGGGTGCCGGCGCTGGCGGCATCCGCTTGGCTGCCGGTCTCGGCACTGGCCGCGCCACCGGTTTCGCCGCCGAGCACCTCGATGCCGCGGGTCACCACCTGGATCACGATGCCGTCGAAGCCCGCGTCGGCGACGAGGGTGTTCGAGCCGCCGCCCAGCAGCAGCCAGTTCTCGTCCATGCCCCAGACGACGAGGGTCTCATTGATGAGGTCCTGTTCGGTAGCCGGCGCCACCCGCGCGGCGGAGAGCCCACCGACGCGAAAGGTGGTGAGCGTGCTCAGTTCAACGGGTTCCATCATGGGTCTCAGGCCAGGTTGACGCGCGCCTGCGCCTTGCCGAGCACGGTCGCGTCGTTGAACGTGACGGTGAGATCGATGCGGGCCACATCAGCGTCGGGGTCGAGCGCACCCACCTTGGCGACCACGGTCACGATGGCGCCATCCGTTGCGTCGACGAAGATGGGGCGGGTGAACCGCACCTGATAGTCGACTACCCGGGCCGGGTCACCGGCCCAGTCGACGACGGGCTGCACGGCCAGGCCCATGGTGAGCATGCCATGGGCGAGTACGCCCGACAAACCCACGGCCTGCGCGATGTCATCGCGGTAGTGAATGGGGTTGAAATCACCGGATGCCCCGGCGTAACGCACGAGGGAATCGCGCGTCAATGAGAAAGTCGCCTCGGCGACGACGCTGCCGACCGTGAGGTCTGCCAGAACGGGGGTCATTCGTCTCCCCTGACGACGAGGGTGGAGATGGCGGTCACGACGTGGGCGCCCGCCGCGTCGACGATGGTGGACTCAGCGGTGACCATCGAGTGGCCACCGAGGGTCTTGATGCTCGTCACCGCGAGGGTGGCCGTGAGTTCGTCGCCGGCAACGATCGGGCGAGAATAGCTGAAGCGCTGGTCGCCATGCACGACGCGGGTGAAATCGATGCCACCATCCGGTTCGCCCAAGAGCTGGGCCAGGGTGGCCTCTTGCACGACCACGGCGAAGGTGGGCGGGGCGACGACGTCCGCGTGACCGGCCGCACGGGCCGCTTCGGGATCGAGGTTGATCGGGTTCGACGCGAACACGGCGCGGGAGAATTCGCGCACCTTTTCACGTCCGACAAGATACGGTGCGACCGGCGGAAAGACCCGCCCCTGCAACTCTGGGTTCACTGACACTCGTCGAGTCTACCCAGTGACCTCCCGCTCATCGGTCGGGAGCACGCCACGACAAGGCGCACACTGTAAAGCGTGAAATGTGTATCCGTGCGCCTCGGTGACCCCGAAGTAGCCCCCCTTCTGCTGGACCTGCACCGTGAATACGAAACCCGATACGGCGACGGCGATTCCGTACACGACGTCGACGGGGCCGAGTTCGACCCACCCGGCGGCGGCTTTCTCGTGCTCGTCGACGGCTCAACGACGGTCGCCGGCGGCGGCCTCCGCCAGTTCGACGCCACCACCGCCGAGGTCAAGCGCATGTGGACCAACCCCGACTACCGCCGCCAGGGCCACGCTCGCACGATTCTGCGCGAGCTGGAGGCCCTCGCCCGCAACCTGGGCTACGAGCGGATGCGCCTCGAAACCGGCTACGCCCAGCCCGAGGCCCTGGCCCTGTACCGCAGTCTCGGCTTCACCGACATCGGCAACTACGGCATCTACGAGCACGCCTCCGGTTTCGAGATCACCCTCACCTGACAACACCACCTGGCACAGTCGCGGCAGAACAGGGTTCGACGGCGTCGCTGGTCTAATCGAACGAGATCGCTGACAGGGAGCGGTTTCGATAGCTCAGGGAGCGGCGGGGAGGTAGCGTTAGAGGGCTATGCAAAACAAATTGATTCCGCACCCCGACCTTCCGATCGACCTGCCGACGGACGAGCGCATTCGCGCCGCTGTCGCGCACTACGGCGAGAACGTCGTCATCGACAATTCCGTGGCCCTGCTTCGTGCCAAGAACGCCGGCAAGGACTTTCTGATCTACGCCGGCGGCCGCCACGCGCTCGGCATTCTCGAGGGTGCCCCGGCGCTGTACTGGCCCGAGCTGTGGGGTGCCCGTGCGCTGCTGCACGTCTGGGGCGAATCAGCCGCGCCGTACATCGTCGTCGGGCTGAACAACCAATCGTGGCGCGTACGGGAGATGTGCGCCAAGGTCGTGCTGCTGCGCGGCCTGCAGGTGGTTCCCAAGCTCGTGCGCCTCACCACCGACGAGCACCCGCGCGTGCGTTCCGCCGCGCTGCACGCCCTTGCCGACCAGGGCACTGCCGACAACATCGCCACGATCGAGGTGCGCCTGCGCGACTCCGACAAGGAGGTGCGCCGCGCCGCCCAGCAGGCCCGCGACGCGATCCGTTCGCGTCTCAAGCTGACGGAAGCCACCGAGTCGACGACCGAGCCCGAGGAGTAACAGACGCGGCCCTGACATCCGCTGGGAACTCGCTACGGCTGCCGGAGCAGCGCTCCCTCGTGTCGGCAGGTGGCTGCGGCGGTCAGCATGGCGTCGCTCAGCAGGACCTGCCAGGCGGCGGAATCCGGTGGCACCCCATCGGTCAGGATCGTGAAAACGGATGCCGCGAGCGTCGCGTCCCCGGCACCCATCGTGTCGATGACAGTGCCGTCGAGCTCAGCGATCGCCGCGCTGACCAGCTCATTGTTCGCGAATGAGACCGAGGCTCCGAGGCTCCCGGCTGTCGCCAACACCGTGTGTGCGCCCGCGTCGACGAGGCGTTCCCTCAGCTCATCGAGCGTAATGTGATACAGAAGGTCGGCGTCGTCGTCGCCGACCTTCACGAGCAGACTGCGCGCGGCGAGCGCTTCAAAGTTGCGCACGAACCGCGGCCCATCATGCAGCATGCCGGCCCGGGGGTTGGGATCGATCACGAGCCGGCGCTCGGGGTCGGTTACGCAGGCTGCGAGCGCTTCGGTCTGCGCGGTGTCGTCGAACGGAAAACAGCTCACGACAACGAGCGAGGCGCCCTCGAGCGCGTCACGCTCGACTGTGCCGAACTCGATGCGGCGCGCTTTCGCGGCGTCGTTGAAGAAGTAGCGGGGTTCACCGTCGGTGCGATCGGACACGGCCCGCGACGACCCGAGCGGGCCCGGTGTCGCGATCAGTTGCACGCCATACTGGTCGAGGAACGATCGAAGAGTCGCGCCATCGGCGTCATCACCGACCATCGCGATCAGGGTCGTCGGCACCCCGAGCACGGCCAAGCCGACTGCCACGTTCAGTGCGGCACCTCCGGCAAACTCCCGGCTTCCCTCGGAGTCACGCAGTACGTCAATCAGGGCATCGCCGACGACGACGACACGGGCGGGGACGTTGAGTTCAGGCATGGGGTCCAATCTCTCCTGAGCCGCGAGCGATGAGCCCGGTCGGCACAGTCTAGGGCTTCCCCACAGGCCTGTTGGCTGCCAGCCGCGCTGCACGGCGCCGCCCCTGACCTGCGCCGCTCTCGTTGGAGTGCGCAGGACCCGGCATAGAAAACAGCCGGCCGAAGGAGCTCATCCTCCTGCGGCCGGCTGTTTCGGTCCTGCCGGGCTAGACGCTCTTGCGCCCGGACATCGACCGCATCAGAAACATGATCACGGCGATGACGGCGAGCACGATACCAACCCAGAGCAGAAACTGAAGCGACTGCACCAAGCCGCCGGTGATGAGAAGCACGACCGCAACAATTGCCACAATGATGAGTAGCGGGTTCATGGTCCGACCTTTCCTTCATGCGCGGGGAAGTCCCGATTGCGTCTATCGTACCCCCCTTAGGAGGGCCGAAACGGGTGTCGTTGACGGCATCCGTTAGAGCGTCGCGGCCTGGTTGCGGTTGACCCTGTCACCCCCGGCTGCCGGAGCGTTAGTACGTCGGGAGCGTGGGCGCGATTTCCTTCACCCACGCCAGGATGCCCCCCTGCACGTGGCGTACGCGGTCGTAGCCACGGCGCTGCAGCTCGGCGAGAACGGCGGCCGAGCGCGGGCCAGCCTTGCAGTGCACGACGATATCGCGGTCCCGGGAAAGAGCAGATAGCGCGCTGCCCGAGAGGATACCGTTCTGCGGAACGAGCAGCGCCCCGGCAATGTGCACAATCTCGTATTCCTCCGGTTCCCGAACGTCGACGAGGTCGAAGTCGCTCTCGCCCCGAGCGCGGTTATCGAGCATGACAGCGAGTTCCTGCACGGAAATCGAATCGTCATCCCCAGTCGACGTTCCGCAGAACAGGTCGTAATCGATGAGCTTCGTGACCACTTCGGTGGCGGGGTCGCGCGCAATCGTAAGCTCGCGCCAGGACGCGTCGAGCGCGTCGAACAGCACGACCCGGCCCACGAGCGTGCGTCCGACCCCGGTGATCAACTTCACGGCTTCGGCGACCATCGTCGCTCCGATCGTTCCGCACAGCATCCCAAACACTCCGCCCTCGCCGCAGCTGGGTACGGAGCCGGCCGGTGGGGCGTCCGGATACAGGTCCCGATAGGTAGGACCGTGCAGATTCCAGAATACGCTGACCTGGCCCTCGAAGCGCAGGATGGATCCCCAGACGCAGGGCTTGCCGAGCATCGCTGCGGCATCACTGACCAGATAGCGAGTGGCAAAGTTGTCGGCTCCGTCAACGATCAGGTCGTACTGGGCGAACAAGCCCAGAGCGTTCGCCGAGTCAAGCCAGACATCGTGTTGGCGCACCGTGACCAGGGGATTGAGCGCCGCTACCGCCGCGGCAGCCGACTCGAGTTTCGAACGGCCCAGTCCTGCGACGCCATGGATAATCTGACGCTGCAGGTTGCTCAGGTCCACGGTGTCATGGTCGACAATGCCCAGCGTGCCCACCCCGGCAGCCGCCAGGTAGAGCAGAACCGGCGAACCGAGGCCGCCGGCGCCAATCACGAGCACGCGCGCATTCTTGAGCCTTCGCTGGCTGAGCACACCGATTTCAGGAATAAGGATGTGCCTCGAGTACCGCTCGCGTTCCGCAGCGGAGAGCTTCTCGCCCGGTTCGACGAGCGGTGCCAGCGCGGCAACCTCCATCACAGGTCGGGCCGCCCGTTCATCATTGACGATGCCAGGGCGTGGTTACGCCTCGGAATGCGGCCGGCCTGCGAGGCACGCCGGCCCGCAATCACGGCGTGCTTGAAGGCATCGCCCATGAGAACCGGGTTTTGCGCGCGCGTCACCGCGGTGGCCAGCAGCACAGCATCGCAGCCCAGCTCCATCGCCAGAGCAGCATCGGAGGCGGTACCGATTCCAGCATCGAGCACCACGGGAATTGCGGCGCGGGCAACGATCAGCTCGATATTGTGCGGGTTGAGAATGCCCAGCCCGGTGCCGATCGGCGCCCCGAGCGGCATCACGGCGACAGCGCCCAGATGCTCGAGCCGCAGCGCGAGCACCGGGTCGTCATTCGTGTAGGCAAAAACCTTGAAGCCCCGCGCGACAAGCTGTTCAGTGGCATCCACCAGTTCGACCGCATCGGGAAGAAGGGTGTGCTCATCGGCGATGACCTCGAGTTTGATCCAATCGGTCTCGAGGGCTTCCCGGGCTAGCTCGGCGGTCAGGACGGCTTCTCGCGCGGTAAAACAGCCAGCAGTATTGGGCAGCACTCGGATGGAATTCTCTACCAGAAGATCAAAGAGTGACCCGGTGGTCGCCACGCTGTGACGCCGCATGGCGACGGTGGTGAGTTCGGTTCCGGAGGCGCGCAGGGCAGCCCCGAGGCCGTCCAGACTCGGTGCGCCCCCGGTGCCCATGATCAGACGCGAGCTCAACGACACGCCGTCGATCACGAGGCGGTCGGTGTTCGTGTGTTGCGCGGTCTCCACGGTCAACCTCCCTGAACGGCGGTAACAATTTCAATCTCATCACCGGCGGTGAGCCCGGTGCGCCACCATTGGCTGCGTGGAACGACCTCGGCGTTGCATGCGACGGCCACGCCGAGACGTTGTCCGTCGGTTGCGCGGCCGTCTTGTGCGATGGGCCGATCGGTGATCTCGGCCACGAGGTCGGTCACGGTGTTGCCGGGCAGCACGGTTCGTTCCTGGCCATTGACGGTGATCTCAATGCCTGGGGATTCGGTCACGAGCGGGCTCCTGTCGGTGAAGCGGATGCCGGGGCGCGGCTCGCTGAGAAACGATCGGGCCGAAAGCTTCGCCACCGATCGACCGTGATCTCCTGGATCAGCTGAAGGCAGTACTGGGCCGCGATCGGGGTGAGCAGTACGCCATGACGAAAGAATCCGGTGGCGATGATGAGGCCAGGAATGTCATCAGTGTCACTCTCAGCTCCCGTTCGGCCAACGCGACCGAGAAGCGGCGCGTTATCGGGCGTTCCGGGACGAGCCCGAGCGGTCATCTCGATCAGCTCGAGCTCGTTGACCGCTGGCACCAACACCTGAGCGTCACGCAACAGTTGATAGACGGCACCAGCCGACACCGCACTGGAACCGTCCTCGCGTTGCGTGGCTCCGATCACGAGCGTTCCATCCGAGCGAGGAACCAGATACACCGGCACGCCATGCACCAACCCGCGAAGCGTGCAGGTAAGCACTGGCTGAAGATGCGCGGGCACGCGCAGCCGAAGAATATCCCCGTAGACCGGGCGAAGCGGCAGGCTCAATCGCTGGGGCAGCCCGCTCAGCCCGGCTGCCCCGAGGCCATTGGCCACAACTACTTCGGTGGCCCTGACCGTTGAACCATCGGCCAAAGCGACACCGGTGACGCGCGATGAAGCATCCGCTGAATCTTCGTGCGCCAACCCAGTGGCGTTCACGCGGATCAGGGCGTCGTGGCCCCACCCACCGTTTCCCGCCAGCGCGGCGAGCGCGAGTTGGATGCGCTCGGCGAGCCGGCGCGGGTCGACCTGATGATCCTGCTCCACCATGAACGCACCGGAAACACGGGGGCTCAGCAGCGGTTCGAGCATGCGAGCTGCGCGAATGGTCAGGGGTTCAACGCTCAGCCCATTGGTCAGTTGCACGCTGCGCAGGTCGGCGAGCGCTTGCCGGTCGGCCGATTCGGCACCAACGTTCATGGTTCTGGTTCTCTGGTATCCGGTTGCGTCGGAATCCACTCCGAGTGATTCGATGAACGCAGGATACAGCGAGGAAGAGGCGAGCATGAGCTCGAGCAACGCCTCTTCCCGATAGTGCAGTTCGCTTACCGCCGCGAGCATTCCGGCGGCCGCATAGGTGGCGCCCCCGGCCGGATCCGGGTCGATGACAACCACCGTGCGGCCGGAATGCGCAACCGCCCAGGCGATGCCGAGTCCCACGATGCCGCCGCCGATCACGGCCACGTCGACCGTGAGGCTGCGTTCACTCATGGTGCGCACCGTCGGCGTCGCGACTGAGCATCGGCGAAAGCTGCCGTCGTTGCCCTTTAGGGTTGGTCGCATGGACCAGACGAACGCCCGGCTGTATCTCTGCACCGATGCCCGAAAGGATCGCGGCGATTTCGCTGACTTCATAGATGCCGCGTTCGCTGGCGGAGTCGACATCATCCAGCTGCGCGACAAGAACATCGACGCCGCCGAGGAGCTTGAATATCTCGAGATTCTGCGCACGGTCGCCGACCGATACGCACGACTCTGGGCCGTCAACGACCGGGCCGATATCGCCAGCCTCGCGGGCGCGCCGGTATTTCATGTCGGCCAGACCGATCTGCCGCTGGCCTCCGCACGCAGCCTGCTCGGCGCGGCAGCCCTGATCGGGCTGTCCACTCACACCACCGAGCAAGTGGATGCCGCCCTGACCACCGACGTGCTCGACTATTTCTGTGTCGGCCCGGTCTGGGCAACGCCGACGAAACCCGGTCGTGCGGCGGTTGGAACGCACCTGTTGAGCTATGCGGCCGCGCGCAGCGCATCTGCTCACAGCACTCGTCCCTGGTTTGCAATCGGCGGCGTCGATCTCGGCAACATCGATCAGGTCGTCGACGCCGGCGCTACTCGGGTGGTTGTGGTGCGCGCGATCACCGAGGCGAGCGACCCGACGGATGCCGCGCAGCGGCTTCTGGCCCGACTGCCCGCCCTCGGCTAGTCGCGCGCACAGCACTTCGTTCCGCGCGGTCATCTCAGGCTTTCACTAGCTGCCGAGGGGCGTCGAAGAAGTCGAGTTCGAAGCGCGCCGAGGTCGTAAACGCCTGGCGCATTGCCGCGCATTCCGATTCCGAGACCGTCGCCGCAACGTCGTCGGTGAGCGCGATCGCCTGCCGCGTGGCCGCGGCGAATTCCTCATCGGAATAGGTCTCCAGCCAGGCTGCATACGGATGCGCCGCCTCTTCGGTGCGCGACAGAAATTCGGCGTGCAGTCGGTCACCGACATCCGAGTACAGCCAGAAACAAGGCAACAGCGCCGCGAGAAGCACCGCATAATTTCCGGCCTCACTGGTCGCGAGCAAATGATCCAAGTAGCCCGTCGTCACCGGGCCTGCCTCGTCAGGGTCAGGTTGCTGCCGAAGCCAGCTTCGGTGCAATTCCGACTCGACATCGCGGCACCGCGCTGCAGAATCGGCCAGGAAGCGTTGCGCGCTCACGGTCGGCGCGAGCTCGCTGGCATGCGCGAGAACGCGTGCATAAGTGGCGAGATAGAGCGCATCCTGGGCGAGGTAATAGGAGAAATCTTCTTCTGCCAGTGCACCGCTGCTGAGGTCCGTGATGAACGGGAGATCGAAGATTTGCAGGCGGATCAGCTCGACGTCTCGCCACAGGGTCGAGCTGAACGGCGCCGGATCAGCAGGCGCGGCTGACGCGGCTGACGCTTCGGAAAACAGCCGATGAAAATGATGGATCGGGCCGTTTCCCCGCCCGACCTCGAGGTCGTCAGCGTAGGTCAGTGCGTCCTGGAGCCAGTCCTTGACCTCGGCGAGGGACTGTGTCCAGTTCCCGGTTCTCGCCTGCACGGTCGCCATCGCCGAGGAGAGCGAGCACCCGGTGCCGTGGGTGTTCTTGGTTATGATTCGCGGTGCCGTGAACTCGACAACACTGTGCGCCATCAGGCCCTGGGTGTTGACCAGAGCATCCGGGCAGGTGGTGTCGTCAAAGTGTCCCCCCTTGACCAGCACGGTCACGCCGGCACGGGCTGATAATCGTCTGCCTTGCGCGACGGCCTCTGCCCAGTCGGCCGCCGGCGGCTCGGCGAGCAGAACGGCCAGCTCGGGAACGTTGGGCGTGACGAGATCGACGAGAGGGATCAGGTCGCGTAGCGCCTGCTCGGCGGAGGGGTCGAGCAGCCGGTCCCCACTCGTTGTGACCATCACCGGGTCGAGCACGACTATCGGAGGACGGCACACGTCGAGCCAGGAACGCACCTCATTGATCACATCGAGATCCGCGAGCATGCCAATTTTGACGGCATCGATGGTCACGTCGTCGCTCACGGCACTCAATTGCTGGCGCAGAAACGCAACCGGCGGGATGTGCACCGAGCGCACCCCGAGCGTATTCTGCGCGACCAGGGCACTGACCACCGCCATCCCGTAGCCACCGTTGGCCGCAATGCTTTTCAAGTCGGCCTGGATGCCAGCACCGCCGGTTGGATCGGTCCCGGCGATACTGAGGATTCGGGGTGTTTCCCTCAGCGTGTGGTCGGAGATTCGATCGATCATCGGTGACATTCCTTCGCTAGTACTAACTAGACAGGTTCAACGGGTATTGATCTCAGCTCCCACATTGTGTGGGGCACCCCGTGTCAATGAATAAGTCTATACGCACACACCATCACCGAGTCGCTTGTTCCCGCCGCGAAGGCCGGTCGGGCAGCACGTCTACGGCGAGTCCGTGGGCGGTGACCTGCTCCAGAGGTAGTCGCACGGACCGTGCCGATGCTTGTCGAGCACTTGCGAATGAGTCAGCCATCACTGTAACGTCAGTGCATGCTGACTATTGCGTCACGGGTGGATGTCATGAACCGGCTCGGCCGGGCTCTGGCGGATCCGACCCGGTCCAAAATCCTGCTGAGCCTCCTCGACGCCCCCGGGTATCCCGGCCAGCTCGCGCAGAACCTCGGACTGACCCGCTCGAACGTGTCCAACCACCTGAGTTGCCTGCGCGGGTGCGGCATCGTCGCGGCGACCCCGGAAGGCCGCGCAACGCGGTACGAGATCGCAGACCCGCACCTGGCACATGCGCTGGTCGCGCTGGTCGACGTGGTCCTCGCCGTCGATGACGGTGACGAATGCACGGACGTCGCCTGCAACGTCCCGCTGTGTTGCGGGGCCGGCGTATGAGCGCAACTTCAACGCGTGCTGGTCGGATGCTCAGCCCGCTGCGCAAACGTCTCCTGCAGCGGCGAATCCGCTGGATAGTCGCGATCACCATAACGTACAACCTCATCGAGGCGGTCATCGCTCTCGCTGCCGGATCCATCGCATCGTCAGCAGCGCTCATCGGTTTCGGCCTCGACTCGATCGTGGAGGTGCTCTCAGCCGCCGCAATCGCCTGGCAGTTCGCCGCGCCGCAACCGGAGCAGCGCGAGAAGGTCGCGTTGCGGGTGATCGCTTTCTCCTTCTTTGCTCTCGCCGCGTACGTCACCGTCGACGCAGCGCTGTCGATCACTGGACTGCGCACGCCCGAACACAGCCCGGTCGGAATTGCGCTCGCGGCGGTCAGCCTGATGGTGATGCCTTGCCTCAGCTGGTTCGAACGTCGCACCGGCCGAGAGCTCGGCTCCGCATCCGCTGTCGCCGACTCCAGGCAAACCCTGCTCTGCGCCTACCTCTCGGCTGCGCTCCTCATCGGGCTGCTACTGAACAGCCTGCTCGGCTGGGCCTGGGCGGATGCGATCGCCGCACTCGTGATTGCCGGTTTCGCGATCCGAGAAGGCATCGAAGCGTGGAAAGGTGACACCTGCGCGACACCGGTATCGACACTGACCGGTGAACGCCCCCCCGAGCACGAGAGCTGCTGCTAACTGCCCGCGCGAGCGTGAGACAGTGCACCTCTGATTGCGCTGCGCATGAGTGCCTTAATCATGACCGGGTCATTCATGGGCACAAAAAAGCCCTCTGGCCGGTGAAAAAACCTGGTCAGAGGGCCTTTATATGTAGCGGGAGCGGGAATTGAACCCGCGACACCACGATTATGAGCCGTGTGCTCTAACCAACTGAGCTACCCCGCCGCGACTTGTCGGCTGTTCGCTTCCAAGCCTGAGCCCCCTGTGGGAATCGGACCCACTACCTCTTCCTTACCAAGGAAGTGCTCTACCAATGAGCTAAGGGGGCAGAGCAACCAAAACAGGAGCACTGCCCGTTTTTGGCAACCTAGAAACATTATCACCCCGACAGCGAACTCCGGACCACTTCCACCACGCTACAGGCACCAGCGAGGATGCCGTAGCATTTTAGGATGACTGGCATCGAACTGACCCCTGGCACCGAATGGTGGCGCACAGCCGTTATTTATCAGATCTACCCGCGATCCTTCGCCGACGCGAATGGTGACGGCATGGGCGACCTCGCCGGCATCAGCGCGCGACTGCCCCACCTCAAAGATCTCGGCATCGACGCCATCTGGCTCTCTCCTTTCTATACGTCGCCGCAACGCGACGCTGGCTATGACGTCGCTGACTACTGCAACGTCGACCCATTGTTCGGCACCCTCGATGACTTCGAGGTGCTGCAACGCACCGCTCACGACCTCGGCATTCGCGTCATCGTCGACATCGTGCCCAACCACTCCTCGAGCGACCACGGCTGGTTCCAGGCGGCCCTCGCGGCCGGCCCGGGCAGCGAGGAACGCGGCCGCTACACCTTCCGCGACGGCAAGGGCGAGAACGGCGAGCTGCCGCCGAACAACTGGGAGTCCGTCTTCGGCGGCCGCGCCTGGACCCGCACGACCGACCCAGACGGCACCCCCGGCCAGTGGTATCTGCACCTGTTCGACAGCAGCCAGCCTGACTTCGACTGGGACAGTGAGTGGGTGCGCGAGCAGTTTCGCGCGGTGCTGCGCTTCTGGCTCGACCGCGGCGTCGACGGCTTTCGGGTGGATGTCGCGCACGGCATGATCAAGGCTCCCGGCCTCCCCGATTACACGCCTCCCGCTGAGGGTGGAAGCATGGGCGGGGCTCCGGCATCCGCTCTCGAGCCGGGGATCACCGCCGAAACGCCGCTGACCGCCCCGTACTGGGCGCAGGACGGTGTTCACGAGATCTACCGCGACTGGCACCGGGTACTCGCCGCCTACCCCGGCGACCGCGTGCTCGCGGCCGAAGCCTGGGTCGACCCGCTCAGCCAGATGGCCAAGTGGGTGCGTCCAGACGAGATGCACCAGGCCTTCAACTTCGCCTACCTCGAAACCCCGTGGAACGGCCCGCTGCTCAAGAGCGTCATCGACGAGTCTCTGGAAGCCTTCGGCAATGTCGGCGCGCCGAGCACCTGGGTGCTCTCCAACCATGACGTGGTGCGCCACGCCTCCCGGCTTGCCCTCACCGGCGAGAATCTGCAGGGACACGGCATCGGCCCGGAGACGGTCGGGCTGCCCGACACGGTGCTCGGGCTGCGACGCGCGCGGGCGGCATCCGTTCTGATGTTGAGCCTGCCGGGCTCGAGCTATCTGTATCAGGGCGAGGAACTCGGCCTGCCCGAAGCCGTGGACCTGCCCGATCACGCCCGCGAAGACCCCACCTGGTTTCGCACCAACGGCGAACGGTACGGGCGAGACGGATGCCGGGTGCCGATTCCCTGGGAAGCCGCCGGCGAATCGTTCGGCTTCAGCACCGGCGCGAAGAGCTGGCTGCCGCAGCCGAACGAGTGGGCTGCACTCGCCCGCGACCAGCAAGACGGCGTGGCCGGATCAACCCTCGAGCTGTACAAGCTGGCACTGCGCCTGCGCCGGGAGCATGCCCTCGCCGCCGGCACGGTCGTGTGGCTCGCTGGCTTCGGCCCCGAGGTGGTGGCGTACCGCAACGGCGACGTGATCATCGTGGCCAACACGGGCGCGACATCCGTTCAGCTGCCCGCTGGCGACGTAGTACTGGCGAGCGAAGAGCTCACCGGCCGCACCCTGCCGGGAGATGCTACGGCCTGGTTGCGCTCCGTTCAGGCATGACCGCACCGTCCGACCAGCTCGACGACGGCGCTCCCCTGGTGAGCGCCGTCGTGCCCAGCACCGTATCGACGACCGTTGCCATGCGGGAACTGAAGCTTGAACTGACCCGATTCATGATGTCGTACAAGTTCGCGACCGACGAGATGCTGACCAAGATCAACATCTTGAAGGAGGAATTCAGCGCCATTCATGACTACAGTCCGATCGAGCACGTCAGCTCGCGACTCAAGTCGCCGGAGGGAATCCTCAAAAAGGCCGTCCGCAAGGGGTTCCCGCTGGAATTGACCGGCATTCGCGACAATATTCAGGACATCGCCGGAATTCGCATCACCTGCAGCTTCATCTCAGACACCTATCGCATCCGCGATCTGCTTGCTGGGCAACGAGACGTCTCAGTGTTGCAGGAAAAGGACTACATTCACGCACCGAAGGCCAATGGGTACCAGAGCCTGCACCTGATCGTCGCGATTCCGGTGTTCATGACAGACCGCGTGCAGCCGGTGACGGTCGAGATTCAGATTCGCACGATCGCCATGGACTTCTGGGCGAGCCTCGAACACAAGATTTATTACAAGTACAACGGCGCTGTGCCCGACACGCTGGTCGAAGACCTGCGGCAGGCAGCAGATGCCGCCAATCGCCTCGATGTGAAGATGGAGTTGCTGCACGACCAGGTCGTCGAGCTTGAGTCCGTCGATGCCGGCGGGGCCGACCTGTTCAGCTTTGACGGCCTGCCGCCGTTTCCGCTGCCGAGGGGCTTGCTCGAGTCGTTTATGCGCGGGCGCGTCGAGCCCGAGTAGGCCGGCGGGCTAGTTCGTGTTGGCATAGAGCCAGGCGAGCGGGTCGACCTTGGTGCCGGTAATTCCGCCCTCGCGAATTTCAAAGTGCAGGTGCGGGCCGGTCGACATTCCGGTGCTGCCGGTCTTGCCGATGACCTGGCCGACCTTGACCACGTCGCCCTCCTTGAAGAGCATCGATCCGTGGATCATGTGCGCGTACACACTCGTGACGAGCTGACCGTCGATCATGTGGTCGATCATCATGTTCACGCCGAGGCTGGCTTCGCCGTCTACGGCGTAACTGACCACGCCGTCGGCAATGGCCTGGATCGGCGCGCCGACGCCCGGGTTGAAGTCCTGGCCGCCGTGATTGGCCGAGCAGCCGGCGCAGCTGCGCGGTCCGATCTGGTCGCCAACGTGCACGCCGACGGCAAACGGCCACTGAATGGTGCCGTTCGGGTTGTTGGTGAAGGTGTCTTCCATGCGGATACCGCTCGCAGCGGCAATCTCAGCGATGGTGCTCGACTCGTAGCCGTCGCGCTCGACAGTGACGGTGTCGCCACCGGCCAGGTCCATGGTCTGCGCCTCTTCGGCTGGCAGAACACGCTGCGCTTCCAAGGCGGATGCCCGTACGTCCTGTGAGGACAGCAACGCCTCGGCCGGAATGGACGTGGCCACGGCCATCAGCGCCACAAACGACATCGCGAGTATCGAGGCGCCCGTGGCCGCACGCTTGCGCGCGGTGCTGCCGAGCGGACGATCGCGGGGTGCGCGACGGGGCAGCGACCCGGCCGGAACGAAGGCGCGCGCTGGGGCGAAGGCTTCCCCGGCCGACTGCTCGATGCGGTGGCGGCGGCGGGGACGGTCACCGACAGCGGGAATCACCGTTGGGATCGACTGGGTGAGACCGGGAGCCAACAACTTCTCGAAGTCGGTGGGTTCGGCGTCGGCGACCGGAACCGCAGCGATGATGCGATCGCTCTCGGTGATGACGGCCGGCTCGAGGTCGGGTTCGGTCAGATCGGCGGATACGATCAGGTCAGCGGCGGGGCTGAGGCGCACGACGTGGTCGTCGACCGGCGCCGGTGCAGCATCAGAAAAAGCCACCCGCTCGCGCTCGCGCAGTTGGCGGCGGGTCAGGGCTGCCGGCACTGCCGGGGGAAACACGGTGCCGACACTCTTGTCAGACACGGAGGTGTCCAAGGAAGCAGTGTGACGTGACAAGGTGCATCTTTCGGCATAGCGGACGGGATCAGGTGCTCGTAGTCGATAACGCTCAGTGACGACATGCCAATGTAACGAATTGATTAAGGGTAACGCGCAACCCCGAGATTACCAGAGAAAGGTCGCCAATCACACCCCAACTGGGTATATGGGCACGATGTCATCGGGCTTGCGCGTCAAATGGGAAGCGTTCGAACAGGCCGGCGAGAACGGGTTCGAACTGACCGTAGAGGCTGGGCGCGGCGGCGATGAGCAGCTCGCGACCCTCGTCATCCGCTTGCAGAGTGCCGACCTGAGCACCTGCCTCGCGCGCGATCAAGCCGCCGGCGGCGTGGTCCCACGGGTTGAGTCCGCGTTCGAAAAAGAGGTCGAGGCGACCGCAGGCGACCGAGCAGAGGTCGAGTGCGGCCGAACCGATACGACGAATGTCCCGCACCTGGCCGATGAGACCACTCACGATGCTCGCCTGCCACATCCGCCGGGCTGCCTCGTAGCTGAAGCCGGTGCCGGCCAGTGCGAGCGAGAGCGGCACGTCGTGATTCACGTGCAGGCGGTGATCACCGAGCCAGGCACCCGAGCCCTCCGATGCGGTGAACACCTCGCCGAGGGCGGGATTGACGACCGCACCCGCGAGGGCATTCCAGCTGGCCGGGTCGGGGTCTCCCTGCACGACGGCGATGCTGACGGCGTAGAACGGGATGCCATAGAGGTAGTTGACGGTGCCGTCGATGGGGTCGACCACCCAGGTGAGCCCGCTCGTGCCGCGAGTCGCGTCGGATTCTTCGCCGTAGAACCCGTCGTTCGGGCGGGCGTCGGCGAGCAGGCCGCGAATGAGCAGCTCGACCTCGCGGTCGGCAGCGGTGACGATATCTTCGGGCGACGACTTCGAGGCGGCAATCTCGACCCCCTCGCCACGGCGCCGGTGGGCGAGTGCGCCGGCGGTGAGGGCGACGGTGCGCGCAAGATCAAGCAGCTCGGTCGGGGCAGGATGCGTCATGCCCTCACGCTACAGGCAGCTGCACAACCAGATCAGGCAGGCCCAAGGGCCTGCCTGATGGTGCTGCTGGTGGCGAGTGCGAGGTTCGAACTCACGAAGGCTACGCCGTCTGATTTACAGTCAGATCCCTTTGGCCGCTTGGGTAACTCGCCAGGCGCTCCCGACCAGGTGTAATCACTTGACCGGAGACGCGGGGTTAACAATACAAGACGAAACGCCTCACCGAGAAATCAGCGGTGCCGCGAGCGTCCGTGTCCCAGCGTGCGACTCGGAATGAGAGTTCATAAAGGGTCCGCGCAGACTGTCAATCCGACACTTTTTGCGCCCTCGTCGGTCGGATACCATGGGGGAATGGCAGATTCAACTTTCGACATCGTCAGCAAGGTCGACCCGATGGAGGTCGACAACGCCCTCAACCAGGCGCACAAAGAAGTCGCACAGCGCTACGACTTCAAGAACGTGGGAGCCTCGATCGCGATGAGCGGCGAGAAGGTGCTCATGAAGGCGAACACAGAGGAGCGCGTCAAGGCGATCCTCGAGGTGTTCGAGGCCAAGCTGATCAAGCGGGGCATCTCACTGCGCAGCCTCGATGCCGGCGAGCCGTTCGCCTCCGGCAAGGAGTACCGCATCGAAACGAGCATGAAGGCCGGCATCGACCAGGAGAACGCGAAGAAGATCGGCAAGATCATTCGCGACGAGGGCCCCAAGGGCGTCAAGAGCCAGATTCAGGGTGACGAATTGCGGGTCAGCTCGAAGAGCCGCGATGATCTGCAGGCGGTGATGGCACTACTCAAGGGCAAAAACCTCGACGTGGCCCTGCAGTTCACCAACTTCCGCTAGCAGCGAGGGGCCCGGTCCTACTGCAAACCGGGCGCACGGTCCGGGTCCGGACCGCGGTCACTCGGCTCGGGAGACGGCTACCATTTCGTCGCGGCCCACGACCTTGATACGGGTGCGGCCCACGGCATCACCGAGCGCGAGCTCGTGCTGGTCGAGGTTGTGCCACCCGTCGAGGCCGGTATATTTCACGCCGCGCGCGTCGAGCAGTTTCACGATGCTTTCCTCCGACGGGAACTCGGGGCGCCACCAATTGCCGAGGTCATTGATCAGGTGCCGGATGGTTTCCATCGCGTCACTCTTGGTGTGGCCGATCAGGCCGACCGGGCCACGTTTGATCCAGCCGGACACGTAGACGCCGTACATCTGCTGGTTGAACAGCCCGCCGGTGCCAGCCGAAGGGTCGCGGCGCAGCACCTGCCCCTCGCGGTTTGGAATCACACCGCGCTTCTTGTCAAACGGCACGTCGGGCAGTTCTGAACCGAAATAGCCAACCGCCCGGTAGACGGCCTGAATCGGGATCTCGCGAATTTCGCCGGTGCCGACGACGCCGCCTGCGCCATCCGTTATGGTACGTTCCCAGCGAAAAGCGGCTACCCGGCCGGCGCCGTCGTCGACGATTTCGACCGGTTTGGCGAAGAAGTGCAGGTGCAGGCGGCGGCTGGCCGTACCGGTCTCGCGGGCACGCCACTGGTTCAGCGTCTTGTCGATCACGAAGACCTGCTTGTTGCTCGCGACGGCCGCCGTCGCTGCCTCGTCGTAGACGAAGTCTTCGTCGTAGACGATCATGTCCACATCATTCAGCTCGCCGATCTCACGCAATTCCAATGGCGTGAACTTCACGGATGTCGGCCCGCGGCGCCCAAATACGTGCACGTCGGTTACCGGCGACGCCGTGAGGCCGTCATAGACGTTCGCGGGAATCTCGGTTGGTAGCAGATCGTCGGCATGCTTGATGAGCATGCGGGATACGTCGAGGGCCACGTTGCCGTTGCCGATCACGGCGATCTCGCGCGCCTCAAGCGGCCAGGTACGCGGCACGTCGGGATGCCCGTCGAACCAGCTCACGAAGTCGGCGGCGCCGTACGAGCCGTCAAGTGATGCTCCCGGAATGTTGAGGTCGGCGTCCTGCACGGCGCCGGTCGCGAAGATGACCGCGTTGTAGTGTTTTTTGAGGTCGTCGAGGGTGATGTCGACGCCGAACCGCACGTTGCCGAACACGCGGATATCGCCGCTGTCGAGCACGCCCCGCAGCGCGGTGATGATGCCTTTGATGCGGGGGTGGTCGGGGGCGACGCCGTAGCGCACCAGTCCGTACGGCGCCGGCAGGTGGTCGAACAGGTCAATTGAGACCTCAAAGTTGCGCTCGGCTTTGAGCAGAATATCGGCGGAGTAAATTCCGGCCGGTCCGGCGCCGACGATGGCCAGTCTCAATTTGGTCACTGAGGTTTTCCTTACTGCGCGAGCGGGCCGCGCAAAGAAACGCACCCGGCACGCCCTCGATTGGGGTTTAGCTGGAGCGCTCGACGATGGTCTCGGCGAATCGGGTGAGGGCTTTTTTGACCGAACCGTTGGGTAGTGGCGCCAGGGCTGCGACGGCGTCGCGGGCCCAGCCGTGGGCCTCGGCGAGGGTTTCGGCGGTGACAGCGTGCTCGCGCAGCGCGGTGATCGCGGTGTCGGCCGCCTCGGTCAGAGCGGAACCGTCGACCATGACGTCCCGTTCGAGGCGTTCGAGCAGCGAAGCGGATGCCCCATCGCTGACAGCGCGCTCCCGCAACCGAAGCAGGGGAAGAGTGACGACACCGGCCCGCAGGTCGGTACCGGGCACCTTGCCGGTCTCCTTCGGCTGCGGCGACAGGTCGAGCACGTCGTCGATGAGTTGGAAGGCCACGCCAATCTTCTCGCCGAAATCCACCACGGGCTGCTCATACGCGGCCGGGGCGTTGGAGAACACCACACCGCCCTGAGCGGCAGCGGCAATGAGCGAACCCGTCTTACCGGCGAGCACCTGAATGTAGTGCTCGACCGGGTCGTCGCCGGCGCGTGGACCGACCGTCTCTTGAAACTGGCCGAGCACCAGGCGTTCAAAGGTGGTCGCCTGCAGTTTGATCGCGCGTTCGCCGAGCCGGGCCATGAGCTGGCTGGCGCGAGCGAACAGCAGGTCGCCGGTCAGGATCGCGATCGAGTTACCCCACACGGTCTGTGCACTCGGCACGCCGCGGCGCTTATCGGCGTCATCCATGACGTCGTCGTGATAGAGCGAGGCCAGGTGGGTCAGTTCGATGGCCGTCGCCGCGGTGATCACATCGGGCACCACGCCCTCGCCCAGGTGCGCGGTGAGCAGCGCGAGCATGGGGCGCACCCGCTTACCGCCCGCGTTCAGCAGGTAGCGGCTGGTGACGGTGGCGATTTCATTGGCGTAGACGAGCTCGTCGATCAGCGCAGCTTCCACCTTTTCGATGCCAGCATCGATGTTCGCGGCCAGGCCACGGTCGGCGGGAGTTGAGAAAATACGGTCGCCGAGGCCCACCTGGCTGGTCACCGACGCGCTGCGTCGAATCACGGGGGCTCTGAATTTCACGTGAGTCTGCCTATCGAGTTGGTCAGGACTTGGTTCCGCGGTGCAGGGCCACGATACCGAGCGTGAGGTTGCGGTAAGCCACCGCGGAATAGCCAGCCGAGCGCAGCCATCCGCTCAATACCGGCTGGGTCGGCCACGCCGCGATGGACTCACCCAGGTAGTCGTAGGCTTCGGCGTTCGATGAGGCAAGCCGCACGACCCGCGGCATGACATGGTTCAGGTAAGCGAAGTAGCTCCGGCGCACGAGCGACAGCGGCGGCGTGGAGAACTCACAGATGACGACACGGCCGCCGGGCTTGGTTACCCGGTAGAACTCGTCGAGCGCTTCCTTCGGTTCGACCACGTTGCGCAGTCCGAACGAGATGGTGACGGCGTCGAATTCGTTGTCCTTGAACGGCAGCGCCGTGGCGTCGGCCTGCACAAAGTCGATGTTCGCGTTGTGCGCGTGACGGGCTGTACCGACTGCGATCATGCCAGCCGAGAAGTCGGCGGCGACGACGTGAGCGCCGCTGCGGGAGAGGGCAGCGCTGGACGTTCCGGTTCCGGCGGCGATGTCGAGAATGCGTTCGCCCGCTTGCGGGTTGACCGCCTGGGTTGTCGCGACGCGCCAGAGCGACGCGTTGCCGACCGACAGCAGCGCGTTCGTGCGGTCATAGTGGGCGGCAACCTCGTCGAACATGGCAGCCACCTGCGCGGGCCGTTTGTTCAGGTCTGCTCTATTCACCCCATCATTCTAGGATGCGCAACCCGGCAAATACTGCACGGTTGCCGGGGCGCTGAGACGCGGGCGTAGGCTACAGAAGTGAATGTGCAGGCCTTGACGGTCGAAACCTCCCCGATAGCCGATATCCGCCAACTGATCCTGCTGCTTGACGGCCGCGCGCCCCTGCTCTGGATGCGTCGCAATCAGGGTCTGGCCGGCATCGGTTGCGCGCTTCGGCTCGAATTTTCTGGCCCTACCCGCATGACGGATGCCGCGGCCGCCTGGAAACAGGTCGTCGCCTTGGCCACCGTGACCGACCCCCTCGCCCGCACCGGCACCGGGTTGCTGGCGTTCGGCGCGTTCGCCTTCGATGCGTCGTCCACGCAGACCAGCGTGCTCATCGTGCCGGAGATCATCGTCGGTCGCGACGACGGCCAGTGCTGGGTGACCCGCATCTCGGCAAGCGACGAGAGCGCCCCGGAAATCCCGCTGGTGCTGCATCCGCTTGGCGACGAGTATCGCATCGTGCTGTTGCCCGGCGCGCTGCCGTCCGACGACTTCCGCTCAGCGGTCAGCTCGGGTATCGAGGCCATTCGGGCCCAACAGGTCAATAAGGTCGTACTGGCGCGTGATCTCGTTGGGCGGGTACCGGCCGAGTCCGACCTGCGCCGCGCCATCACCAAGCTCGCGCTCGGGTATCCGGACTGCTGGACCTACGCCATCGACGGACTTATCGGGTCGAGCCCGGAGACTCTCATTCGTGCCGACAACGGTTCGGTCAATGCCCGGGTGCTGGCCGGCACCATCTCGCGGGGAGCGGATGCCGAGGACGACCGCGAGGCGGCCCTCACCCTGGCCACGTCTTCGAAAGACGGCGACGAGCACGAGTTTGCCGTGCAAAGCGTGCTCAAGTCGCTGCGCCCACACACCTCGGTGCTCGCGACGAGTGAGATCCCATTCACGGTGAAGCTGCCGAACCTCTGGCACCTCGCAACCGACCTGGAAGGCACCCTGAGCGACGGGTCGACGTCGCTCGACCTGATCGCGGCGTTGCACCCGACGGCTGCAGTCGCCGGAACTCCCACCGACGCAGCTCTTGCGCTGATTCGTGAGCTCGAACCGTTCGACCGTGGCCGCTATGCCGGGCCGGTCGGCTGGGTCGGCGCCGACGGCGACGGCGAGTGGGCGATTGCCCTGCGCTGCGCCCAAGTGGCCCCGACCGGCGCGATCACGGCCTACGCCGGCTGCGGGATCGTGCTGGACTCTGACCCTGACCGTGAGCTAGCCGAGACGAAAATGAAGTTTCGTCCCATCGTCGAGGCCTTCGGTTAGTACCGGTCGCTAAAGCCAACGCCAGGAATCCACGGCGGCAGCGATGATCTCCTCGCCGTTGTCATCGGGGATGACGAAGGAGATCACGAAGAACCTCACCGGTTCCCCGGCTGACTGATAGCTGTCCGGGGCGAAGACGGTGAGGAACGCTTTGGTCTGGGTTTTTTCGGCGGTGCTCGTCAGGCGTGTGAGGTTGGCCTCGACGCCGTCGAGACTTACGGCCTCCCGCAAACTCGTGACCTCGCCCGCATCGGGAAAATAGCTCCGGTTCAAGAACTCGACCATGTCGTCGAGACGTCCGCTCGGAGCCCATGCGTCGGTGCTGGCAACCGGCACGGGTTCCACCAGCACGCTGCCGAGAATGCTGCCCACCCCGGTGTTGTTGATCTCACCGTTGGAGTCGTACTCGCCCCGCAATTCCAGGGACGTGACGCAGCCCTCCGTCTTCTCTGCGGACTGGTTGTTGATGTAGCCGGCGGGACCGTTGAACGAATAGCAGGGGGTGATAGTGGGCTGCGCGTCGCTGAGGATCGCCGTGCCAATCCCCGAGTTCACCAGCGAGATCACGATCACACTGGTCACCGACACGTTGGCGAGCACGGCCAGGGCTGAGCCGATCAATCCCACGCGGCCGAACGGCTTACCGCCCGGTTTGCGCACTGCCAGAATGCCGAGAACGATCCCGGCGACGCCCAGCAGCAGTCCCAGAATCGGAATCCAGCCAGTGACGAAGGCACTGACGCCCACGATAAGTGCGGCGAGGGCGATGCCGCCGCGACGTTTGGGCGGGGTCGACACGGGCGCCTGTTCGGGGAGGCGCGCCGACTGCTGGCGACCCTGGGGTGAATTGATGGTCATCTGGGCCTCCCGACATCCGTGTGCCTCAACGGTACCAAGCCACCGGCACGTCTCCCCTCCAGCTTCCGGCGCCAGTTTCCGAGAGCGGGTAAGTGGTTGCGTCAGCATGTGCTCAGCGACCATTTACCCGCTCTCGCGACCCGTAGACAATTCTCACAAAACATCAGCATTCAGCTGAGTTTCTCTCGCTTTCAGGTATGGTTTGGGCTATAATTGTGGGTGAAGGAGGCACCGCCGCCATGACCCTCACCGCCCCGCCCGCCGCAGCCGACTCCGTGCCGGAACCCGAGGTTTCCCGGGTCGCGGCGATTGCCCAGGCTGGCGCGATTCTGGCTGGGGCGTTGGATGGGGTGCGGTTTGGTCACCTCGACGACACCGAGGCCATTGCGGTGCTGGTCGCCCTGGAAGCTCTTGGTCGCAAGGTTGATGGGGCCAGACTCCGAGCCACCACCGACCTCGGTGCGCGTGCCGAGACCGACCTCGGCACCGGGTCGCTCGCCTACAGGAACGGATGCCGCAACCGGGTCGATTTCATCAGCCACCTCGCCGGTATCTCCGCCCGCGAAGCCAAACGCCGCCTCAAGCTGGGTGAGACCGCCGTGGAACGCACCCCGCTCGGCCTGCCGGTGCCGGCCCGCTACCCGGTCATCGCCGACGGCCTCAAAAGCGGCGACCTCGGGCTCGAGTCGGCGGAGATCATCGCCACCACCCTGACCGCGTTACACGGCCGGGTCGGGCAGGACGACCTCGACCGGGTCGAACGCGCCCTCGTCGCCTCGGCGACCGGCGCCATCACCCCCGAGACCGCCGGGCTACCCGGCGCGGGGATCCGCTTCGCGCCCGACCTGCTACGGGCGCAGGCACTGGAGTGGCAGGGCCGGCTCGATCCCGACGGCACCGCCCCCAACGACGACGCCGTCGAAGCGACAAGCACCCTCACGTTCGGGCTGCTGCGCAATGGGCTCTACCCGCTGCGCGCCGACGTCACCCCCGAACTCCGCGGCATCATGGACACCCTGTTCGACACCTACCTGTCGGCGCGGTCGACAACACCCAGGTTTCTGCCAACCGAACTGCTCGACGGCACGGCTGGCACCGACACTGACACCGGCACCGGCACCGGCACGGAGCCGTTCAGCCCCGAACCATTCAGCGGCGATGACAGATATGACGGCGACCGCCGCACCGGCGGAGAGAAACGCGCCGACATCCTCCGCACCATTTTCGAATCCGCCGCCCGCGCCCCCCACACCCCGACCATGGGCGGCGCCGCCCCGACCGTCATGGTGCACATCAATGCCGTCGACCTTGACCAGGGCCGCGGTGTCGGCTGGATCGACGGCGTCGACGCCCCCCTCAGCTTCCGCCGCGTGAGTGAACTCATCTGCGCCGGCGGCTACCAACAGGTACTACTCGGCCAGAACGGCAACGTCCTCAACCTCGGCGACAAACTTCGCTGCTTCGCCCCCGGGCAACGCGCCGCGATCGCCGCCCGCGACGAGGGCTGCATCATCCCCGGCTGCACCATCCCGGCCCGCTGGTGCGAAGTGCACCACGTTATCCCGTGGCAGCAGAACGGACCCACCAACATCGACAACGGCACCCTTTTATGCTGGTACCACCACCACACCATCGACACCGCCGGATGGAAGATCCGCATGATCCGAGGAAGACCCCAGATACAAGGGCCACTCATCTGGGACCCGACCCAAACCTGGCGCCCCGCTCGCACCCACCGCGCCAACACCAGCACCAGCACCAGCCGGCCAGAACCGCCCTGGCGCACCTAGGCTCCGTGGGCTGAGTCTGCGCGAATGGCGCTGCAGAAGATCGCCTCGGCCCAGCTACCGAACGAGCGGAACCTCGAGAATCATGGGACGGCTTGGTGCGCCGGTGAGTGCCCGTTCGAGGTCACTGCGGGTGGCGGCCAGGCTGTAGTCCCAGCCATAGGCGGCGGCGAGCGCCTGGAGATCAACGCTGCGCGGGGTGTAAAGCACCCGCTCCAGCGCGTCGGCCGGAGCCGTCGCCGCTACTTCGAGGCCGTCGAAGATACTGCCACCACCGTCGACCCCGACGATGACCTGCACCCGGGGTTGTGGCTCACCGGGAGCGAGCAGCAGCGAACCGACGTCATGCAGAAAGGTGAGGTCACCCATCAGAACTCGGGTGACACCCACCGAGCGCGGCTCGGGTTCAGCCTGACTAGCCAGGGCCACACCGACCGCGGTTGCGATAGTGCCGTCGATGCCGGCCAGCCCGCGGTTGGCCAGCACGGTGATCTTCTTACCGGGCACGCGTTTATCGGCCTCACGAATGAGCCGGGAGGCGCCGAGCACGAGGCGGTCGTGGGGCCATGAAGCCCGCCACACAGCGTCGACGAGCAGTGCCCGGGTCAGCGGCGCGCGCAGCACGGCCAGCTCGGCGCGGGTGATGCCGCGCTTGTCGATCGGTGCCCGACCTTCGTCGGCCGCCGCTTCGGCGAGAGTGCGGCTGGTCATCACCCAACGGTTCAGCCACCCTCGACCGGCCGGGGCGCGCGCTGCCGAAATAGCTGCCGCATCCGCTTCGACCGATCGGGTGAAACCGCGTGCGGAGCGGCCCGGGTTGTACCATTCGAGTCCGGTCGGGGCGACAATGATGGTCTCGACGCCGTCTCGGGCGATGAGGGCCGGAATCTCACGGCTCAGGGTGGGGTGGCCGAACACGATCACCCGTTCCACCTGGCCGCCGAGATCGGCGGCACCAAGCAGTTCGCGGTAGTGCACGATCAGGTTCGGGCCGAACCGGGCACCGCTGGACACCTCAGCCAGCAGCGGCCAGCCTCCCGCGTAGGCCAGCGCTTCGGCTGCGGGCCCGGCACCGTCACCGGCTACGACGACCGTGAGCGGTCCCGGCGCGAGCAGCATGGCTGGCCCGTCAGCTGACGCGCCGGATGCAGGCGTGGGGACGACGCCGCAATTGGGTGTCGAAAATGACAAATCCGAAGGTAGCGCAGCCGACAGGGGCTCGCGAAATGCCAGGTTGAGTTGCGCCGGGCCGGGAGCGGTGGTGAAAACGCCGGTTGCGGCGTTCATCGCCTGCCCGGCCAGCGCCGCGGCGATTCCGGCCTCGTCGGGTTCGCCGACCGGCGCCGGAACGTCTAGGCACAGCCGGGTGGCCACACCGAACAGGCCAGACTGTACGGTGGTCTGGTTCGAGCGGATGCCACGAAGTTCACTCGGACGGTCGGCCGTCAACAAAATCATGGGCACCCCGGCGTGGTGCGCTTCAAGAACGGCCGGGTGCAGGTTTGCAACGGCGGTTCCCGAAGTCACCACGACGAGCGCCGGCAAACCGGTTTCGAGGGCGAGGCCAACGCTGAGAAAACCGGCGCTTCGTTCGTCGGTGCGCACGTGCAGGCGGATACAGCCGGCCCGTTCCAGCTCAGCCGCCGCCAGCGCGAGGGCCTGCGAGCGTGCTCCGGGGCAGAGCACCAGGTCACGCACACCAAGCTCGACGAATTCGTTGAGAAGGGCGATGCTGAAATTGGTCGCCGGGCTGGTGCTGGTGCTGGTGCTGGAAACCGGCTCAGGCATCCCGACGGCCAGGCTGCTCGCCCTCGCCCGGATCCTTCTTTGGGTCGACGCCGGCGGTGCCGGTAGTACCGCCGGCGTCCGGTGTCGGATCATTCTTATCGAGGTCCGCGAGGTCCTGCTCCATGCGACGGATGCGCTCTTGTTGATCTTTCGCGTTGAACGGCCGGTTCTCGCCACTGTCGGTCTTGACACTGCCGCCACCAAGACCGCGCAAGAAGTCGAGGTCGTCGTCGGGGGCGACCGATCGAAACGACCGGGTAGTGGGGGTAGCACGGCCATGGCCGACGAGCAACCACAGTAACGGGCCGATCAGTGGCACCAGCACGATGACAAAAATCCAGACCCAGCGCGGCAACCCGCGAATGCGTTTGCGGTCGAACACGGCACAGTCCACGACGGAGTAGACGGTGAGGATGACAAGAGCCAGTCCTAGTCCGATCAAGAGCTTGGGCATAAAGCTATTGTAAGTCGCTTGACCGTGAGAGACATGTGCGGATCCTCAGCCACGGCATTCTAAGCTAGATGCATGAAATTCGTGGCCCCCTGGCTGTACTACTCCGTGTTGCGCGTGCTGATGTTTGCCATCCCGCTGGCGATTTTGCTTTCCCTGGGATTCTGGCCGTGGGCAGCCGCAGTGATCGCTGCCATGCTCGGGCTGTGTTTGTCGTATCTCTTGCTGGGCAAGTCCCGCGAGAGTGTTGCCCGCGATCTCTACAAGGCACGTCACCCCGACAAGGAGCCGGTAAACCCGGATTCCGAGGTCGAGGATACGGCACTTGATGCTGTTGACAGGCAGAGCGCCGTTGACAGGCAGAGCGCTGTTGGCAGGCCCCGCGCTGGTGACAGGCCCAGCGCGGTTGAACAGAGCAGCTCAGTGGACGAGACCAGCTCAGAACGCAAAAGCGATTCCCAGTAGCAGCCCGTAGGCCAGAGCCGCGAGGCTCGTCAGTTTGAGGGCGAGGATGAGTTCCTTCGCCGAGGTCGCCGTGATCGTGATGAGGCAGGCCGGCAGGGCCAGCAGCAGCACGAAGAACGTGAAGATTGCCAGCGGATAGACCAGGCTGAACGCACCGGCGATCACGAACGGCAGCAGCAGGAAGACGCAGAAGACGACCCGAGACGCCGTGCTGCCGATGCGCACAGCGAGGGTGCGCTTACCGGCGGCCTTATCCGGCACGATGTCGCGCAAATTGTTGACCATGAGCACGGCGCAGGAGATCAGTCCGATGGCCACGCCGCCGAGCACGCTCTCGGCCGTGAATTCGCCCACCTGAACGTAGGTCGTGCCGGCGGTCGCTACGAGGCCGAAGAAGACGAACACAAACACCTCGCCGAGGCCGAGATAGCCGTAGGGCTTCTTGCCGCCGGTGTAGAACCAGGCTGCGGCCAGGGCCAGAACGCCGACGAGCAGCAGCCACCAGTACTGGGTCAGAACGACCAGCGTCAGACCGGCCACGGTGGCGAGACCGAAGAAGACGAGGGCGACGCGCAGCACCGTGCGCGGGTTGGCAACGCCCCCGCCGGTGAGCCGGGCCGGTCCAACACGAAAGGCGTCGGTGCCTCGAATGCCATCGGAGTAGTCATTGGCGTAGTTGACACCGACCTGCAGGAACAGTGCCGCGGCGAGCGCGAGCAGGGCGCGTACCGGGTGGTAGACACCGGGGCCGCTCGCGACGATGGCGGCGCCGGTGCCCAGCAGCACGGGAGCGATCGCGAGGGGCAGAGTCCGAAGGCGTGCGCCCGACACCCAGTCTGAGGCCGTGGCCGGCTTGATCTTGGCCGGTCCTTTGCGGGGCGGTCCGTTCTTGAAGGCCGGATGACCCGATTTGCCGCTGGCCTTCGCACCGGCATCAGTCCCAGCCAGCTTCGCTGCGGGGTTCAATCGTTGTTGTTTGGGCCTTGACGGCCGAGCTCCTTGTGCCACGCCCCCATGCTACTGGCCTGCCGTGTTCGAATTTGAAAGCAGCGCGGCGAGTGCGCGCCGGTCCGGCTTACCCGAGGCCAGCACCGGCAACTCCGCGACCCGCACGATGCGCGCAGGCCTGGCCGCGCGCCCGAGCATCGCCGCAACGGATGCCAGCAGATCCGCCTCCACCCCGTGTTCCCCGGCAACCACCACCACCGGCACCTGCCCCCACTCCTCGTCTGCGCCACCGACCACGACGGCCTGCTCGAACCCAGCAGACAGGCGCACGATGCCTTCGACGGCATCGAGTGACACCTTCTCCCCGCCCGAGATGATCACGTTGTCGGCGCGGCCCAACACCGTGACCCGCGCGCTCACCGGGTCGAGCTCACCGAAGTCCCCGGTGCGATACCAGCGCACACCGTGTTCCACCAGGAAGCGGTCGGTGGTGCGCGCGACATCGTCGAGGTAACCCTCGGCGAGCACGGAACCCGACAGCTCGAGTTGGCCGTCGACGACGCGAACGAGGGTGTCACCGATCGGAACACCGTTGTAGACGCATCCGCCCGCCGTCTCCGACGACCCGTACGTGCGCACTACCCGCACGTCCAGTTCGGCTGCCCGCGCAATGAGGTCGGGACGGATTGCCTGCCCGCCGACCAAAATGGCGGTGAAGCGACGCAGCACGGCCAACAGCGCCGGGTCATCCGCTGCGTCGAGCACACGGGCCAGCTGCACCGGAACCAGCGCGGTGTAGCGCAGCGGCTCGGTCATGGTCTCGGCCAGCCGTCGAAAATTCTGCGGGTCGAAATGTCCCGGCGGCAGCGCGACGGGGGTGGTTTCGGCGGCAATGGAACGCACGAGCACCTGCACCCCGGCGATGTAGTGCACTGGCAGGGCGAGCAACCACTGTCCGGCCCCACCGAGAGCGACGGCGGAGGCCGCGGCGCTTGCCAGCAGGGCGTTGGTGGTGAGCATGACACGCTTGGGTGCACCGGTCGACCCGGAGGTTTCGATCACAACAGCGATCCGTTGCAGCACGTCGCCGAGGTGTGCCGGCGCGTCAGCTGCTGCGACGCCATCGGGCACCGGCAGCACGGCCGGCCCGCTGCCGGCGAGCGCATCCCGCAGCACGGGAAGAAAGTCGAGGGGATGCTCCGGCTTGAGCGCCCGCAACGGCCTCACGAATCGCCGTTCATCTCAGTACTGCCAGGGGTACGGTGACCAGTCGGGTTCGCGTTTCTCCAGGAAGGAGTCGCGGCCCTCGACGGCCTCGTCGGTGCCATAGGCCAGGCGAGTCGCCTCGCCGGCGAACACCTGCTGGCCGACCAATCCGTCGTCGACGGCGTTGAAAGCGAATTTGAGCATGCGAATGGCGGTGGGCGACTTGGTCAGAATCTCGCGCGCCCAGTCCAACGCGACCGCCTCGAGCTCGGCGTGCGGCACCACCGCGTTGATTGCACCCATCTCGAGGGCGCGTTCTGCCGAATACTCCCGTGCCAGAAAGAACACCTCCCTGGCGGCCTTCTGGCCGACCTGGCGGGCGAAGTAGGCGCTGCCGTAACCCGCGTCGAACGAGCCGACGTCGGCATCCGTCTGTTTGAACTTGCCGTGCTCGGCGCTGGCGATGCTCAGGTCGCAGACGACGTGCAGCGAGTGTCCGCCACCGGCAGCCCAGCCAGGAATGACGGCGATGACGACCTTAGGCATGAAACGGATGAGTCGCTGCACTTCCAGAATGTGCAGCCGTCCGCCGCGCCCCCGGTCGATACCCGACGCCGTCTCACCGTCGGCGTATTTGTAGCCGTCACGGCCACGAATGCGCTGGTCGCCTCCGGAGCAGAACGCCCAGCCTCCGTCTTTAGCGCTCGGGCCGTTGCCGGTGAGCAGCACCACACCGATCTTCGAATTGGTGCGTGCGTCTTCGAGGGCGGCGAACAGTTCGTCGACCGTGCGGGGCCGAAAGGCATTGCGCACCTCGGGCCGGTCGAACGCGATGCGGGCGATTCGGCCACTCACGTCGTGGTGATAGGTGAGATCGGCGAGGTCTTCAAAACCCGCAACGGCCTTCCACTGGCTCGCATCGAAGATTTCGGATACCTGTTCGCTCATGGTGTCAGCCTACGCGGAGCGAGCGAGCGACCACTTTTCGGTCTCGCAAACTCGTGATGTCAGGGGTTGAAATGTCGAAATAATCTCAGCTACGCTGTGTCAAACGACAAAGTCAACCCCTTGTCATCCACCCCCTTCGGGGGTGAACCTTTGACTTGGAAAGTACGGGGAGGTGGCCATGAACGTCACAAACAGCATCAGCAGTCATTTCGGGGGCAGGCAGTCATGACGACCACTACTCAGCCGCACCGCACGGCAACGGCCGCGGCTCGCCGCACCGCGCCGCCGAGCACCTACAGCGCCGCGTCCACGGATGCCTTCGGTGACTACCTGCGCCGCATTGGCAAGGGGACCCTGCTCAATGCCGAGCAGGAGGTGGATCTGGCTCGCCGCATCGAGGTGGGGCTCTTCGCTGAGGCGCGGCTCCTGCGTGAGGATGGTGCCAGCGCGCGCGATTCGGCCGACGGGCGCGAGCTGGCCTGGCTCATGCATGACGGGCGCCGGGCCAAGAACCAGTTCATCGAGGCCAATCTGCGCCTGGTGGTGAGCATTGCCAAGCACTACTCCGGTCGGGGGGTACCCATCATGGACCTCGTGCAGGACGGCAACATGGGGCTCGTTCGCGCCGTCGAGAAGTACGACTTCATGACCGGCTACAAATTCTCCACCTACGCCACCTGGTGGATTCGGCAAGCCATCCATCGCGGCATGGCCGATAAGTCGCGCATGATTCGCATTCCGGTGCACACCGCCGAAAAGCTCAACAAGATCAAGCGCATCCGGCGCGATCTGACCAGTGTGCTCGACCGCGATCCGACGGCGCGCGAAATCGGCGAAGCCGCCCAGCTTCCCGTGCGCGACGTTCTGCGGCTGCTGCAATACGACAACGAGCCGATTTCGCTGCATACTCCGGTTGGTGATGGCGCCGGCGACATGGCGGAACTCATCATCGACGATGACCTTCCCCAGCCCGACGAACACGCCACGCTGACGCTGCGGGCCGCGGACATTCGTTTTTTTCTTGACACCCTGCCACCTCGGGAACGCTCTATTTTGCGAGCACGGTTCGGCCTCGACGGCAACGAACCCCGCACCCTCGATCAGATCGCACACATCGAAGGCGTGACCCGGGAGCGCGTACGGCAAATAGAGAAGCGAGCGCTGGCCTTGCTGCACGTGCCGCGGCTGGAGCACTACCTGCGCGACTGACCAGCCGGCCCAATTCACGATGCCAAGCTGCCCGTCGCGCCCGGCCTGGCCGCACCCATGGTCGTCGTCGACCCGAACGGTGTCGACCACGATCCCGACGAGTTCCACGCGCACGATGAGGGGCATCGTTCTGGCCGTCTACCCAGCCGGAGGCTGACACACTGGGACCATGATGCCCTCACTGGATGAGTTACTCGGATCCGCGCACGTCGTCTCCCTGAAGCTGTTCGACCGGTTTCGCGGGTTGGACAGCCGAGAAGCGCTGTTGCTGGAAGGTCCAGAAGGCTGGACCGAGTTCTCGCCCTTCGTCGAGTACGACGATGCCGAAGCCGCAAACTGGCTGCGGGCCGCGATCGACTTTGGCTGGCAGAGCACGCCGCACGCACTCCGCACGAGCATTCCGGTCAACGCAACCGTGCCCGCCGTGCCCGCGGAGAAGGTGAAGGAGGTGCTTGCGCGCTTCCCCGGCTGCCGCACCGCCAAGGTGAAGGTAGCCGGCGGCAACCAGACGCTGGCCGACGACGTCGCCCGAGTCGCTGAGGTGCGCCGTCTGCTTGGCCCGGAAGGGCGCATCCGAATCGATGCGAATGGCCTCTGGAACGTTGACGAAGCGGAACACGCCATTCATGCCCTGAGCGCTTTCGATCTCGAGTACGTCGAACAGCCCTGCATGACCGTGCCGGAACTCGCCGAGATTCGCCAGCGCACAACCTACCTGAGCGTGCCGATCGCCGCCGACGAGAGTGTACGCAAGAGCGGAGACCCGCTCGCCGTTGCCCGCGCCGGTGCCGCCGACATTCTGGTGATCAAGGCTCAGCCGCTCGGTGGCATTCGCGCGGCGTTGTCGATCATCGGCCAGACCGGGCTGCCGGTCGTGGTCTCCAGCGCGCTCGACACGTCGATCGGGCTGTCCATGGGGGCGCACCTGGCGGCATCCGTTCCCGGACTGTATTTCGACTGCGGCCTCGGCACCGCCTCGCTGCTCGCCGAGGATGTCACGGGCGCGCCGCTGCTGCCGGTCGACGGTGCTATTCCGGTGCGCCGGGTCGTGCCGGATACGGCCCTGCTCGACCAGCACGCGGCCAGCCCCGAACGTCGCGACTGGTGGCTCGCTCGTCTCGCCCGTACGCACGCGATGGTCGCCGCCGAGTAGCAGCGATTACCGGGTTACAGACCCGAGTAAGCGTGCAGGCCCTTGAAGAACACGTTGACGATGCCGAAGTTGAACATCACCGCGGAAAAACCGATGATCGAGAGCCAAGCCGAGCGCGATCCGCGCCAGCCGCGAGTTGCGCGGGCATGGATGTAGCCGGCATAAATGACCCAGATGATGAAGGTCCACACCTCTTTGGTGTCCCAACCCCAGTAGCGACCCCAGGCCTGTTCGGCCCAGATCGAGCCGGCCATGAGGGTGAAGGTCCACAGGATGAAGCCGATGATGTTGATGCGGTACGACAGGTTCTCCAATGTCGCCGACGACGGCAGCGTGGCCAGAAAGCGCAGACGCAGAGCGGATGCCACGGCCGAGCGGGGCGCGGCGGCCGCCTCGAGCGCACTATTTTCCCGCCGGAACTGCAACAGCTGTACCGCCGAGAGCGCGAAGCCGAGCGCGAACATTCCGGTGGCCAGTGACGCCACGAAGACGTGGATGACCAGCCAGGCTGACTGCAGCGCCGGCGGAAGCGGGGCAACCTCCACGTAGAACTGCAGGGCAGCCACCCCGAGCAGTACGAGTACGAGGCCGGTGACGAAGGTGCCGAGGAACCGCAGGTCGGAACGCACCAGCACGATCAGGAACACCGTCATTATGAGCAGGGTGCCGGTCATGGCGAATTCGTACATGTTCGCCCACGGCACCCGGTCGGCCGCGAAGCCGCGCATGATGGTCGCCGCGAGGTGCAGCGCCCAGGCCAGGACGGTGAGTGCGACTCCCACGCGCAGGCTCGACGAACGGCCATACGGTAGCGCTGCGTCGTTGTCCATGCGCGCGCTGATGCGGGACAGCACGGGTCGCTTCAGGGTGACGGTACTGCCGGCGGATGCGGCAAACCCGGCCGGGGAGGCAGCGTCCGTTTCGATCAGTTCGGCCGCTTCGATCGCACCGACGGCGCTGGAACGACGGGCGAGGTCGACCGCGAAGGCGATGAAGGCGAGGGCGTAGACGGCCATCGCCGAGTACAGCGCGTAGAGCGAGTATGAGTTGAGCAGTGCGGAGTCAGTCAGATTCACGATGTAAGCCTAAATCGATTCGGGGTGCGCGACGACGGGTTGGTGGGTGTTCAACAGTTTGAGGTGACGGTCAGCCACAGTCGTGACGGCGGCTTCGAGTGCCGGATCGTCGCCGCGGGCCAGGCCTGCGTATTCGAGGTGCACGGTTCCGTCGATTCGGGTTGTTGCCTTCACCCACACTCGACGACGTGGCACGAGCAGCCCGGTGAACAGGCCGAACAAGACGAGCATGGAGAAGGAGATCAACCAGATCTGCGTCGGGTCGTGGTGGATGTCAAAGCTTGCAAAGCGCGGAACCGACTGGGTGAAATCGCCGGCCGCCGATGCGGTCGGATTGTTGTCTACGAAACTGACGGTGCCGAGGTCACCGGGCAGCGCGGCCGATTCTCCCGGCTTGAGCTCGATTGAGGCAACATCGGTCTTGCCGCCGGTCTGCTGCGTCAGGGTGTCGGTGTCGAGGGCATAAACGGATGTCGGCACGCCGGCATTGAGACCGAGGTCACCGGTGTACACGTTCAGGGTGAGCAGCGGGTATTCGAGGTCGGGGTAGCTGGAGAAGTTCGCGCCGGAGGCCGCTTTGTCCTGGGTGGGATAGAAGAAGCCGATCATGCCGAGCTGTTCGGCCAGTCCGTCGGGTACTTTCACGATGCCGAGCGAGGTGAGGTTGGCGTCCTGCGGCAAGAATGGCACCGAGTCTGAAAAGACGACGGTACCGTCGGGGGCCGTCACCTGAATGGTCGGTGCGTACCCGTTGCCAAGCAGATAGATGCTCGTCCCGTTGGTGCGTAGCGGTCCGTTGACCTTGACGCCGCTGGGCTCAGCCGCCTCGCCCTTGGGCGTGACGGTCACGTCGGCGGTGAAGTCGATCGGCTGGCCGTAGGCCTGCAGATTCCGTTGTTCGTAGGAGACCGAGAAGTCATCCAGGCTCAGCGTGTACGGGTCGAGCGTGCTGTCGTCGAAGAACCGTCCCGGGTTGAAGGAGTCGTAGGCGAGCAGCGTGTTCACGAAGGTCTGGCCTTCGACGAGCACTCGCTGGCCGCTGAAGCCATAGCCGCCACCAAATCCGACGGTCACCAGAATGCCCACGAGCGCAGCGTGAAAGACGAGGTTGCCGGTCTCCCGCAGGTAGCCGCGCTCGGCCGAGACGGATGACTCGGTATCGGAATCAAAGCGAGCGACGCGGTAGCCGCTGGATTTCAGGACGGTGCGGGCGTGCGTGATGGCGTCGCGGGCATCCGTGTGCGCCGGCGCGTCTTGCGTGGTGAAACCGGACAGGCGTCCAAGGCGGGCCGGCGTGGTCGGCGGTTTGGCACGCAGGGCCTGGAAGTGGTGTTTGGTGCGCGGAATGACGCAGCCGATGAGCGAGATGAACAGCAGCAGATAGATCGACGAGAACCAGGCCGAGGTGTAGACGTCGAAGGCCTGCAGTTTGTCGAGAATCGGCGCCAGGTCGGGGTTGTCGGTGAAGTACTGGGTGACCCCGTTCGGATCGCTCGAGCGTTGCGGCACGAGCGACCCCGGAATGGACGCGATGGCGAGCATGAGCAGCAGAAAGAGGGCGGTGCGCATGCTCGTGAGCTGACGCCAGAACCAGCGCAGCCAGCCGGTCGGGCCGAGCTTGGGCTGCACGACACCGGCCTGCGGCGCCTGCGGGCGGGAATCGTAGTGATCAGATGGCCGGGACAAAGCTGCCAATCACCCCCTGCAGGTCGAGGAGCCAACTATTCCAGATGCCACTCACCATGAGTACTCCGATGACGACGAGCAGAACGCCGCCGAACAGGTTGATGGCACGAATATGCCGTTTGAGGAATGCGACCGATCCGGTGGCCCAGTTGAGGCCGAGGGCGATCAAGAGGAAGGGAATGCCGAGGCCGAGGGAGTAGAACAGGGCAAGCAGTCCGCCCTGCCAGGGCGAACCGGTGCCAAGACTGAGCGAGTTGATGGCGGTGAGGGTGGGCCCGGTGCACGGCGTCCAACCGACGGCGAACACCGCCCCGAGCAGGGGGGCCCCGGCCAGGCCCATCTTGGGGCGCCAGTTGGTCTTGATCGTGCGTTGCATCGCACCAAACTGGCCGATGAAGACCAGGCCCAGCAGGATGACCACGACGCCGGCGATGCGCGTGATCAGGTCTCGGTACGAGTTGAGCCAGAATCCAGCCGCGCCAAAGACGACACCGGTGAGCACGAACACCACGGTGAAGCCGAGCACGAACAGCCCAACCCCGGCCAGGAGCCGGTTGCGACCGCGACGGTCCCGCTTAGCAGCGCCGGTGCGTCCGTCGGTGAAACCACCGATGTAGGCGAGGTAGCCGGGAACAAGCGGCAGAATGCACGGGGACGCGAACGACACCAGTCCGGCGAGGAGCGCGATGGGAATGGCGAAGAGCAGCTGACCACTGAAGACGATCTCTCCGAACGGATTGTTCACTCGGTCGTGCCACTCTCCGCGATGGTGTCCCGAATCAGGGTTTCCAGAATGGACGGCGACGTGACCTGGCCCAGAATGCGTGCAGCAACCCTGCCCTCGGCGTCGAGCACGAGGGTCGTGGGCACCGCGTTCGGCGGGATGCTGCCGCTGAAGGCAAGCTGCATGGCTCCGGTATCGACGTCGAGCACGGAGGGGTAGGTCACGCTGTAGGTCTCGTTGAATGCGATCGCGTTGGGGGCCTGGTCACGCACATTGACACCGAGAAAACTCGCGCCCTTGTTTTCAAACTGCGCGTTGAGGCCCTGCAGATCGGCTGCCTCGGCGCGGCACGGTGCGCAGCTCGCGTACCAGAAATTGACGACCAGAACTTCGCCTTGCGTGTCGGCGCTCGTGACCGGTTCGCCTGTCTCGGTCACGCCCGAGAACTCAATAGCCTCACCGCGGTCGGCGAGGGCGATCTCGGTGACGCTGCCGTCGCCGGCGATGAAACCCTTGTTCGAGCCTTCCCGGTACTGATCCGCGAGCGGGTCGGCGGAGCAGCCCGAGAGCAACAGCGCACCGGCGGCCAGCCCGGCCAGCAGCGGGGCGAGGCGGCGGCTCACGCGGCGGCTATTCATACGGCACCCACATCGTTGCTCGGGTCGAGAAGGGCTAGTGCCGGGCTGGCGTAGCCGGTTTCGGCGAATTGATCCCCGTGCCAGGAGAGGGTGGTGATGCTCGACAGGTCGCAGCGGCGTTTGCGCGGGTCGTGCGCGAGCTGTTCGTGGGCGAGGGAGCGGTGCACCATCCAAATCGGCAGCTGGTGGCTGACCAACACGACGTCACCCTCATCGACCGAGTTCCAGGCGTCGTCAATCGCCGCGAGCATGCGTGCGGAAATGGCGCGGAACGGTTCGCCCCAGCTCGGCTTCAAGGGGTTGATCAGGGCCGGCCAGTTGCGGGGGTCGCGCAGTGCGCCATCGGGACCGCGCATCCGCTTGCCTTCGAAGGCGTTGGTCGGTTCGATGATGCGTTCATCGGTGTCGATGGACAACGCGAAGGCTGCAGCGATCGGGCCGGCCGATTCCTGCGCACGTTGCAGCGGCGACGCGATGACACGCGTGACCGGGCGGCCGCGCTCGACCAGCTCGGTGGCGGCGGCGGCAGCCATGACCACGCCGCGTTCGGAGAGTCGATAGTTTGGCAGCCGTCCGTAGAGCACGCGTTCGGGGTTGAAGACCTCACCGTGACGCACGAGATGCACTTGACTGGCTACCACTTGTCTAGTCTACGGAAGACCCAACCTAGAAACCGCCGTGAGAGCGCTCCGCTGGCGGCTCCGGCTAAACTCAAATCGTGACTTCGCGCGTATTGATCAAGAACCTGTCCGCTCTCGACGACGGCCCCGTATCGGTGTCCGGCTGGGTCGATACCGTTCGAGACCAGAAAAAGGTGCAATTCGTCGTTCTGCGCGACGAATCCGGTGCCGTTCAGCTGGTCAATCCCCGCACAACGGATGCCGATGGCGTCGTCGTCGCCGATGAGCCGGCCACCAGCATCTCCGGTCTCGCCCAGGGCACCTTCGTCACCGTGACCGGGCAGCTCAAGCACGACGAACGGGTGAAGCTCGGCGGCATCGAGATCAAGCTCACCTCCCTCACCGTGGTGTCCGCCGCCATTCCCGAGACGCCGATCGCGGCCGACTCGAGCCTCGACAAGCGCATGGACTGGCGCTTCCTCGACCTGCGCAACCCCAAGCAGAACCTCATCTTCCGCATCCAGACCACGTTCGAGCACGCGCTGCGCACCTACTGGATCGAGCACGACTTCATCGAACTGCACACCCCCAAGCTCATGGCGAGTGCGAGCGAGTCGCGCGCCGAGCTGTTCGAGGTGGGCTATTTCGACACCAAGGCGTACCTCGCACAGAGCCCGCAGTTCTTCAAGCAGATGGCCCAGTCGGCTGGCTTCGGCAAGATCTTCGAGGTGGGCCCGGCGTTCCGAGCCGACCCCTCGTTCACGAGCCGGCACGCCACCGAGTTTACCAGCGTCGACAGTGAGATCAGCTGGATCGACAGCCACGACGACGTCATGGCGCTGCACGAAGACCTCATGGTCGCCGGGTTCACCGCCGTACAGAAAAAACACGGAGACGAGGTCAAGGTCCTGTTCGACGTTGAAGTGACCGTTCCGAGCACTCCGTTCCCGCGCATACCCCTGGCCGAGGCCAAGGAGATCGTCAAGAGCCGCGGCTACGAGGTTCCCCGCGACGACGACGACATGGACCCGGAGGGCGAACGCCAGATCGCCGCGTACGTGGCCGAGACGTACGGGCACGAATTCGTCTTCCTCACCGACTACGCCTCGAGCATCCGCCCGTTTTATCACATGCGTCACGAGGGCGACGCATCGATCACCAAGAGCTACGACCTCATCTTCAACGGCACCGAGATCTCCACCGGCGCCCAGCGCGAGCACCGCATCGAGGTGCTCGAAGCTCAGGCCATCGAGAAGGGCCTCGAACCGAAGGAAATCGAGGGCTACCTCGACTTCTTCCGCTACGGAGTTCCTTCGCACGGCGGTTTCGGCATGGGCCTGGCCCGGGTCTTGATGCTCATGCTGCACCAGGCGTCGATTCGCGAGGTCACCTACCTGTTCCGCGGCCCGACCCGCCTCGAGCCGTAGCTCAGTCGGTTCCGGTTCTGGGCACGAGGACGACCACGGCCGTCTGCGTCGAACGGCGATGCCGAGAACCAACGCGCGCTCCCCTCTCCTCGAAAAGGCGCCCGGCGGGTTAGACCTCGAGGTCGACGGCCAGTCGATCGGCGACGACGGTGCGAATGAACGCGCCGACCTTTTTGTGCTCGGGGTGCCTCTGGTAGCGGTCAAGGGATTCGAGGTCGTCGAAATCGGCGATCAGCGCGACGTCCCAGTTCTCATTACCGGCGACATCCGGTCCCACCGTCAACGCACGGATCTCGGGCACGACACCCATCAGGGATTCCAGGCCCGCCACGATTCCGGCCGCGTCGTCGGCTTTCTTGCGCGGGGTGAGGGCGTTGAGCTTCCAGCAGACGATGTGACGGATGGTCATGAAACCTCCAGTAGGGCGGTGCGCAGGCGCACAGGATCGATACGCCAGTAGTTGTGCACTTTGCCGTTGATGAGGAGCACCGGAATGTCCTCGAGGTACAGCTCGTGCAGGTCGGCGTCATCGAGGATGGAACGTTCCTCGAACGTGATCGTGGGTGCCGCCGCGTCGTCGGCGAGCTTGGCGACCACGCTGCTGACCAGGTCACGTGCGTCGTCGCAGAGGTGGCAACCGGGCTTGCCGATCAGGGTCACGAGAGCGGTAGGCATGGTTCCAGCCTACGCCGACGGCGCGGCACACCGGTCGCGATACAGCAAAAAGCGCCAGTCCCGAAGGGCTAGCGCTTTGCTCGACGACGAGAAGAAGTTTTGCTTCTTTGTCGCTCTACTTCTTATTACGACGCTGGTGGCGAGTCTTGCGAAGCAGCTTGCGGTGCTTCTTCTTCGCCATACGCTTGCGTCGCTTCTTAATTACAGAACCCACACGGACCTCACAAGTATTGGTTTAGTCGCGGGGCCCGCGACTGACACGAAAACACCATTCTATCGGACAAAACCGGATCCAACTACTCAGCACCCGAATTGGACGGTTTGTGAGGGTGCGAACGCGGTCGTCTCAGCCGTTTCTTCGCCACTTTTTTGCGGTGGCGTCTTTGACGACATGCGACATTTGCGAGGCATCGGCGAAGGCCTTGCCTATGGCCGAAGCGAAGGCGCGCTGTTCGTCTTTCAGGCCAGCATCGGCCTCGAGATCGGCGTTTTTGACGGTTTGGTCGAAGTCGACGCTGAGGAACGGAATCAACCAGTCCTCGATCTCTTCGAACGGCGAGAACTCGAGTCGGTAGAAGCGGTGTTGTCCGTTTTCACGCACGGTGACCAGACCGGCTTCGCGCAGCACCTTGAGGTGTTTTGAGACGGTGGGCTGGCTCAGGCCGAGACGCACGACAATGTCTGACACACTCAGCTCGCCGCGAACCTCCGCGGAGGGACCGCGACTGTCTCCGGGTGGAACAGCGCGCTCCAAGAGGATGCGCAAGATGTCCCGTCGCGCCGAGTCCGCCACCACGGTAAAGATGTCTGCCATAACCTCAGGGTAGTCATTGCCGTTCGGGAGTACCACGTCAAGCCTGCGAGCGTCGCAGTGATCGAACACTGACGCCGCTACCCGACCCTGTGTTCACGGCCGTCTCGGTCATCTGCGGCACCGGCCTGGCCACGGTCGACATGGCCACCGATCAGTCGCCCTTCGGTAAGCCCCGGTAAGCCCCGGCAAGCCGTTCACCTACGCGACCCCGGTGACTGTCGTGTCAAACCATCACCTCGTCATCGTGTCGGGCGCCGAGGCCGATATTGAACGGTTCGCAGCGCTCGGATCATGGCGCTCCCCCAATTTGGGGGAGTCGACCAGCTATCCTCCTACTAGGGACCTTTCTCGCCGCATCCCACCTGAGGCTGCGAGCTGACAATGTGTCCGTGGACGGAAAGGCTCTCCCATGTCATCCGACGTGCCCGCTCTCGCAAACATCCCGGCTGACATTGTCGCCGCAGTCCAGACCGACACCACGGGCGAGGTGACCATCGATGGCTTCCGGCGGCGTGTCACCGGCACCGATGAAGCCGGCGTTCGCGAAGAGATCATCGGCCTCGTGGTCGAGACCGCCCGCAGCCGCGGACAATCCTTACTGCTTCAGGTCAGCGACGAACAGGGCGATTGGCCACTGACCGTGCACCCCAATGGGCGTGTCGAGTCGGCCGGGCCGGTTATCGTTGCCAGTCACCCGAAGCGGGCGAGCACCATGCCCCTTCCGCTGGTGACCCCGTTCGAGAAACCGACACCGTTCGCCACGCTCGTGCAGCCGCCCGTCGCGGCACCGAAGAGCGCGCTGTTCGAGTCGCTGTTGGCACCCTCGACGGATGCGGCGGCCGCATCACCCGCTCTGTCACCGGTTGCACCGAACCTGGCCGACTTTCTCAACTCGCGGCCGCCGGCGCCCGCCGGACCGGCCGAGCGGGGCTGGCAGGGCGCCCTCCGCCGCCTGACCGGCGGCCTGGTCTCGCCCACGCCGAGTTCGACCGAGCGTCAGCACCGTACGGCCGTCGCGGCCGTACAGCGCAGCCTGAACGGCCCGCGAACGATCGTGGTACTCAATCCCAAGGGCGGAGCGCACAAGACGACGGCGACGCTGCTCATCGCGGCCACGTTCGGCATCTATCGCGGTGGCTACACCCTCGCCTGGGACAACAACGAGACCATGGGCACGCTCGGCGTGCGCGCTCAGGCCGCCCGGCACACCAACACGGCGGTCGACCTGCTGCGCGACCTCGACCGGTTCGGCGACACGCGCTCCCGGGTGGGTGACCTCGACAACTATGTGCGATCGCAGGGTGATGCGCAGTTCGACGCGCTCGCCTCTGACCTCGATCCGGCGGGCGCAGCCAGCATCGACGATGACGCCTTTCGCAAGCTTCACGCGTCGCTGAGCCGCTTTTACCGGGTTCTCGTCATCGACACCGGCAACAACATGCGGGCCAGTAACTGGGAAGCGGCGGTCGATGCCGCCGACCAGCTGGTGATCGTGTCGACCATTCGCGAAGACACCGGCTATGGTGCGGCCTCACTGATCGACGGCCTGCGGCAGAAGGGTCACGCCGACAAGGTCGCCCAAGCGGTCACCGTGCTCGCGTCGCCCTCGAAGACCGCCGACGAGCAGCTGTCTAAGCGTCTGCACGACCACTTTCGCCAGCTCACCCGCACGGTCGTCGATGTTCCCTACGACGCCTCACTGGTCGGTGGCGGCCCGCTCAACGTCGACGCCCTGGCGCCGCGCACCCGTGCCGCGTGGCTGCAGGCGACGGCCGCCATCGCCGAAGGGCTCTGATGAGCGCAGGGCTGTAACGTACGCAGGGCTGCCGGGCCACTTACGAAGCGGCCAGTTCCCGGGCGCGCGCGAGGGCGGCGTCCGTTGCGGTGTCGAAGAGCTCTTTCAGCCCGCCCTTCTCCAGCTCCCAGATGGCACGCTCCGTCGTGCCGGCCGGGCTCGTCACCTGGCGCCGCAGCTCGCTCGGCGATTTGTCCGACACGGCGAGGAGAGCGCTCGCGCCGAGGAAGGTGCCGTTGACCATGATGGCCGCTTCCTCGCGGGTGAAGCCCTTGCTGCAGGCCGTTTCGGTGAGCTGTTCGATCAGGTAGAACACGTAGGCCGGGCCGGAGCCGGAGATGGTGCTGAGGGCGTCGAGTTTGCTCTCGGGCACGACCAGCACGTCGCCGACGGTCGCAAACAGGGCGCTGGTGAGCGCCAGGTCGGCCTCGCTCGACCGGGTGCCGGCACTGATACCGGTGACGGCCATGCCGACGACGGCGGGGGTGTTCGGCATGGTGCGAACGACGTGCACAGACTCGGGCAGCAGCGACTCGAAGGTGTCGATCGTGACGCCGGCCGCGACGCTCAAGACCAGCGTGCCCGGCGCGAGGGAGGCTCCGATTTCACCGAGCAGATCGGCCACCATGTACGGCTTGACGGCAATAATGACGATTTGGGCGCCATCGATCGCCTTGAGGTTGGCGTCAGCGTCAACCTCGGTCGCGTAGGCGGTGACGCCCTCGGTGTCGGCCAGCTCTGCCGCCTTTACCGCTGTGCGGTTGGTCACGCGAATGCCGCCGTCCACGGTCACGCCCGGCTTGAGCAGGCCGGACAGAATGGCGCGGGCCATCGATCCGGCGCCGAGGAAGGCGATCGTGGGCAGAGTCACATTCTGAGGAGAGGTCATCCGACCAGTCTACTTTTTCCGCCATCGGACCGCCCTGAATGGCCAACTCGACACAGCCTGGGACGTGCGCTGGCACACGGTTCTAAGATGCTTTCATGAGCGCATCGGGCGGAAACAAGGCAATCGTGGCGGCATTCGCGGCTAATCTGGGCATCGCAGTGACCAAGTTCGTAGCCTGGGCATTTTCCGGCTCGTCCTCGATGCTTGCCGAGGCGGTGCACTCGGTCGCGGATGCCGGCAATCAGCTGCTCCTGCTGCTGGGGGGTCGTAAGGCGAAGAAGCGGGCCGACCTGGAGCATCCGTTCGGCTATGGGCGCGAACGCTACGTCTACGCCTTCGTGGTCTCGATCATTCTGTTCTCGATCGGCGGGGTGTTCTCGCTCTATGAGGGCTTCGACAAGCTGCAGCACCCACATCCGCTCGAAAACGTTTGGCTGCCGATTCTGGTGCTCGCCATCGCGATGGTGCTCGAAAGTTTTTCCCTGCGTACCGCGATCAAAGAGTCCAACCATGTGCGAGGAAACCAGACCTGGGTGCAGTTCATTCGACATGCGAAGGCCCCCGAGCTGCCGGTCGTGCTGCTCGAAGACGTGGCGGCCCTCACCGGCCTTACCTTCGCCTTCGTGGGCGTAGGCCTGGCCGTCATCACGGATGAGCCGATCTGGGACGCCGTCGGTACGCTCGCAATCGGTGTGCTTCTGGTGCTCGTCGCGATCATTCTCGGCATCGAAACCAAGAGCCTGCTCGTCGGTGAGGGCGCGAGCAAGAAAGACCTCGACGCCATCAAAACCGCCATTCTGGACGGCCCCGAGACCAAACGCATCATTCACCTCAAGACGCTCTACCTCGGCCCGGATGAGATTCTGGTCGGCGCCAAGCTCGCCTTCGACGGTGAGCACCGCGTTGCCGATGTCGCCACGGACATCAATGCCGTCGAAACTCGCATTCGCGCCGCAGTACCGCTCGCTCGAACGATCTACCTCGAGCCCGATATCTTCTTCGACCCGAACCTGGCTGATCCCCCGACAGACACCTTCGTGATCAAGGGGCGGGAATAGACCTCAGCGGCTGGCTCGGCGGGCGGGATCGTTGAAAAACTCCCGCAGGATCTCGCTGCACGCGTGCGCATTGACGTCGGCAAAGACCTCGACCCGATGGTTGAGCCGACGGTCGCGCAGTACGTCATAGACCGATCCGGCCGCTCCCGCTTTCTCGTCCCAGGCGCCGAACACGACCGTTGGCACCCGCGCGGCGAGAATCGCGCCGGCGCACATCACGCAGGGTTCGAGGGTGACGATCAGGGTGCATCCGGTCAGGTGCCAGTCGCCGGTGTGCGCGGCGGCCTGCCGGATGGCCACGACTTCCGCGTGGAGCGTCGGGTCTTGGTGTAATTCACGCTCGTTCCGGCCCCGGCCGATCACGTAGCCGGCAGCATCGACGATGACGGCGCCGACCGGAACGTCGTCGGAGGCGAGAGACGCGCGTGCCTCGGTCAGGGCGAGCAGCATCCACTCAGTGTGCTGATCTCGTGCGCGCATGTGTCAACCTCAAGCCGTGGGGATTGCCTCTAGTAGAATTGAGCCTATGCGAGTCCATGTTGCCGACCACCCGCTCATCACGCACAAGCTCACCGTGCTTCGCGATAGGCACACGCCGTCACCGCTGTTTAGATCGCTGGTCGAGGAGATCATGACGTTGCTCGCCTACGAGGGCACGCGCGGTGTCCGCGTGGAGGCTGTCACCGTGCAGACCCCCGTGTCGGCCGCTCAGGGTGTGCGCATCAGCGAGCCGAAGCCGCTCGTGGTGCCTATTCTGCGGGCCGGGCTCGGGATGCTCGAGGGCATGGTGAAGCTGCTGCCGACCGCCGAGGTTGGCTTTCTCGGCATGGCGCGCAACGAAGAGACGCTGCAGCCCACGACCTATGCCGAGCGTCTTCCCGATGACCTGTCGGATCGGCAGTGCTTTGTGCTCGATCCGATGCTCGCGACCGGTGGGTCGCTCATTGCCGCCATCAACTTTCTGTTCGACCGTGGCGCAGTCGACGTGACAGCGATCTGCATCCTCGCTGCGCCGGAAGGCCTCGCCGCCGTCGAGAAAGCCCTCGCGGGCCGAGAAGTGACCATCGTGCTGGGCGCCGTTGACGAGAAGCTGGACGAGCAGGGCTATATCGTGCCCGGCCTCGGCGACGCCGGCGACCGTCTGTACGGACTGGTCTGACGAACTGATTGACGAGATCCGGTGGACGCATGCAGGTCCTGCGACCAGCGACACGCCAGGCCGGCTTTACATCAATAATCTTTGATTTATCGATGTTTCACCTTGGAAAATTTCACAATGCTGTGATGGTGCAACGAATCGCCTAAATGGACGCGACCCCGCGAACGTGGTGCACGTCATGCGGAGACTTCCCGCGACATCAAATTGACACACGCCGTCACATTCCGCTTTACTCATCTTTATGACAACCAGCGCACGCCCCCTGACCTCCCCCGAGGCCCCCGGGACTGCCGCCATGATGATGGCCGGCATCCCCGCCAGCCGCTGTTGCCGAATGTGTCGCTAACCGAGACCTTCCTTCGCGTCCCTGCCTGACTGACTTCTGAATCGTCGGGCCGACGCCCCGAATGCTGGTTTGCAGCATTCGCCCCCGGCCTGCGGGCCACACCGGAACCTCCATTCGGAAATCGCGCTTCGCGCATCCGTCAGGCTCCTCTCGATCGAACAGTCAAGGACCCTTCATGTCTCTCGCACACATCCACGCCACGCGCCCCACACCCTTCAACCGCCCCGATTTGACCCTGGCACCGCCGGTTGCCGCTCCGCGCATTCGCGCCGTGCCGGCCGGTACCGAAGCTCGCGGCTTCGTTCTCTACGTCGGCATTGACGAGGCCAAGGCGGCCGCAGCCGGCACGAGTCTGAACCGCATCGTTGAGGCGCTCAAGGCCCTCGCCGCCGACATCGTGCCCTCGTCTGAAACCTACGCCGCCGTTGCACTGGCTCCAGAGGGTGCCGGCGGACGCGACGTTGATGTCGTGCGCCTGGCCCTGCAGGACCCGGCTGCTTTGGCTGCGCACCGCGCCGAACCCGAGGAACTGGACCGTGCACGCAGCGGCGTCGTGGTGGACATCTCCCGTAAGCGCGTCATTCTCGACAATGAGACTGCCGCGCTGACCTACAAAGAGTTCGAGCTGCTGCAGTATCTCGTGCTGCGCGAAGGCCGCACCATCGACCGCGCTGAGATCATTTCATCGCTGTGGAACTCCGCCGACGAGGATGACGCTCCGAACGAGCGCACCATCGACGTACACGTTCGTCGCCTGCGCTCCAAGCTCGGCCGCTATGAAGACATCGTTCGCACGGTGCGCGGCGTCGGCTACCGTTTCGACCGCCACGCCGATGTCGCCATTCGTCAGTCGACCACCCCGAGCCCCGACCTGTTCTAGGCCGTTTCGCCGGATGGGCGCGGACCCGGCGCCATTAACGTGACTGAGGGCCAGTCGCAGAGGCTACGACTGACCCTCTTCCCTTGCACCAAGAGTGTCCTGCAATCACATTCCACGTCATCCGCCACAGCAAACGGTTGACGCACCTAAAATATATAACGAATAGGTAACGGGCGCCACCTTTCGTGGAGAAAATCACCTGCGAGTTTCATACCAAGCGCCTGACTGTTCCCCCACTGAGCGGATCCCGCTCCACGGCCGCCCCACGGCCGCACACGGTGCCCGCCGAACGCCCAGAGTCTCTATCCTTGGAGGACAGCGGAGAGAACAAGGCGAGGAGCCGCAGGTGGTGGATCGAACGGTCGCGGTGAGCGCGTGGGAATCCCTGTTTCGGGCCCAGGTCGCCATCATGCGCAGTCTGGCGGCGAATTTTCCCTCGAAGGAAATTTCCCTCAACGAGTACGACGTGATGTTCAATCTGTCTCGGCAGCCGGACCGGCGCATCCGCTTGCGCGAACTCAACCAGCATGTGCTGTTGACCCAGCCGAGCGTGAGCCGGCTCGTCGATCGGCTCGTCTTCCGCGGGTACCTGCACAAGCACACCGATCCAACAGACGGTCGCGGTGCCATCATCGAACTCACGGATGCCGGCCTCGCCCTGTTTCGGCGGGTCGCCGTTGACCATATGGACTCCATCGCAGGGCGCATCGGCGAGGCCCTCAGCGAGGCCGAGCTGCAGCAACTGACGATGCTGTGTGACAAGTTGCGCAGCGATTGTTCTGGCGACGATCCAGTTCCCGGGGACTAGCCGGGGGTGGGGACCGTCGGCGGGAGCAAAGACGTGCTCGCGTCTGCCGATACCATCAAACTCGCGCAATCACTCATGAGTCCGTCTAGTCTGAAGGCATGACTTCTCTCGCCAGCTCCTCCGTGCTCGTCGTTGGCGCCACCGGCGGCCTGGGCCATGAAATTGCCCGGATCCTGAGCGCGGAGGGCGCCCTGCTCACCCTCCACGGGCGCAACGCGCAGCGCGTGATCGATTTAGGCATCGCCGGGGCGGTGGCCAGTGGCGACCTGTGTGATCCGGAGACCGCTACGCAGCTCGTGGCCGCCGCAGTGGCCGCGCATGGCCGCCTCGACGGCATAGTCAACGCCGCTGGGCTCGTAGCGTTCGGCGCCCTGGCGGAGGTCTCAGACGACACGATCGACACCCTGATGGCGGTGAATGCCACAGCACCGATGCGGCTGCTTCGCGCCGCCCATCCCGCCCTGGCTGAATCGGCGGCGGCACACCGTGATCCATTCTTTCTCACGTTCAGTGGCATCGTGAGTGAGAGTCCGACCGCGAATATGGCGGCCTACTCGGCGTCGAAGGCGGCCCTAGCCGCGTTCGGGACGGCGGCCGGGCGTGAAATACGGCGGGACGGCATCCGTTTCATTGACGCGCGCCCCGGCCACACCGAAACCGGACTTGCCACCCGGCCCATCCAGGGGTCCGCGCCGCGACTTCCCACCGGGTACCGCCCCGCGGATGTCGCCCGCCGCGTTGTCGACGCGATCATCGCCGGCGAGCGGGACCTGCCGAGCACCGCTTTCTCCGCGTAGCGGGCAGCTTCCACGAAACGCCACCCTCTACCGGTCGGTGCGCTACCGGTCGGTGCGCTACCGCTCGGTGCGCTACCGCTCGGTGCGCTACCGCTCGGTGCGCTACCGCTCGGTGCGCTACCGCTCGGTGCGCTACCAGTCGGTGCGTTCGCGTTCCTGTGCAACGACGGCCTCACGGTCGACGAGGCGCCGCAGCCCGGCGAGCGGCTGACTCATGCGGTGATTGCCCCGAATGCGCGGCTCCACACGGTCAAGGAATGCCCAGTAGCCAGCGGTGAAGGGGCACGCCTGTGGCCCTAGCCTGATCTTTGGATTGAACCGGCAGCTCCCGCAGAAATCCGTCATTTTCGAGATGTACGCCCCGCCCGAGGCATAAGGCTTGGTCGCGACCATGCCGCCATCGGCGTGCTGGGACATGCCGATCACATTGGCCGGCATCACCCAGGGCGTTCCGTCGACAAAGGCATTGATGAACCAATCCGACAGGGCGGCCGGCTCGTAGCCGCGCTGCAACGACCAATTGCCGAGAATCATCAGCCGCGGAATATGGTGTGTCCACCCGGTGCGGGCGACCTCATCGAGCACATGGCTCAGGCACCGGGCCTCAACGGCACCACCATCCAGCTCCAAGAATGCCTTCGGTAGTGGCTCGTGCGCGGCGAGAAAATTGCTGTCGGCGACGTAGGTTTCACCGAGGTGCCAATACAGGTGCCATACCCAATCCCGCCACCCCATAATCTGGCGCACGACCGCCTCGGCGCTCGCGAGCGGCGCGCGCCCACCGTGGTAGGCCGCGACAACCGCGTCGATGACTTCCTGCGGATGCAGCAACCCTAAATTGAGCGGAACGCTCAGCCGCGAGTGCGCCATGGTGCTGTCACCGGTCAAGGAAGCATCTTCGAACGGCCCAAAGTCTGGCAGCCGCGTGTCGATGAAATCGTCCAAAGCCGCGAGGGCCTCGGCGCGGGTAGCGGCGAAACGGCGCGGGCCATCGTCTCCGATCAGGTGAACACGACCCTCACTCACAAGCCGGTCGAGGTCCCGACGCACTTCCTGATCGATGTCGTCCTCTGTGGGCGTCCACGGGTCGGGCAGGCCGAGACCGACCGCATGTTTCGGGGGAGGCTGCCGATTGTCATGATCAAAGTTGAAGCGCCCACCCTCCGGCTCCGAGCCGCGCATGAGTATTCCGGTGTTCGTGCGCACGTGGCGGTAGAACTGTTCCATCACGAGTCGGGACGCGGGCCGGCCGTCCGCCCAGCTGGCGAAGTCCTGCTCGCTCGTCACGAAACCCCGACTCGGCAGAACGGATGCCCCAAGCTCGGCAACCAGCGCCCGCGCGCCCCAGGACGTCGGGTTGATTACTTCGAGGTCACGTCCGGCGAGCGCATCCCGGTAATGCTCCGCGTGGATAAACTCGACGCGGTCGCCAAGCTCTCGAGCGCGGTGCCGCAGCGCGCTGAGAATAAGGTGGGCTTTGGCTCGATGGTAGGTACGACGACCCAGCACGGCGGTCGCTTCAACAAGGACGATTGCCCCGCCGTCGTCGTAGTGCGGGCCGAGCTGATCGGCGAACAAGAAGCGTGGCAGGGACATGCTCCCGAGTCTATCCCCGCGATAGTCGCAAGGCCGAGGGCGATCCGAGTGGGCACGTGTGCGCCGTCAAGGGGCATGAAAAAGCCCCTCCGACGACTTCATTGAGAGGGGCTTCAACACCTGTGCGCCCGAAGGGATTCGAACCCCCAACCTTCTGATCCGTAGTCAGATGCTCTATCCGTTGAGCTACGAGCGCATGTCAATCCCGCGAACTGTAACGCCCGGAGACAACTTGAAAACTATACCAGCTATCGCGGGCTCTCCGCGCCGCTGGGTGCGCAGCGCGGGTGTCAGCCTCAGATATTCCACCGCCGCCTGCCGCGCGCTGGAGGATTTTTCGGGGAATGACGCCGTTATTCCGGGAGAAAGTGCGTCGTGGAAGCCGGCCATAAAGCACAAAAGAGGGTGTCTAATAGGCTTTTGCGCTGAGTGGGAACGCTGCCCGCGTCCCACCCTGACCGGCTCCGGCAACCGAGCTGGCGGCCGCGACCGCGAGCCCGTCGACGCCGAAATCAGCCCCTGTTCACACGGTTGACCCGGTGCTTTACTAGACGAATGACGGAGATAAGCGGCACCCAAAAGCCCCTGAACCGGGAATCCTTTGAGTACTCAGAACTGCGCGCCGTGTTCATCAATTGCACACTCAAACGCAGCCCTGAGATCAGCAACACCCAGGGCATCGTTGACCTCAGCGCTCGAATCATGCGGGAGCAGGGCGTTGAAGTCGACATGATTCGCGCCATAGACCACGACATCGCCACGGGAATCTACCCTGACATGACCGATCACGGCTGGCAAACGGATGCCTGGCCATCTCTGTTCACCACCATACAGGCGGCCGATATTCTGGTCCTGGCCGGGCCGATCTGGCTCGGCGACAACGGTTCGGTGACCAGGCGCATTGTGGAACGGCTCTACGCACACTCGGGCGAGTTCAACGACAAAGGTCAGTACGTCTTCTACGGCAAGGTCGGCGGCGCCATCATCACCGGCAACGAGGACGGCGTAAAGCACTGCGCCGCGAACCTGCTCTACAGTTTGCAGCACATCGGCTACTCAATTCCGCCCGCCGCCGACTCCGGCTGGATTGGCGCGATTGGCCCGGGACCGAGCTACCTCGACGAGGGATCCGGAGGTCCGCAGAGTGACTTCACCAACCGTAATACCACGTTCATGACCTGGAACCTGATGCACTTGGCTTCCATCCTGAAAGCGAATGGTGGCATCCCTGCCTTCGGCAACGTGCGGGAGAAGTGGGACAACGGCGAACGGTTCGGTGCCGAACCCAACCCGGAATATCGGTAGCCTGGCCCACACCGCCGAGAATGACCACAGCACTATCGTCAGGGTTGCACGAATGCTTCACCGTGGCGTTCCTTCGGAATCGCATCTGGAGGGGTCTCCGGGTAGATGCTCCGGGTCTCGAAGCGGCGGCGCTGCCCCGGCAGGAGATCGCCGAGGTACACCCTCGGTAGGATTTTTGCAATCGCGAGCGCCGCGTACATCACCGTGTTGATCGCCACGAAAGTCGCGAGGATGGCGAAAAAATCGGACTGCAACACAGACTCGGGGAGCAGGATACCCAGTGGATCCAGCATCAGGGCGATCATCCTGTCTCGATCGATCGCACGGTGCTCCGCTGTTGCACGTGGCCCCAACTCCCCTGTTCTCCGCGCGTGATGTCGATGATTCCCTTGATGTACACGGCATGGAGGTACATGTCGAACAGTAGCTCCGGAATCACAGCGGCGGCAAGCACACGGGCCGCCCAGCCCGCCTTCCAGACGGATGCCACGCGTTCAATCGTGAAGACGGTGCCGATACTCAACCAGAAGGGGAACCATACCCAGTGATTCACCGACAGGAACGTTATAACAATGAGGCAGAGGAAGGCGGTGAGGGCGATCACGCTGTAGCCGATGCCGAGCTGTTGGGCCCAGTATCGAAGGGTGGACGGCGTAAGGCCGTAAGCGCCGATGTTTTCCAGAGCACCGCGCTGCCAGCGCAAGCGTTGCACCCACAAGCTGCGAAGTGTCGGCATGACCTCGGTGACCACGGTGCATTCGGACGGCGAGATGATGAGTGCTCCGAGCGACTTCAAGGCGATTGTCAGTTCGTTGTCCTCGGTGAGCGCCAGGGTGTCGTACACATCACCGTGGTTCCCGGGGATCGTATCGCCGCGACTGCTCGCGACCGCCCGCAGCGCGCGGGACCGGAACATCGATGCGGTTCCGGTAAGCACGAACACCATGCCGCGGCGGCGTTTGATCTGCGTGGAGTAGCGTACATACTCGTTTCGCTGCATTTGACCGAGCAGCCCGGCGCCCGGTTCACCGTAGAACAAACCGCCAATCGCCATCAGCGCTCGATCACTGGTGAAGCGCGCAACGCCAGCCGCGAGAAAACCAGCATCCAGGGTCGTGTCCGCGTCGACAATCATGACGATGTCGTTGTCGCCCTGGTCGGGCAGGATGCGCGCCAGAACCTGATTCAGGGCGCCGGCCTTTTTCTTGGTATTGCCCACCGACTCAAACACTTCGACGCCATGACTGCGCGCGACGGCCGCGGTGCCGTCGGTGCAGTTGTCAGCGACGACGATCACCCGCTCCGGCCTGTGTGATTGCGATAAGAGGGACGAGAGGGTGGCTGACAGCGACGCTTCCTCATTGTAGGCAGGGATCAAGACGGTGATCGCAACGGGACCGGCGAAAACACCTCGGGTAGCTTCCATGACGATTTTGGGGGCGAGCGGGGTAGCGAGGTAGTCAGACGACCTTCGGGACTTATTGGTGACCCTTCGTTCGATCAGGGCAATACCAGCGGCGAAAAATATGGCCAGGGCAACGGCGGCCAGCAACACTCGGGGGGACGGTAGATCCAGGGCATAGAGGTAGGTCCAGACACCGAACAGCACACCTTCGTCGACGGCATTGGCCGCCGTGGGGTCGTCTGAGGCCACCGCGACCCAGAGCACCGTCGCGGCACTGCACGCCGCTGCGGCGACCAATAGGCCCACTGACCGGCTGAAAAATTGCACCCCCATATAGGTGATAGTAACGGACAGATATGTTGTTTTGTTTCGCCGCGACCTCCCCCCGTCCAGGGGTACTTCAGACTAGGCGGTGGCCGAGGGCGTCTTGAATTTCCTTGAATCTCACGGCGGGTGCTGCGTCCGGCGCGGGTTTGGAGAATAAGTAGCCTTGGCCGAAGCGGCACCCCATCTTTTCCAGCAGCTCCAGCTGGCCCGCCGACTCGATTCCCTCGGCCACGACGTCCAACCGCAACGATTCGGCCAAGCGAACGACGCCTTCTACGATCGCCCGATCACGTGTGGAGTGTTCAATATCGCGCACGAAAGACATATCGATCTTCAACAGGTCGACGTCGAATTCTCTGAGATGAGTGAATGACGAGTAACCCGTACCAAAGTCGTCGATGGCTATCCGCACGCCCATGTCCCGAAGCTCCTGAAATGTTCTGGCTGCCGAGCCGATTGCTTCCGTCACGGCGCTTTCTGTCAGCTCCAACCAGAGCTGATCCGGCGCGAGCCCGGAGATGCGAAGGGCTCGCTTCACCACAGCACCGAAGTCGTCTCGGACGAATTGTCGCGGAGATACGTTCACGCTGACGGCGATGCTCCCGCTCAGTGCGGTGGCTGCCAGGCATGCCTGCCCCAGGACCTCGGCACCGATCTCCTTGATCAGGCCCACCTCTTCGGCGATCGCGATGAATTCGTTGGGCATCGCGATCCCCCGTTCGGGCCGCCGCCAGCGAGCGAGCGCTTCAGTGGCGACGACCGTTCGCGCCTGAAGGTCCACGATCGGCTGATACCAGGTCTCAATCTGGCCGAGGCCGACGGCGCTGCGCAGGGCGATCTCGGTGTCGAGGCGCCGGTCGATTCGACCGCGCAGGTCGTCGTCAAAAATCTCGAAGCGTCCGCGCCCCCGATCCTTCGCTAGATACATGGCCTGGTCGGCGTCGCGCAGGAGCAGTTCGAGGTCGTCATGGCCGACGCCGAAGGCGATGCCAATGCTCGCGTCAACGGATGCGACGTTCTCGCCAATCTGGATCGGCAGCGCGATTGCCTCCTGAAGGGCGCCTGCGAGTTCAGCCACGTCGCCGCTGTTCTCGACATCGGGGCAGACCACGACGAATTCGTCTCCGCCGATTCGAGCAACCGTGTCTGCCAGCCGCACGCCGGCGCGGAGCCTCGCAGCGACTTCAGCTAAGACCGCATCACCGGCGTGGTGCCCGAGGCTGTCATTCACGACCTTGAACCGGTCGAGGTCGATGAAAAGAACGGCGACTCCTCGTCCGTGGCGGGCCGCTTGAAGCAGCGCCTGCGACAGCCGATCCAGCAGGAGAAGCCGGTTGGGCAGGTTCGTCAGCGGGTCGTGGAAGGCCAGGTGCTCCACGCGGGCCTCCGCCAGACGACGAGCCGTGATGTCCTCCAGCTGATAGAGAAACCCTCCAGCTTGCCCCCCTTCGTGGATTTCAGCAACGCTGACCTTCACCCAGGTCTCCTCTGCGTCGCTGCGCCGCATTTGCCGATCCACACGCTGCCGTGAACTCACCAGGCGTCCCGCGGACAGGTCCTCTGCTCCAACCGATTCGTCAGTCATAAACACCGCTTCAATGGGCTGGTTGAGGACTGTCGTCGACCGGCCGGCCAAGTGCAGTAGGCGCGGGTTGGCTTCCAACACCCGTCCGTCGAGCGAGACGATGGCCGTACCGAGGGGAGACCAGGCGAAGGCGGCCTCAAAACGCGCGCGGGCTGCTGAGGCTGATTCTTCCGCCGCCCGCAAGGCCGTGACGTCCGTGCCGCTGGCCAGATGTCCGGTGACGGTTTCCTTACTACGAATGGGTGTGCTGTTGACCTGCACGGAGTTGACCGTGCCATCCGGAGTGCAAAACCGTACGGTGCCCGAATACGCGGTGGAGGAAGAAACGCATTCTTTCCACTCTGCGCGCATCCGTTCGACGTCATCGGGGTGCAGTGCCGTCATCCAACCGTCGTTGATGGATTGCTCCACGGTCAACCCACTCAGGCTGAGCCATTGATCGTTGGCGGCGCGCAACCCTCCGGTTGCGTCGAACTGCACAATACCCACCGGAGCCAACCGCACGAGCGCCTGGAGCGCGTCGGCCGTCTCTTCGAGCTCCTGGGTGCGGATCGCTACCGTGGTCTCCAGCATGCCGTTCGTGTCGGCCAGCGAGGTCAGCGCACCGTCACGTTGCCGGTCGAGTTCGCGAAGCCGCAAGGCCGCCAGCCATGTCAACGCGGAGCCGACTATGGTCATGCTCAGGACCAGGAGGGCCACTGCGAATGGGGCATCAAACCAGCCCAAGCGCAGTGCAGACAAACACAGCCAGCCCATCGCGAACGGACCGACAATGAAAAACGGTATCGCCGGACGGAGGAGTCTTCCTGCGCTGCCGCCGTCTCTGGCCAATCCGGCCAGCCCCGCCAGCGGATGTTGAAGCAATGTAGCTGACGACAATACCGCGAGCGCCAGGGCGGTGAACAACGCCATGCTCGTGTACCCGCCGACGCTGTAGAGCGAGGAAACGCCATACGCGTAGCCGAGAATCGCAATTTGGCTCACGCACACGACGATGAGAGCCAGCGCGAGCGTCAGCGTGCTCCGGACAAGCCTGCTCGAGAGGACTGAACCGCCCAGCACGAACAGGGAGAAGGCCGTGGCCGGCGCCATCCTCGGATCGATCCCGTTGAGGTCGAACCCTGGCAGAAGGGTGTCGACGCCGATCGAGATTGCGAAGATGTACTCAGCGAGCGTCAGGGCGCCAATCAGGAGCACAGCAGCACCGAGGATAATGGTGAGGCGCACGCGGTCGAATGCGATTATCGCGAGCGAGAGCAGCACGAAGACAAGGGCCGCGGTCGGCTTCACCGATAACAGACCGGTCACCATGCCTGCCGGCACCGCGCCCTCCGTGTACCACGCGTACAACACCATCAGCCCGAACGCACCAACGATGGCCGCCCCGATACGCCCGCCCAGCTGCATGTATTCCTCTTCTTGCCTGAGGACGCAGCGACACCTCCGCGCCGGCCCCGCCAATAACAAATTTACGAGACAACTGGTTCTCGCGTGAACGCCGGCCACTACGGCCGATCGAGCCGTTCGAATACACCTGAATCAATCGAGACCCTCAACGCTTTTGCTCAGCGTCGCGGGCCAGGTCTTATTCAGATTGAAAGTCACACCCCCGGGTATTGATGGAAATGCAACGCGTGCCCCTGGAAGAAGTCCACCCCTGGTACACCCTCAGTGTACGCGCACTGACGGGTCCGACTCTTCGAAAAATTCGGGTCTGCCCTGGGGTGAGCGATCGGGCATCGATTCCCGCACACCGACAACCACAATGGTGGTCTCGATCGTGCCGGAGCATGGTTTCGGCGGCTTCGCGTTCACCGGTTTGGGGATTGGCAAGGCCCCGCCCTTAGCATGGGTCCATGGTCCGCGTCCGCTCCCGCAGCACGATGGGCCGCAGAAGTTACCTCGCCATCACCGGCTTCGCTGTGCTGTACCTGATCGGCGCCGTGTACGCGCCCCGCCCACTGTGGGTAGCGGGCCTCTATCCGGTCACCAGCTCGCTCTGTTTCGCTCTCTACGCCTTCGACAAGCGGCGGGCAAGGTTCGGCGGCTGGCGGGTGCCGGAACGCACCCTACTGGTCTGGGGTTTCCTCGGCGGCTGGCCGGGCGCGATCGTTGCTCAACAGGTGCTGCGGCACAAGACCCGGAAGGTGAGCTTTGCCCGGGCGTTCTGGGCCACCGTTGTCAGCAACGTCGCGCTCTTCGTCGCGCTGAGCACCCCGGTCTTCGACCGACTGGTGGCCGAGGTGATAACCAGCCTTAGTACTCGTTGAATTCAGGTCTGGCGGCCGCGTCGTGCTTGGCTTTCAGAATGGCCAGGTTGATGAGCACGAATGCTTCCAGACGTTCGCCGCGATGTTCGGCGTAGTCCGGCTCGCGCTGATCGACGGCCAGCTCGATGAGCTTCGAGGAGACCGCTGAGCTCACCTCCTCGCTCGCCGACCGTTGGGCAGTCGCCACGATCCGCGCCACCTGGTCGTCATCGTCGGCCACGGCATCGAGAGCGAGCGTCAATCGCTCGTGTACCCGAAACCTCAGAGCGAACTGTTTCAGGTCGTGTCGTTGGTCATCGGTGAAACTCAGCCGCCACTTCATGGCCGCGAGGTCCCGGCCCATCTGGCTGACTCGCCGGGCATACTCTTCGTTTTGTCGGGCCAGACGATGCAGCTCTCCGCGGGCGTTGTCGGCGTACCGCCCGGGGTCGTAGTCGAAGTGCTCGCGCAGTGCGCCGACGATGATGTCGTTCTTGACGGCCATCCGAACAGCCGACACCGCGATGAGCAGACCTTCATCGACCGTGCGCTCGAGGTCGGGCAGCTCAGCGATCACGTCGGGTTCAATGACGTGTGCGTGAGCGTCAGCACGACGCCGGGACCGGTTCCAGATGATTGCGCCACCACTTCCTCGTGCAGGTGATCTCTATTTTATCCTGCCCGGGAATCGACCCCGACCGTTCTCGAACCCAGCATCAACGGCGAGCTGCGCAGCCACCGCGCCCGCAACTCGGCGGCGGGTGCTGAATCGCCTGATAGCTGCTAGCCGGTGACCAGAAACAGCCCGCGCGCGCCCTTCTCCGCATCCGACATCACGTGGCTCACAAACGGGTAGGTACCCGCTTCGTCAAACGTGAGTTCCACGAAGCCACCCTGAGCGGGCATCAGCGCCAGCGCCTGCGCCCCGCCCGTTCCGGTGCTGCCACCGTCGCGCAGAAGGTATTCCCCCTCCGAGAAGACGGTGTCGAATTGGCCACCCACGACGTGAAACGAACTACTCTCGTTTGGGCCGGCGTCGAGCACCCAAATGCGCACCGTCTCGCCGACGGTCGCGGTCAACGGCGCGGTTACATACTGGTTCGCGTAGCCGTTGAAGGTGAGCAGGTCAGGCCGCTGGGTCGCCACCTTGATCGCATCGCCCTCCTCCCCCTGGTGCCCGAGGTAGAACTCGGACTGGATCAGCACGTATTCCTGGTCGACGACAGACATCCCGGGTGGGTCGATGATGACCGCACCGAACATACCGTTCGCGAGGTGGACTGACATGGGCATTGTGGAGCAGTGATACAGCCAGACACCCGACCGCGTGGCGGTAAACCGGTAGGTGAGCTCTTCTCCGGGGTCGATGGTCTGCATCGGCTTGTCCGGGGCGAGCGAGCCGGCGTGGAAGTCGAGCGAATGGCCGATTGTGCCCTCGTTGACGAAAGTGATCTCGAACACGTCGTTGACCCTGCCGCGCAGCACCGGTCCCGGGGCCGTGCCGTTGTACGTCCACAGCATTTGCGTCACGCCGGGCGCAACCTCGGTTTCGGTATTGCGCACGGTCATCGTGCTCGTGTGCACCGTGACGGGTGCCGTGGGCGCCAGTCGCGCATCCCGGGCAACGAAATCGCTTCCCGGCTCGGCCATCACATCGATGTCATCCGCAGCAAAAGTGCCCTCGGACGCATCACTGCCCATGGCGCCGTGGCGCAGCTGTGAGGAATCATCGGAGTCGGCCGATTCTGCCCCGACCGCATTCACGGTCAGCAGCATTCCGAGCAGTCGGTGGCCCCCAATGGAACACCAGCCATCGAGATCGGCGTCGATCACACCGACCTCAACGGTCGTCGTGGCCTTCGGCTCAACCGAGCCGGACTCGACTCCGCTACTGAAGACCAGATCGTGGAGCATGCCGTCGGTGTTGGTGAGGGTGATCACCAGGGTGTCACCGACGGGAACGTCGATCGTATCGGGGCTGAAGCGGGTATCAGCCATGGTGACGTCGACCGTCGTCGTGTGGCCGGTGGCGTTGGATCCCGAGCCCGACGCGAGGCTCACACCCGAAGGGTCGAGCGCGACTCCGATGGCGAGCGTCAAAGCGAGGGCCGCCGCGGCGGCGACCACCATGCTACGGCGAGAACGCGGCTGGGGTGCCGGAACTGCCGCGACATCGTGGGCCAGGGGCGGCAGCCCCGACCCCGGAGGGGTGCGATTCTTTCGGTTGATGCGCAGAGCCCGCATCATCAGAACGATGAAGAAAGCAAGCGTCGCGAGAATGACCGCGCCAAGCACGTCGGTGACGAGGTCGGACAGCGGTAGGAGGGTCAGCACCAGTGCACCGTTGACGACGGCCACTCGAAACAAGCCGGCACGGTCGAGTTCGCGTGCGGTCGCCTTGGACGCCCGCGGGCCACCGCCGAGCACAACCGGAATGAGAAAGCTCAGCGCACCTATCATGATCTGGCCGCCGAAGCCGACGGCGAAGTATGGCACGAGCGCTTCGAGACCGGCCGCGGCATCCGACCAGCTGGCAGCTCTAACCACAACGGCGGCAAAACCGACCGCGCACAGCGCGAACCAGGCAAGCGCTGCGGTGAGACTCCAACCGGCGTAGCTGACCGCCGGCGACCGGCGCACATGGCCGACCAGCTCCCCTAGCACCCGGGCGAGGCCGACCAGGTAAATCACGACACCGGCCGCGGTGATGATTCGTGAGTCCGCGTAGGTGCCACTGCCCAGAACGACCAGACCGGCGAGGAGAATGGGCAGGGTCGGGCGTGCGGCCGCTGTCGTGGTCGACAGTACGCGGGAGTGCAACACGGTCGGGAGCAGCAAAGCGACGGTGCCGATGACGGTCAGCCCGACCCAACCGAGCAGATTCAGACCGATGTGCGCGATGTAGAGCCGCTCGTAAGAGTCAGCCGCTGCGGTCGCGTCGCCAGCTGTCGTACTGCCGGGATGGGCCATCAGAATGCCGAGCGTTACTCCGACCAAGAGGCATCCAGCGGCGGCAATGTAGTAGCGCACCAGGGGCGAGAACCGGGCCGGGAGTGCTCCGCGCAGCTGTCGCACGAGAATTGTGGCATGCACGAGGGCGTTGATCCCGACGAGGATGCCTCCAGCCAGTACCGCGTACCACCAGGCGCCGGTCATTCCGATCATCACCATCGCCGCGCCAACCGTGTGCACGGTCAGTCGAACGCCGAGCCAGTACCGGCCGCCAGGAGCAGTGTTCTTGAGCAGACTGTCGGCGAAGTGCTGGCTCCACACCAGGATTGCGGTCGTCAGGGCGCCGAGCAGTAGCAGGTGCACCATCAGCCAGGGCCCGAACGACGATCCGCGGTAGAGGACGACGCTGACGATCCCCAGCACCAACCAGGCCGGAACGAGCATGCCGGTGATCTGGTGCCAGAGCCGGCGTTTGAGGCTGGGTTTCATGCCGAAGCGCTACGCAATTCGCGTGAACCGCAGGGTCCACACCTCGGGACCGCTCCCGAGGTAGCTCATACTGAAGACGTCGGGGTGCTTGCGCTCGAGTGTGGCAAGGAGCGGCAGCGGGTCGTGCGATGCCACGAGGTCAAGGGATATTCCGGGCTGAATTGCCTCCAGCGCACCGAAGATCGCGGCGTGGCGGATGGCGTGCGGGATGGTGCGGCTGTCCAGAATGATCGCTTCGCTGTCTTCGTGGGCGCATGCACACGTCGCCGTGGTGCCCGTTGTCGTATCGACGTGCTCATGGCCAATCGGCCCGGCAGTTATGGTGATCGGTTCGGCAGTCATGATGTCTCCTCGGCTCGGTGAACAACGTCCACCTGTATTTTAGAGCAATCTTCTCCGTTTAATAAAATTACAGCTGCGCCACCGAGACTTCTCTTGCGACGGGTCAGGCGCTGGGCGTCGTAACGCGCTCGAGTTCGCTCACGAACGGAATTGGGTGCGATCGCTCGAGCGACGCGCCCTCCACGTCGACGTTGGGCAGGATACGGTCCAGCCATTTAGGCAGCCACCAGGCCGCATCACCCATCAGGTGCATCACCGCCGGAATGATGAGCAGCCGCACCACAAAGGCGTCGAGAAGCACTCCGACAGCGAGCCCGAAGCCGATCGACTGGATCATGACCGAGTTCGAGAAGACGAAGCCGGAGAAGACCGAAGCCATGATGAGCGCGGCAGCGGTGACCACGGTGCGCCCCGCGTGAACACCGCGCTGTACGGCCAGTCGCGCCGAGGCGCCGTGGACGAACGATTCGCGCATCCCGCTGACCAGGAACAGCTGGTAGTCCATCGCCAGCCCGAACAGCACACCAACGACGAGGATGGGCAAGAAGCTCAGGATGGGCCCGGGGTCATGGATTCCGAATACCGGCCCGAGCCAGCCCCATTGGAAGACCGCCGTGATCGCGCCGAAGGACGCAAATAACGACAGCACGAAGCCCAGCGTCGCGGTGACCGGCACAAGGATCGAACGAAACACAAAGATCAGGATGATCAACGAGAGCCCCACGACGACGAGCAGGTACAACGGGAGTGCGGCGGCGAGTTTTTCGCTCACATCGATGTTTCCGGAAGCATTCCCGGCGACACCGAGGGATGCGACACCCTCGATGTTGAGACCGCGCAGGTCACGCACGAGCTGTTCGGTTGATTCGCTGGTCGGCCCCTCCGTGGGGATGACCTGGAACGCGAGGAGCAGGTCATCATCGGATGCTCCGATTGGCACGGCCGCGGCGACATTGTTTTCCGCTTTAAGCGCGGTTCCGATGCGTACCTGTTCGGCGAGCAGGTCCGCATCCGTGACGGCTGCATCGAGGTCGGCGACCACGAGTAGCGGGCCGTTCACGCCGGCGCCGAACTTGTCGTCGACGAGCTTGTAGGCGTTGTATGCGCTCGAGCCGAGCGGCTCAGACGAGCCGGCGGGAAGGCCAAGGCGCATCGAGAGCGCCGGGATGGCCACGATGAGCAGCACGATGATTCCGACAACCACGGTCACGACGGCGCGCATGGTGTTCATTGGTTTTGACGGAACGCGGGCATGATTCTCGGCGTGGCCGACCCGAGCGCGGGCCTTCTTCGTGAGGATCTTCGTGCCTACCAGGCCCAGCATCGCCGGCGTCAGGGTGATCGCGATGAGAATCGCCACGAAGACGCAGACGGCACCGACCGTGCCCATGAGCCCGAGGAAGGGGACGCCGGTGAGGTTGAGGGCAAGCAGGGCGATGAGCACGGTGGCGCCCGCAAAGACAACCGCATTGCCGGAGGTGCCGTTGGCCAGCGCGATCGACTCCTGCAGGGGCAGCCCGTTGCGCAGTTGCGTTCGATGCCGGTTGAGAATGAACAGCGAATAGTCGATCCCGACCGCGAGCCCGAGCATCACGCCGAGGACCGGGGTGACGGAGAGCATCTCGACGGTTCCAGACAGTGCGAGCGAAGCGAGTACACCGACGCTCACGCCGATGAGCGCGTTCAACAGCGGGAGCCCCGCCCCGATCAGCGTTCCGAGCATGACCCACAGCACAATGGCCGCGATGATCACACCGCCGATCTCGCCCGGGCCGAGAATCTCGGGGATGCTGGCGGCGATGTCATTGGAGACCTCAGCCGTGACGCCGTCGATCCCAGCGTCGTTCAGCTGGGCGACGACGGCTTCTTTCGTCTCGGCGGGCACCTGGTTGAGTGATGTGTCGAACTGGATGCTGGCAACGGCAGTCGTCTGATCGGTGGATACCTGACGGATGCCAGCGGCCAGGTCGAGCAGGTCGGCTCCCTGTTCAAGCGTGGTGCCCTGGGCGTGGAGTTCGGTACGGCTAGCGTCGAGAGTCGTCTGCTGCGCGGCGATCGCAGCTGCGCCAGCATCAATTTGCGCCTGCTGCGCATCGAGCATTGGTAGAGCGGCAGCGAGCTGCCCCGCCGCCGCGGCCTGCGAGCGGCCGGCATCGAGCTGCGCCTGTCCGGCGTTGGCCTGAGCCGTGGCCGCATCGATCTGCACCTGCCCCGCATCGATCTGAGTCGTCGCATCGACGATCTGCTGGCGGCCGTCAACGATCTGCTGCGCCTGATCGTCGATCTGGGCCTGGGTATCGAAGGGGTTCGTCACCGATTTCACCGCGTCAAGCGCGACCGTGCGCGTGAGCAAGTCACCGATTGCGGTTTTCTGCGCGGCCGTGAACCTGGAGTCGTCCGTCGTAGTGAAGATGACAGTGCCCCGCCCGCCGCTGGCTGCAGGGAATTTCGCAGCGAGCTCGTCGCTAACCTTCTGGGTGGCGGTGCCCGGGATGCTGACGGAAGAAGTCAGCGTTCCACCGAAGAACGCGAACGCACCACCGGCGAGGCCGAGAATGATCACCCATGCGACGATGACCGACCATGCTCGGCGGGCGGAGAACCGTCCGAGTCGGTAGAGAAGGGATGCCATAGTCCTCAAGATCTTTCTTGATAGTCGAGTCTAGGAGTCGGGTCGAGGAGTCGAGGAACCTGGTGGCGCCTCGCAGCGCGTCACCGGAAATCACGGATCTAGTGTTCAGCTGGAAGGTGCGTACCCGGTGCGGATGGTGGATACGAGGCGGTCGAGCAGTTCGTCCCACACAAGTCGCGAGGCCGGGTCGAGCGTCCCGCCCGTGCGGGCTAGCCAGTGGCCAGACACCACCGCGATGCCATTCATCACAGAGCTCACCAGGATTGCGACCTCGAATGCGTCGATCGCATTGGTGCGTTCGGCGATCTCCAATGAGAGCTGTTCCGTGGTGCGGGTGAAGACATCGCCGATGCTGTGCTGTGAGCGGCCATCCACACCTTCCGCGGTGAGCACGCCGGAAAGGTAGCCCACCACGGGTGGTAAATCGATGTTGCGCAAAGCCGCGGTGATCTCGTCGAACAGGTCGACACGACCACCGTCTCCCAGCGGAGTCGATGCCGTCGCTGCACGGAATTCGTCAACGGTCGCGCTGAGCACCCGAGCGCAGGTCGTCATGATCACGTCGTCGAGGGACGAGAAGTGATTGAAAACCGTGCGCCTGGACACGTCGGCGCGCTCAGCGAGTTCGTCGACGCTGAATTGCGGTTTGCCCCGCTCTCGAATGAGCGAGTCGGCGGCATCCAGAATGGCCTGGCGGTACCTCGCCTTGAGCTCGGCGCGGCGATCGGGAGTGGCGGTAAGCGACATCACTTGCTTACACTAAGTGCAACTACGCACAAAGTGCAAGACGAATTCGAGTGAGCTGCAGCTTGCGCTGTTCCGGCTCAATGCCCGCGAGTGATCCACTCTGCGCGCTGACTCGCCTCGTCGCCGATCAGCGTGGACTGACCGTGCCCGGTGCGAACCACAGTGGCAGCCGGCAACGTGAGCAGCGTGGTGGTGATGGAGTCGATGATCGTCGGGAAATCGCTGAACGAACGGCCGGTCGCGCCCGGCCCACCGTGGAACAGCGTATCTCCGCTGAAGATTGTGCCGAGTTCTGGCGCAGAGAAGCAGACCGATCCTGGCGAGTGCCCCGGCGTGTGCAGCACCTCGAGCGTGATACCGGCAACGGCGATGAGCTGGCCGTCTTCCAGTGCGTTCGGGCGCCTGTTCGCCGCAGCAGACGCAGCAGTCTCGACAGCAGCGGCCGTCGCACCCGCTGGAAAGACCATCTCCCACAGCATGGTGTCGGCCGGGTGCAGCCAGACCGGCGCGCCCGTTGCGGCGCTCACGCTGGCGGCTGCACCGATGTGGTCGTTGTGCCCGTGGGTGCACAGAACAGCCAGCAGTTTACGCTCGCCTACTGCCTTCAGAATCGCGTCGGCGTCATGGGCAGCATCTATGACGACGCATTCGGTGTCGTCGCCAACGATCCAGACGTTGTTGTCGAGGTCCCAGGTGCCGCCGTCGAGGCTGAATGTGCCGACGGTGACGAGGTGGTCAACGCGTGCGGTCATCAGAGCACCACCACCGAGCGCAGCACGTCGCCGATTGCCATCTTCTCAAACGCAGCCTCGATTTCGCCGATGCCGATCTTCTCGCTGACGAATTCGTCAAGCGGCAGCCGTCCCTGCAGGTACAGGTCGGTCAGCATGGGAAAGTCCCGCTCGGGCAGGCAGTCGCCGTACCAGCTCGATTTGAGCGAGCCGCCGCGCCCAAAGACGTCGAGAAGTGGGATTTCGAGCATCATTTCGGGGTTCGGCACCCCGACCAGCACGACCGTTCCGGCGAGGTCCCGGGCGTAGAACGCCTGCCGCCAGGTTTCGGGACGGCCGACCGCGTCGATGACGACGTTGGCACCGAATCCACCGGTCAATGCCTGCACGGCTGCGACGACGCCAGCCTCATCCAGGTTCGACGAGTCGATGGCGTGCGTGGCGCCGAGCTGTTCGGCCTTGGCGAGCTTCTTGGGGTCGCGGTCGATGGCAATGATGACGGATGCGCCAGCCAAGCGTGATCCCACAATCGCAGCATCCCCCACCCCGCCACAGCCGATCACGGCGACAGAGTCGCCTCGGCTGACGTTGCCCGTGTTCATGGCCGCACCGATGCCGGCCATGATGCCGCAGCCGAGGAGTCCGACGGCCGCGGGGTCGGCATCCGGATTCACCTTGGTGCACTGCTTGGCGTGCACGAGGGTCTTTTCGGCGAAAGCGCCGATACCGAGGGCCGGGCTGAGCTCCGTTCCGTCCGTGAGGGTCATCTTCTGGGTCGCGTTAAAGGTGTTGAAGCAGTACCAGGGTTCGGCCCGCTTGCACGCTCGACATTCGCCGCAGACGGCGCGCCAGTTGAGCACCACGAAGTCGCCGACCGAGACGTGGGTGACACCTTCGCCGATGACGCTGACGCGCCCGGCGGCTTCATGCCCGAGCAAGAAGGGAAAGTCGTCACTGATGCCGCCCTCCTTGTAATGGAAGTCGGTATGGCAGACGCCGCACGTTTCGATGTCCACGATGACTTCGCCCGGGCCGGGATCGGGGATGACGATGTCGACCAGTTCGACTGGCGCGCCCTTCGAGCGGGCGATGACGCCTGTGACTGTGGTGGACATGGAGCTCCTCCGATCGAGGGGTGCCGAGTATGGCGAGGACACCTTTAACCCTATCGGAGGCGTGCGAGGGACGACGGCATCCTGACAGCGCTACGATGCGCGTCAACCAGGCGGGCATATGAATGCGTCCTCGTGGACGAGGGACGAAGTCCAAGCGCCGCGATGGTCTCCCTCGAAGTTTGGCTAACGACCGGCAACTTGCCGCTGTTGTCGAGGAGCGGTTGCGGAAGAACCGGAGCCCCCAGCAGATCAGTGACGACCTCGCGGTCGTCTTCGCCGCCAAGCCGCCGTCAGATGAGGATATCGACGTACAGTTCGTGCGGTTGTTGAACACCGTCGGCGGTGTACCCGACATCAAGCTTGCGGTTCCCGAGAGCAAGTCCCTGCTCTGCAGCCCAGTCATAGATGGCCTGGAAACCATCGGCGATCGTTGCCACCGAACCGTCATGCCGGTGATGGACGAAACGTCCACCGGGCAGGAGAGCCACAGCCATACCATCAGGCACTGGACTGCCTTCGACGACAGCAACTGCTCCAATAGTCTCGCGATAACGGCCGTCGCCTAGATGGTTGCTGGCCTCAACGAAGACGCCAGTGCCTGAGGCGGGCAGCTCGTCTCGACGGGAGAAGAGCTCGCGCCAGGCTGCAGGCATCTCGGAGCGTAGCTGGCCGAAGTCAGCGACAACTTCGATTCCAACGACAACAGTTTCACTAAGCTCAAAGATCTCCATTAGTGCCTTTCCAGCCTGGTCTGGCCGCGAACGACCTGCTCGTCTATCCGATGAGGATGCGGACTCTCCAATCTATCCAGACGCCCGAGACGGTCCATCATTTTTCTGTTGACGCCGACTGGAAAACGGCCGCCACCCACCATGGAAAGCGATCAATATGGACGGTTGGGCGAAGATACGCCAGCTGTTCTCAACGGGTTAGCACTCAAAGGGAAAGGTCGGGTACGTGATATTCCGCAGAGTCGAGGCGCATAGCTGTTACGACCCCTCATCGGCCGTTGGGACTTCTGGATCAAGTTCCGCGAGGTCACCACCATGCTCGGCCGGTCGCACCCGAAAGTCGCGGCGGTGCTCACCGGTGCCGAGAAAACACCACAGAGATAGTGGATATGGCCTTAACCTATCGACTTTGCTGCCGAAGTCTGGTTTGATACCACATGGAGGGGAGTAATCCCCAGCAGTTTCGTCGTCAATTCGATCCCGTCATCGGGGTTCGGCGGAGCTGGCCCGACCAGGCTGGACCAGACCTCCGAGTGAATCTACCTCGGAAGGCAGCATCCGCAATGACTGTTCCTTTATGGGCCTGGCTGACAGTTCTTGGTGTCATCATGGCCATGCTCGCCATCGACCTCATCGCCCATCGCACGGCGCACATCATCGGTGTGAAAGAAGCCGCGGGATGGTCGATCTTCTGGGTTTCGTCCGGCATCTCCTTCGGCGCTATCATTTGGTGGCTATTCGGGGCCGAATTCGGCCAGCAATACTTCGCTGGCTTCGTGATCGAGAAATCGCTCGCGGTCGACAACGTGTTCGTCTGGGCGATCATCTTCACCGCATTCGCCGTACCACCACAGTTTCAGCACCGCGTCTTGTTTCTCGGCGTGCTCGGAGCGCTAGTCTTCCGCGGAATTTTCATCGCTGCAGGCGCTGTCCTGATCGAGAATTTCAGCTGGGTGCTCTACATATTCGGTGCGTTCCTAGTCTTCACCGGCATTCAGATGCTCCGCCACCGGAATCAAAACTTCGACCCCGAGAAGTCACGCACCTACACCTGGTTCCGCGGGCACGTGCCGATGACGGATGCCTTTTACGAACAGCGCCTGCTCATCAGGAAAGGCGGGATTCTTCTGGCGACCCCGTTGCTCGCCGTACTCGTGCTCGTCGAGGTCACCGACATCGTCTTCGCCGTCGACTCCATTCCCGCGATATTCGCCGTGACCTCCGAACCGTTCCTCGTCTTCACCGCCAACGCGTTCGCGATTCTCGGGCTCCGGGCGATGTACTTCCTGCTCGCGGACCTGATGCACCGCTTCGTCTATCTGAAGATCGGCCTCGCCGTACTCCTCGTCTGGGTCGGGGTGAAAATGCTGCTGCTCGAAGTCTTTTACATCCCCACCACGGTATCGCTTCTCGTCATAGCCTCCATCTTGACCGTATCGATCGTCGCCAGCCTTGTCGCTACCCGCGGTCAATCCCGGCGTTCGGTCGAGGCGACAAGCGCCGGACCGTTCCGAATGGCAACTGACGACGAACTCGCCTGCGTCGAGTCCGTGTGGCGCAAACCGGGCGTCGGAACCAGCAAGGAAAACGGTGCCGATCGTCACCGACGAAAGTAAGGGCTTGTGTCACCAGTTGAATTTGCTCCTTGTCGACGAGGTCCCTGACGCGAAGAGGGAGATGCACCTACACTCCACCGATACCTGTGCGGAAACGTGCAGGGTATTACCGCGCTTCCGTGGCCACGAACGGGCTTCGCTACCGACGCGGCCATCGTGCAACGGTGGGCCCTTCGCCGCCAGACGGCGTTCAACAAGCCGAACAGTCTCGCCGCATCACTATCCCGCACGACGGGATGCACGTACACCGCTCCGTTGCAACGCTTCGATCGGCATTGCTAAGCGCTCTCGATCAAGTGCCCGCGATGTTTGGGATGGCGGCCTGATCATCATGGTTTTTCCAAGGCCCCGGTACGAGAGTGCAATTATGCGTGAATTAGTCACGCATTCTCATGAAGGAGTGGATGACCGTGAAAACAAGCCCATCTGCGGCGGGTCCTGGAAACAGGATTTCTTCTGGAAGGCGCGCGACCGTGTTTGGAATCTCAGCGGCAGTTCTGATCGCACCCTTCATCATTGCCGTACCGGCCGCTTCGGCGGCTGTACCGACCTTTCCCAACAACATCGTCGTCTTCCCTGACCGCGACTTCATCACCATCGAGGGCTACCAGGAACACATTGGCGAGACCGCAACCGTGGAAGTTACGCGTCCCGGGGTAGGTGTGATCGGCTCAGCGGAGTCGGTTGTGGGCGCCGGCGATGTCGCGTTCGAGGTCAACCACCCGGGCGGGGTCTGCTGGGGAGCCGGCACGGCACCGAAGGTCACCCCTGACATCCGGTCCGGAGACGTCGTGTCGATGAAGTTCGGTGCAACTGCAGCCGGTGACACCTCGACCCAAGACGTATATGTGACAGCAGCGCCGGTGCTCGCCGCCGACGGCGTCACCGTCACCGTCACCGGTTTCATTGGCGATAGTGCAAATCAAGCTCAGATCGAGCAGCGAATCGTCGACCCGGCGTTCAAGGGCACCCCTATCGGCCGTCGGGACGTGCGCGCGGTGCCTGGACCGCTCACAGCCAACGTGGGCTACAGCTCATCGCTCGTGTTCGGCATTGCGGGCCCTAACACTTTCACGGCCACCTACGTGTTCGACAGTCGGGATACTGCCGGCATCGCCGCTGCCGCCGGGAGCGGTGTGCGCGTGATGTCCTGGCAGCTTGAGGATGCCGCCGCCAACCGCCAGGGCCTCACCATCGCCGAGTTCGGCGAATTGGGCGGTCCTGGAATGGGCGGATGCCCGAACGGTCCGTTGCAATCAGGTCCCGCCGGAGCGACCGATGTGATCGCCGCCACGGTGGCAGATTCCCTCAAGATCACGTGGACGCCAGCAAAAGCGATCCCCGGCACCCCGGCAATCACCGGCTACCGGGTTCACGCGGTCGCACAAACGGTCGTCAACGGAGAGCGCGCGGAATTTGGCAAGCGCATCGACTCCCCTGCGGCGAAGACCACCACGATCTCGGGGCTAAATCCAGCCGAGACATATGACGTTTTCCTCGTCTCAGTGAGCAGCGCGGGCGAGACCTTTCCCGCCGTGCATGCCATCCCGGTCACCGACATCGTGGCGCCCCTAGTCACGGCCTCCCCCCAGAGCGGGTCGTTCCGCACCGCCCAGCAGCTTACTCTGAGCTCCAATGAGGCGGCAGCTGAGATTTACTACACGACCGACGGGTCGGATGTTTTTCTATCCGGCGGCACGTTGTCCGCGCTTGCTGTGCTCTACACGCAGCCCGTCAACATTGCCAGAACGACAGCTGTGAACTTCGCCGCGGTCGACCCATCCGGCAACCTGTCGGCGCAGGGCCAAGTGGTGTTGACCATCACGAATGATCCTCTTCCCTCCACGCCAACCTTCTCCTCGCCACCGCTTGCCGGCACGGGAAGCGTGACGCTGAACTGGTCTGCTGCCGACCCCGGGGCGCCGGGACTCAGTGTGACAGGGTATTCGGTGCAGGCTTACACCGCTGATGGAGCTGCGGCGGGCCCCCCACGCACCACCGCGGGAGACGTGACGACGCTCGTCTTCGACGGTCTGGCTCCAGATACGGCATATCAGTTTACGATCACTGCGAGTAATGCGAACGGCGCCAGCGCTGCATCGGCGAAGTCCGATCCGGTCCAAGCACTCGGCGCTGTCGTAGCTAACGCGGGTGCCGATCAGGCGATCACTCGGGCAGTCACCGCGACCACGGTGGTGCTGGACGGCAGCCGCTCGACCGGCACGGAAACGACCTACCTGTGGGAGCAGATATTAAGTGGGCCGACGGATCCCGACCGCGTCACCCTCTCTGGGCCCACGACGGTCAAGCCAACGTTCTCTTTGCCGCTCTTCGCGACACCGATGACGAACAATCCGTTGACCTTCCGACTGACAGTGACTTCGGGTTCTACCGTGCGCACCGATGAGGTGGGAATCACGCCGATCGCCAGTCAGATCAGTGTCACCGGGGCGAGGTGGAAGTCGCGCGACTTGAGAGTCGACGGCATCAGTTCGTCGGTCGGCGGTACCGTGACGATCCATAGTGGCGGACCGACCGGTCCTGTCATCGGACGAGCGCCGATCACCGCCGCGCCGGCGCCGCAGACCGGTGGAGTGTTCACCTATCGGCTCAGGACCTCGGCCAGCAACCCTGGCTCGGTTTGGCTTGATTCCACCCGGGGTGGCGTCGTGGGTCCGGTGACCGTGACCGCTGGGTAACGTCCACGGGATCAAACAGGAACGGGCTCTCACAGCGTCAGCGGTGAGGGCCCGTTTCGTGCGCCGTTCGGCCGCAGATTAGTCAGACAGAGGCCACGCCACGACGCAACCCGCTCCCCTGGCGTGGCTGTTCAACGACCGCGACATTTCCTCGTCTGCCGTCGGGACGGGGACGTGCTGGTCATCGGCCGGGTCCTTCACAACGCCATGGAACCACGCCTCCACGTCGATTCCCAACACACGCGGGATCAGCCATCGTCACGCCATCCACTTGCTGCGGCTTGCGTTTCGGCAACGGCCGCAGGTGACCGGCGGAGCACCTTCTCTGTGTCGAATGCCACACGGATATCGATTAGCGGGCAGACGACTTGCTCCCGGTCGACAAGGTGCCCCACTAAGAGATGGCGGATTCAACCAATCGCAACTGGGTGGCGACCTTGGCAAATTGTGGGCAGAATGTGGGCAAACGCCGATTTTGGGGCAAAGGAAAACCCCTGAGTCCCGGTGTTTGTAAGGGACTCAGGGGTTCGAATGGCTGCGGGTAGTTCACGTATTTCCCACAGGCCACTCATAGAGCTAAAGGGAGCTGAGACGAATAGTTTCGATTCCATCACATCGCCGAATTAATTCCACCTCAGCGCCCGATCGGTCGCCGTCCTAGCGATGCCGGCCCTCCATGTAGTGAACAGTGGGTTGCGCCGAGGAGTCTGACATACCGACAGCTGACCAGACCCCAACACCTCGAGGAGCTTGGCGCAGCGAATAATTTGGCTTCTGTTGACGCCAACCGAAAATGAGGCCATTTCATCGAAGCACACTTTATCTCGGAGGCGAGAAGAGCGAAGTACCTCGAGGACAACGACCTCGACGACCTGCCCCTCAAGCTTTCCGACTTCCTCGCGTTCTTTGGGGGTCGGAGGAATCAAATCCGGAAGACGCTTATCGATGACGTTCTTGGAGTTGTCGTCGCTGTGAGCGACGACAAAGCCGACTCCGCGATCAAGGAACCAGAGCACGACGCCGTATGGAATGGTTAACGGCGGCAGAACGACACTACTGAAGAAGTCTTAGACGAGCGCCGGCCGGATTCCCACGCCAGATCATGCGGCAGGATGACTTGGTGCCGTGCGCAACTCGCGGTTTACGCACCGACGAACGGAATGTCGGCGGTATTCTCAAATTCACAAGCAATGGGGAAACAAATGCACATCGGACGACTTCTCGGCGGAATCGGGGTGCTGGCCATTGGGTTGGTTGTCCTAACTGCATGTTCTGCCGGCATCGAGAATGACAAGCGACAGGCAATCCCGTTCACGCCTGCTGCAACACAGGCTGCCGCCCCCGCGGTCACGACCGTGGAAGTCGTTAACATCGTCATTGCGAGAGCTGGCATTCTGGACGCGTCAGCCCAGGAATCAGTGGATTGCAAGGCATACGCAGCCGCAGATTCTGCAGGGGTTGCCGGTGATGATCCTGTCTTACGGGCACAGGTAAACCCGTGTTGGGTTCAAATCGATGCATTCCTCACTGCGGCCGCTCTGTTGAGCGCCGATCTGCGACCAAATCAAGGACAACTCCTCAGCGCCCGCTGCGATTGCAGACATTGCTGAGGAAACGGCGAACCTTTTCATGGGAGTGCAACAAATAGTTCTCAGCCCGGAGTGTAGAAACGGCAGCGCGCCCGACTTTGATTCTTGCGTTACTTTCTTTCAAGGAACTTATGCGGTCATAGAAACGTGGGCTGACCGTCTGAGCCCTGCCTGGTGCGTCTACGCCTAATAGGTCTCGTCCCGAGATGACAATGTGGGGGTACCCCAACTTGGCTTCAGGCGTATGTATTTCACGCCTGTGGAGTTTGGCGAATGGCGGCGTTCTGTGGCCGCGCAATGTGAATTGCCGGGCTTCGAGTCGTCTTACATCTCATGAGTTATGACACGCATTGGTTATGAGACAGATTGCCCCAAGGGGCCGTGCGGCAAATGACTTGTGTCTGGCCTGCGCGTCCTCGCCAGGTGCCACAGCCGATACTGTTGATTATGTCAGCTTGTACTGTACCTACTCGCATATTCTGCAAATAGGTCTCCCGCTAAATTGTCATGTCTCATTTAAGTTAGGGCAGTCTCATTTCAGCTGGCTCGTCTGATCGTCGACGAAGGATGGAGCGTTTCGTCAGCCGCGAGGATGTTCCGGGTCTCGTAGCCGACCGCGAAACGGTGGGCCGACCGATTCGCCCAGCACTACGTAGCCGGGATGCAGGATCGCTCCTCCCGGCCGCTGCGCTCACCGAACAAGACCCCCGAAGTGCTCAAACGCAAGATCATCGCGTTGCGGTGGCGCAAGCGGATGGGGCCGGTTCAGATCGCCGCCCTGCTGGGGCTTGCCCCCTCGACCGTGCACGCTGTCCTCGTGCGGTATCGGGTCAACCGGTTGTCGTTCATCACGAGAGTCACGGGTGAGCCCGTGCACCGTTACGAGCACCCTTACCCGGGCTCGATGATCCACGTCGATGTGACCAAATTCGGCAACATCCCCGACGGTGGCGGCCACCGCTACGACGGACGCCAACAGGGCGGCGCGAACCGGGCGGCGACTTCCCGGCGCACCGGACTTCGGGCAGCTAACCGCACGGCCCGGCTGGGCACCTCGTTCGTGCATACCGTCATCGATGACAACTCCCGCGTCGCCTATGCGGAGATCTGCGCTGACGAGAAAGCAGACACCGCCATCGGGGTGTTGCGACGCGCGGTGGCCTGGTTCGCTGAACGCGGAGTGGTCGTCGAACGGGTGCTGTCCGACAACGGGTCCGCCTACAAGTCCCACGCCTGGCGAGACGCTTGCAACGAGCTCGGAATCAAAACGAAGAAGACGCGCCCTTACCGGCCTCAGACCAACGGGAAGATCGAACGCTTCCACCGCACCCTCGGCGGCGGCTAGGCCTACGGACGCTTCTACACCTCAGACACCGAACGCCGCGCAGCTCTGGAGCCCTGGCTGCACTACTACAATCACCACAGACTCCACTCAGCAATCGGAAACAAACCACCCCACAGCCGCTTAACCAACCTCCCTGGGCATTACATCTAGGCCGTCTTCAAATTAGAGCAAAAGTCCAGCAACGCGAGCTAGCGTGAGGGTGGGAGTTGCGCTCGGTGCGTCTCCGTCTTTGTGCCCGGAAAGGCCGTTTTCATGCCAGACAACACCGTCACTGGTCGCCGCATTTCTACCTCCGTCCTCGTCATCGGGACCGGGGGTTCCGGCCTGCGCGCCGCAATCGAACTCTCCGAGCGCGGAGTCGACGTTCTCGCCGTCGGCAAACGTCCCAAGAACGACGCACACACGTCGTTGGCGGCTGGCGGGATCAATGCGGCCCTGGCCACGATGGATGCCGAAGACAGTTGGCAACAGCATGCAGCCGACACCATTCAGGAGAGCTACTTTCTCGCCAACCCACACACGGCCGAGATTGTGACGAAGAACGCTGGCCGAGGCATCCAGGATCTCGAGCGCTGGGGTATGCCGTTCGCGCGCGAGGCTGATGGTCGTATCAGCCAGCGCTATTTCGGAGCCCATAAGTACCGTCGGACCGCGTTCGCGGGCGACTACACCGGACTCGAGATCCAGCGTACCCTGGTCGCCCGAGCCGCTCAGCTCGAGGTTCCCATCCTGGATTCGGTGTACATAACCCGCATCCTGGTGCGCGACAACGTGGTGTTCGGCGCGTACGGCTTCGATCTACGCGACGGCAGCCGGGTGACGATCATCGCAGACGCGGTCATCATCGCCGCTGGCGGACATAACCGCATCTGGCGTCGCACCTCCAGCCGGCGGGACGAGAACACGGGCGACTCCTTCAAGCTGGCGGTGGATGCCGGCGGCCGACTGCGCGACGCAGAGCTGGTCCAGTTCCACCCGAGTGGCATCCTCGAGCCGGAGAATGCCGCGGGCACCCTGATCAGCGAGGCCGCCAGGGGCGAGGGCGGGGTGCTGCGAAACGTACTCGGCGAGCGGTTCATGGCCAACTACGACCCTGAGCGCATGGAGCTGTCGACCCGCGACAGGGTCGCGCTGGCCGCATACACCGAGATCAAGGAGGGACGCGGCACCGCGAAGGGCGGCGTGCTGCTCGACATCTCCCACCTGCCCCGCGAGACGATCATGACGCGCCTGCCCCGCGTCTACCAGACCATGCTGGAACTGCAGGTGCTGGATGTCACCACCACTGCCATCGAGATCGCCCCGACCGCGCACTACTCCATGGGCGGCGTGTGGGTGCGACCGGACGACCACTCCACCGATGTCGTGGGGATGTACGCGATCGGCGAGGCCTCCAGCGGGCTGCACGGAGCCAATCGGCTGGGCGGAAACTCGCTCATCGAGCTCCTCGTCTTCGGCCGGATCGTCGGGCAGGCTGCAGCGGAATACAGCGCAGGCATCACCTCCCAGAACCGATCACAAGAAACAATCGACGCCGCGGAACGCGAGGTGACCGACACTCTTGCCTCGGACGGAGAAGAGAATGTGCGAGCCCTGCAGCGAGACATCCGCAACACCATGACCGACTTCGGTGGAGTCGTACGCGACGAGGCGGGGCTGCTCGAGGGCCTACGCCAGCTGGACGACCTCGACGATCGCCAGAAACGAATCGGCGTGCATCCGGATGTCGCCGGCTTCTCCGGCCTCGCGCATGCCTTCGACCTGCGCGCCTCCCTCATGGCCGCCCGAGCAACCCTGGTCTGCGCTCTGGAGCGCCGGGAGAGCCGCGGTGCTCACAACAGAAGCGATTACCCGGACATGGACCCCGCCCTGCAGGTGAACCTAGTGTGGTCGGCCGATGGCTCGCTCGCCCATGAGCAGATCCCGCCGGTTCCCGCCGAGATCGCGGCACTGATGGAAAACGTCAGCCAGGCCGGCAAGTTGCTCGAATAACGGCAGGGCCAGCGCGACTAGGTGTACTGCCCAGGGAGGTTGGTTGGGTTTGTGTGGTGACACGCCCTGATCTTCGGGCGTGAAGAAGGCCTCCGGTTGTGAAGTGGAGATGTTCAAGTGCCCGCTTCACAAGACCGGAGGCCTTCGTGTCCCACGCTGATGCTGAACTATCCTCGCGCGCCCGTTTGCGGCTGGCTCGTCTGATCGTCGACGAAGGACCGCGCGTACCTGCCCCGCAGCACCGCCGACACCCTACAGGCCTCGCTGGCGGCCATTGGCGCGAAGCCGGTCTTCGACTACGAGCAGGACGAAGGTACGTGCACTACATGCCCCAGGACCTTATCCACGCCCTTGACCTGTACCGAAAGGACCGCAAGGCAGCCGACACCGGCGTGCCGGTCGACGAGGAGACGCGCGAAGACGACGGCATCCTCTCCAGCGACTCGAAACCCGTGCGTCAAGCCAAAGAACTGCGAGACCAGCGAATCGCCCAGCGTGAGAAGTACCGCGCCAAGCCCAAGGGCAAGCGACGGCCCGATGGCTCACGCCAATATCTCTACCCTGACCCCAAGAACTACGACAATTTAGCCTTCAACCACAAGACCGGCGAACTCATCGAGCCCATCCGCAAAAAGACCATCGTGATACCCGCCGGAAAAGACCCCGCCAAAGACAAAGCTTTGAAGTACGGGCAGACCTACCCCCACAAGAGCCCGACCTGGAAGGGATACTACGCACTGCGCAACACAGTCGAATCCCAGAACGCGTTCATCAAGGACTCCGCGACCGAAGACATCGCCTCCCCCATGAAACGGCGCGCCCGCGGCAACACCTTCGCATCGCTGGCCGTGACCCTCGCACTCGTCTCAGCCAACATCCGAAAGATTTTGATTTTCATTCAGAGTGAGCTCGCCCGAGTGCCTCTCACCTCGAAGAACAAGTCCTTCGCGAGCACGTACTATTCCAGCGCTGAAATCACTGCGGCGACGCCACCCACCGACACGGCGCCGTCACCACCACCCAGCTAGGCCGCCCGGTCGTCAACAATTCCGTTACCTGCATTAAAAGTCGCTTCGCCCTGCCAAAAACAGGGCGAAGCGGTGTTTAACCGCCGACCACGCCCGGATCACAGCGTTTCTTGGGACGAGCACTCTCAGAATCGGCGCCTTAATGCAGAAAACCGGCGATGCGATCGCCGGTTTTTTGTTGCCGCAAGAATTTCGTAAACTAATCGCCGGAATTACGTAAACTCCTCGCTGCGGGTAGTTCACGTAATTCCCAATTCCCATTGTTGGCGCGGGACTCGAAGGTCGTGCCAGATCACTTTTCCATCACATCGCGGAATTAATTCCACGGGCGCGGCCATCCGAAGCGCCTGATGCCGGTTGTGGAGAGTCCGACGACCAGCGGGCTGCATAACCGGACCCTAAGGCAGGCAAACCGAGGCAGCGGCCCGGCAGTGCACCGTCAACGCGGCACTGGCCCTGTTTTCGATCCGCACGAGATCAACGCAGACCCCAAAGTCCGTGACGACCACCCATCCAGCGCCCCACCCAACCCCACGATATTGACCGGCATTTCATGGCAGCAACGTCGAATAGGTGTTAATTTGAATCTCTTGCAGGTCATCGATTCCGTCAGCGAGAACTCTGACCAATTCGGGCCGACATGAGCCGCTCGGCCGACCAGTGAGCGTGTGCCACGCCGGCGATCGCTGGCACGGTTCCGTCCGTCCGTGCGTAGCTTGCTGGCGCGGAGTTCGGCACACCTCGCTTGCAGAAGCGTCGGCCCCTCCGAGATGCTTCACCAAATAGCGAACCCTGCTTCAAGAGGGTGTTGTGCAGAGGGAACCCCGTTGGTCGCGGCAGCCAACCGTAGTCGGGCGTCGTATTCGCAAGGTTCGAGATCAACAAGATCTATTGGTAGTTAGCGAAGAACTGTGCGACGCCCGAGGGTGGTTAGGAGTTCGAGCGGGCGGCGCAGGTGCACTGCTGACTCGTGGGGACGTCGGCCATAACCTCGTCGACGTGCATGCCGCATCCGGTCCAAGTGGTTTTTCCGCAATTGTCGCATCGCATGGGACTGCACATAGTGACTCCTGAGTTAGTCGAGCTAAAGTCCCAAATATACCCCATGGGGTATACAATAAGTGCGGACAGAGGAAACTTATTTGTCGACGACGATGGCCAGTCCGGTGGCGGCAGACGCGTCCGCGATGCCGCCAGCATCAGCCAACGCGGTGAACCCGAGGTCGGCCATGCGGGTGACGGCTGCAGCCGACCGGTTTCCGGTGGCGCAATAGATGATGTAGTCCCCGTCGATCGGCAGCGCCGCGATCAGCGTGTCGAAGTCCGGGGACTGCACGTCTATATTGATGGCGTCCTGCAGGTGTCCACCGACATACTCTGCTGCGGTGCGCACATCGATGATGACCGTACTGGAGGTGACAGCGATGGAGGGCGCCGGCGCGGGGCTCGCGGAGGCCACCATGCTGAGCAGTGCCGCCACGGCAATTGTGATGGCGGTGAGTGTCTTCTTCATGGCTAAGTGTCCTGACGGGTGCGTGACGTGGGTGTCAGTGTGGTCAGCTCGGGGGTGACTTTCCGGGAGCGCGGGAACAAGGGCGTGCAAGTGGTGCAGACCTCACCATCAGGGGACTCTGACGAATCGCTGCGGGTGGTGGCTCGACGCTCGCTGGCCAGTCGCTCGCGCAGCGCCCAGATCAACAGGGTGAGGGCGGCAGCGGCCAGGACCGGGCGAGCGGCACCGCTCACGACCGGGTCGAGGGAGCGGACTTCGGTGGTCAGATAGAGCGCAATCAGACCCAGAGCCGGCCACCGCGCATCACAGAGAGTTGCGTCGGCGCCGATGGGGGTGCCGATATAACTAGCAACGATCAAGCCGATCACGCTCGCTCCGAGGGCAGTAGCCGCGACCGTCCACCAGAGCGCAGCGCCTGCGCCGCCCGCAATAGGTGCGTAGCCGGTTGCAAGAGTAATGAACGCGCCTACGGCAATGGCGGCCACGATCATCCAGCGTCGCGCGGGCCAGACTCGGAGGTCAGTGAACACGATCCAGAGCTTCCGCCTCAGCATCGGCCCGAGCGGGGAGCTGGCAAGAATTTTCTCGAGTCATGCGCGCATAGAGAGCCCAGCCGAGCAAGACGATGGACGCTGCTGCCAGGTACGGCTGGACCGGCTCGAAGTATTGCATCGCTCCGGTTGTCCCGAGTGCGAGGAGAACCAATTTGTTGCAGACGGGGCAGCCCACCGCGAAGAACGTTACCAGCCAGCCGGCCATGCCGACCCGTCCGGCCGCCCTACTGGGCGGGGCGCCTTCCGGGTGCGCCACATAGGTGGCGGTGACCAGGCCCGTCAAGACCGCGCTGAGGATGAGCACCGGCCACGACCACACGGTTGGCGGGATCTCTCTCGAAAACAATGGCGTGTCAATTAAGTCCGTCGGGATGGCAATGAAGACCACCGTAAATAATGCTGTCGCCAGGGCAACCCACCAGCGACGGGATGGCCAGCGACGCAGGTCCACGCCGAGCCCGGTCAGCGTGCCGCGCCAAGGGGCACGCCGTGATGATTCGTCCCTGCTGGTGCGCTGGTCACGCATTCGAATAGCCCTCATTTACTTTTCATCGTGAAACGCTTGCTGCCATATTTGAATATACTGATACCCTAAGGGGTATCGTGGTCTTAGACAAAACCAGCCGCGCATCCGCCTACCAACAGGAGTACACCCTCATGGGAATTACTAAACCCGCGACCCACGCCAGCGACGACCTGCGCAAGACCCTCAATCGACTGAAGCGCGCGCAGGGGCAACTCGGCGCCGTCATCAGCGCCGTTGAGTCCGGCGCTGATTGTCGTGCCGTGGTCACTCAGCTGGCTGCCGTCTCGAGCGCCATCGACCGTGCGGGGTTCACGATCATCTCGTCGGCAATGAAGGAATGCCTCATTGATACCGGCGCGGATGGAGAAACCAAGCAGCTCAGCGTCAATGAGCTTGAAAAGCTTTTCCTCTCACTCGCCTGATCCCGCTTGCGATAGCTAGCCCACGACGGCGCGAACCGCGACGTACACGGCGATGCAGAGCACAAGGATCGCGAAGCTCGTTTTGAGGACGCGGTCGGGGAGCCCTCGGCCGAGTCTGCCCGCAATCAAGGATGCCAGCATGGCCGTCCCCGCAAAGACGCTGGTGACGGCCCAATCGATCTGCAGGTCGCTCAGGTGGGCGCTGAAGCCGGCGACCGAATTGATGACGATGATCACGAGGGACGTGCCGATCGTAACGCCCATGGGAAGTCCGAGCACGAGGGCCAGTGCCGGAACGATCAGGAACCCGCCGCCGACGCCGAGCAGCCCTGTCAAGAACCCCACCACGGTGCCCGTTGCCAGCGCACGGGGCAGGCAACTGCGCCACCGGGTCCCGCCGCCAGGCAGCGCGCAGGGGCCACTTGCGGCGGGGGTGGCAAAGAACATCCGCACACCGGCGATGACCATTATCACGCTGAAAGCGACGAGCAGAAGCTGGGGGTGAACTAGTCGGTTTACCAGGGTGCCGAGGTAGGCGGTGGGGATTCCGGCGGCGCCGATAATGCCGGCGAGACGCCAGTTCACGCCGGCGCGCAGCCGCGGAAGCAAGGCGACCGCCGACGCCGCTCCCACGACGATCAGCGACGTCGGTATCGCCTCTTCGAGGGGTAAGCCGACACCATAGACCAATGCCGGAACAGCCAGGATTGACCCGCCCCCACCGACCAGGCCGAGGAGCGCACCGACGATCACTCCCAGAAGCAGCGCGGCCGGGATCATGCGTGCGGCGCCAGCTGAGCGAGGACATCGCTCTTCGTGGGCTCGGAAACCGCGCGGTTCCAGGGCATCCACGACAGAATTCGGCCCAGCGTGCAACTGTTGGTGGCGGCCGACACTGTGAGGCCGGCGCCGATGACGCCGGCGAGAAGACAGAATTGCGGATGGATGAACCCTCCCGCCAGCACGCTCGCCAAGACCAGGGACCCGACCGTCATGCGTACCTGTCGATCCATAGCCCACGTGGAGCGGCCGGTGACGATATCGCCGCCGGCGGCGGCATAGCTCGCCACACCACCGGTCAACACACGAGCACCACTCAGGCCAGCCGCGTAAAGATTCTTCCGCGCTTCTTCCGCGCGTCGACCCGACTGGCACACCAGCACAACCCGGGGGGCCATCTGCGCCGCAAATTCTTCAGTGTGCTCTTTGAGTAGGTGGAGGGGCACGTGATAGGAACCCCGGATATGCCGGGTTTCAAACTCCGAGCCATCCTTCACATCGATGATCATCAGGTCGTCATGATTGAGAACCCATCGGTGGAATTCGCCTGCCTCAATCGGTGGCAAAGTAGGGCTGACGGTGCGTGTGGTGTCAGAGATAGTGGATCCGTTTCAGTTTGGTGCGGGAGCGGAGCGATGCTGGGTAGCTTTGCGGCCTGCCACTGAGGCAGGCCGCTGACGATCGTGTCTGCCGTGAAGCCAGCATTGGTTAGGTGTTCAGCCGCGGCGTTATCTCTATCAGGCTTTCACTGCATATCGGGCGGCCCATGCGTTGTAGCCGCCGATGAGGTCGGTGACGTTTGAATGGCCAAGGTTCCGCAGTGCACTCGCGGCGACGCTTGAACGCCAGCCGCTGGCACAGTGGATGATCACGGGTCCGGCGGGCACTTCGGCGTGGCGCTGGCTCAGCTCGGCGAGGGGAATGTGCAGCGAGCCCGGGATCGCACCCTGCTCGACTTCGCCGGGGTTGCGTACGTCGAGGATTGTGGCGGCGGTGTCCCGGCGCAGAGCCTCGAAGTCGTCGAGCTCGACCCGTGCACCGACCTGCACGAGCGGGCCGAGGTCGGTGAACGCCTGCGCTGGATTTGTCAGGTATCCGGCGACTCGGTCGAAGCCGATGCGGGCCAGCCGCATTCCGGCTTCAGCTTCGCGGCCGGGCTCGGCGATGATCACGATGTTGTCGTCGTGCTGGATGACCATTCCGGCCGTCTCGGAGAAGCGACCGTCCAGTCCCACGTTAATGGACCCGGCCAGATGCCCGAGGGCAAAGTCCTCGGGGCTGCGGGTGTCGAGAACGCGGGCTCCGCGTTCAACGGATCTGCGAACATCCGTCAATGTGAGCGGTGCCAGTTCGCGGGTGGAACCGATGATTTCGTGTGTGCTGCGGTTGATCATCGCGTCGACGGCGAAGTAGCCGGGGATTGCGGGCTGGCCGCCGCGGATCATCGTCACGAAGTCGTCTTCAGTCATGGGCTGCACGGACGCGTTCGTCAGGCGTTGGGTGCCGATGGTGGATTCGAGCTCGTCGGAGAGGTTCTTGCCGCAGGCGGAACCAGCACCGTGCGCGGGGAAAACACGCACCGCATCAGGCAAGGCGAGAAGCGTCGTGTGGATCGATGCGTAGAGCGCGCGGGCCAGTTGGTCGGGATCGGCGCCGACGGATGCGGCCAGGTCGGGACGGCCCACGTCACCGATGAAGAGGGTGTCGCCGGTGAGGACGGCATGGGGCACGGCATCGCCGGCATGTTCACGAACGACGATGCTGATGGACTCCCAGGTGTGCCCGGGGGTGTCGAGAATTTCCAGTTCCACCTCACCGAGCGAGATTTTCTCGCCATTGGCCAGATGACGGATCTCGTAGTCCGCCTCGGCGCGGGCACCGTAGCCGATCCAGGCGCCAGTAGCTGCGGCCAACTCAAGGTGACCGGCGACGAAGTCAGCGTGGAAATGCGTGTTGATCACGCCGACAATGGTCAGGTTGTTCGCCTGGGCATCAGCGAGGTAGTCGTCGATGTCGCGGCGAGGGTCCACGACAACGGCTTGACCGCTCGCCTCATCACCGACGAGGTACGAACCATGGGACAGGCAGTTGAGGTAGTACTGGGTCAAAATCATCGTGGCCTCCAAAGATCGTGGCCCACCACGCCGACACGAATTGGGGCGTGTAGTGGGTATGCGCCCCAGTCTCGCACATACCCCACATGGTATGCAAGATACCCCTAAGGGTATAGTCTCTGTCTATGGCTACTACCGATCTCACCGAGACCACCTTTGACACGACCATTGCCCAGAGTCCCATCGTGTTGGTTGATTTCTGGGCCGCATGGTGCGGCCCGTGTCGCAGCTTCGCCCCGACATTCACCGCGGCGTCTGAAAAACACCCCGCAATCACTTTTGGAAAAGTCGACACCGAAGCTGAACAAGGATTGGCCGCAGCCGCCGGTATCCGCTCCATCCCCACGCTGATGGCGTTTCGGGACTCCGTACTCGTCTTTTCCCAGCCGGGTGCCCTGAATGCTGCCAGCCTGGAAGAGCTCATTACCGGCGTCGAGAACCTCAACATGGACGACGTGCGCGCCAGTATCGCCGCCCGCTAAGAACTCCTGCCCGATGAGCACATCTCCCTCACCTCCTGCGGCGCCGCCCGATTTCGGCGAACGAGTGGAGGGAATCGACATCCCCGTCTTCAATGAACGCGCGGTACGCGCCTCGGCCGGGCTGCTCTTCCTAGCCGGCATCGTGGCCTTCATGACCGCTGCTCTAACCGACAAATTTGACCCGCTGCGTGCCTTCGCTTTTTTGTTCATGGTCGACATGATGCTGCGGCTGTTTGTCAGCGCTCGCTACACACCGAGCATGCTTTTGGGCACCCTGATGGTGCGCCGCCAACGTCCGGAGTGGGTGGGCGCTGACCAGAAAAAGCTCGCCTGGACGCTCGGGCTCGGTACGGCCTTCACCTCCTGCATCGTGATGGGCTTCTTCGCAATAGACGACACGGTCACGCTCGTTCTCTGCGGAGTGTGCCTCAGCATTCTTTTTCTGGAGACAGCCTTCGGCATCTGCGTTGGCTGTTTCCTCTATCGCGTCTTCGCCAAGGAGAAGCCGCAATTGTGTCCCGGCGACACGTGCAACTATGTGCCGCCCCGCCGGACCGAGAAGCGTCGTCAGTCACGCAACCCGACCCGCAACTAAAAGGGGAACTCTCTCACCACTCACCTCGGCGTCGGTATTGCCGAAGCCCAACTGCGAGGCGTCTTCAACGGCCTGTCCCGAGTTGTGACAGATTCCTAGATCGTCCACCGAAAGACACACCACTACCAGCGAAACGTCGTAGGCCCCGTGTTTCATTCGCTTCACGAAATGTTCACAGGGGAATACACCAAGCTGACCCGCGCCGCGGACGGCACCGCAGAACGAATCTAGGCATTAGGCTCACCGGCACCTACCGTGAATTTGCCTAGCTGTCGGTTATAAAGGAGGATTCCAACCGGCCTGACGCGGCCGAGATGATTCGTCGCCTTGCCCCAGCACACGAGGCAGCCGCCGGGACCATCCGTGGGATTCTTCCGCTCACACAGGACGGCCAGACCAGGTCTCCGCGGCTCTGCTCATGCTTCGCCTCGATACTCATGAGGTAACCGCATGGCTGCTTCGCGGCATGATCACGGAAGCGCACGAACCGGCCACCTCCTAGTCAACGCTAATACTCCCTGGGGTATAGTATGTATCGATAGTTCAGTCATCGAATGGAGATCCTTATGTGTCGTGCCGTAACGTGCAAAGTATGCCAAAAAACAACGTGGGCGGGCTGCGGTCAGCACATTGATCAGGTCATGCGCGGTGTGCCGCGCAGCCAACAATGCGCCGGGCATGTGAAAGAAAAATCGACCGGATCATTCTGGTCCCGGCTACTCGGACGCTAACGATAGGGTCCGATCCATCTTCTCGTGAAGCCTGCCCGCGGCGCATACGGCTAACTACAAAGTGATGGCCCTGTGTCGACGCTGATTTCTCAGCGGTCTGATGGGGTTATCTGGCACCAACCGGTTAGAACGGCGTCGCCTATAACGCGGGGAATGTCTGCCGCCTCGGTGCGGTGCTGGTGCCATAAACCCTGACAGCGCTACGCCAGGGTAATCTTGACATTCCTCCTGGATGGCGCGGCGCAGGACATACTCAGATCTCTCGCGACCGGGGTGGCAGAATTCGCCGGCATCGGGTATTCAACTCTCCGTGAATCGACGTCGGAGCCCGCCGAGATCCTTCACCGCTGGACGGCGCGTGCTGACACTCTCCACGATGCGTTCACGTTTGATGACCAGTTTCATATCGGCCAATGCCGCCATCACCGTGAACACCATCTCGCCGTCGGCGTGCTCGTCCCCACGTTTCCCGGCCCATCGTGGTGAAGACGCGCGACGGGCAGATTGCCACCCGACCTTGCTCTCCGGCCAACGGCGTGACGCTGGCCGGGGAGCAAGGACGTTCTGGGGCTGTGGGCTGGCACGGCCGGTGAGGGCGTCAGGTTGTGGATGTCCGTCCCGACCACGGGCTCCAAGAGATGAATGAGCAAATTATAGGCAGTTTATCAGCCCGTCACGGATCAGGAAGAACGTGCTGGGCACGCTTGGTTCTTGATGACCTCGTGCCAGATAAACCCACGAGAACAGCGCCGCTGAGCGTTGCTGTTCACAGATTCAGCGACAAAGGCCTGACCGTGCTTCAGTGGCGGATTGCATGTTATTTGCTGCTATTTTCTCCTTGTAGCGCTGCTAGCGCGGCGAGAAGACGTCCATCGGCTTGATCAGCAACGTTCTGTATCCCTGGAGAAGTGCTCAACTGGACCAGGGTTTGTGGGTTGATAGCTTGCACCGTGGTGGTATTCGCTGATGGACTGCGTCGGATGACGACGTTGCACGGAAGCAGCAATCCCATGTCAGGATCTGCGGTGAGTGCTTGTTCGGCGAGGGCCGGGTTGCAGGCGCCCAGGATCAGGTAGTCGCCCAGTGTGTGCGCGCTTTCCATGCCGAGTTTTGTTTCGAAGGTCGCGTGGACGTCGATTTCGGTCAGAACGCCGAATCCCTGGTTGGCGAGTTCTTCCCGCACTCTGGAGACGGCTTCTTCGTAGGGCAGCGAGACGGTGATGGTGTGTGCGTAGTTCATTCGTTTCTCCTGATTCATTTTCCTGAATTGACGGTTGTGGCCACTGTCAGTTTGCGGTGATGACGCCCATCATTCCGCTGTCTTCGTGGTCAAGGATGTGGCAGTGATACAGGCTACGTCCGCTGAAGTCGTCAAACGCGATACGTACACGCACGGTGCTGCGTGCCGGGATGTTCACGACGTCCTGCCACATGATGGTGTCGACGGGCTGGCCTGACTGTTCAATGATCTGCATCGGCCACACGTGCAAGTGCATGGGGTGATCGAGCGGGCTGGTATTCGTCAGCAACCAGTCCTCCACGCTGTCGAATTGCACGGTCGTGTCGATCCGGGTGGCATCGAATACCTGGCCGTTGATCGTGGCTGACATCATGCCCCCACCCATGCCGCCACCCATGCCGCCATCCGTATCCCCGCCCATTTTGCCGCCCGTATCCCCGCCCATTCCCATCGCGAAGATCAACTCGCGTCGGGCGGTTACGGTAGCCGCGCGTAGGTCACGTGGAACGGGCTGGCCGGGTGTCGCGGCGACTGTGGCGACGGCGTCACCGTCCACGGTGAATGTGGCCAGCGCGATGTCGGCGGCTCCAGCGGAGCCTGCGCCTCCCATCATCATCCTGCCGGAATGGCCTCGGTCATAGGCGTGGGCGCGCAGTACGGAGGTTCCGGCTGTGCCGGTGACGAAAAGGTCGGCCCGGTTTCCAGGAGCCAGCACGACTTCATCGACTTCGTGCGCGGCTTCGAAACGTCCGGAGTCGATTCCGAGAAGGGACATCTGCTGCCCGTCGAGGCGCAGCTGCAGGTAGCGGGACACGCAGGCATTGATGATGCGCCATCGTTCCCGTTCGCCAGGACGGGCAGTCATGCTGGGGGTGAGTTGTCCGTTGACGAGGACCAGGTCTCCCTCGCGTCCGGACATTTTCTCCATGGCTGTGGCCGCCGGGATAGTTCCCGTGGAATCGAGGGT